>NZ_JBMKIA010000030.1:0-40549 GCF_049238215.1 Enterobacter cloacae complex sp. IR5441
ACATCTTGTTGTCTGATTATTGATTTTTCGCGAAACCATTTGATCATATGACAAGATGTGTATCCACCTTAACTTAATGATTTTTACCAAAATCATTAGGGGATTCATCAGTGCTGAGTGCCTCGTCAGAGTTCTGCTGTGACTGGAGCAATGCACGCGCCGTCATCGGGTCGCTGAACTGCTGCATAAGCTGGCGCACGATGACGGCCAGCTCTTGCGCGATTTTGTCCTTAAGCTGCGGGTCACGCTCCTCCGGGGCAATTTGCTCCGGGAAGTGGATTATCACCCGCCGACGGGACACGCCGCCGCTGCGGTCGGTGAAGCGCATCGGGTTATTGTTCACGGCCAGAATCACCGCCGGGATATAGGCCGAATAGGCGTCGCGGTATTTTGGGTCAACTGACACGGCATCGCCGCCGGTTATGGCCTTAAGTCCTGCGCCGTCCCCGCTCCATTTCTCCTGGTCAGGCAGGCGTATCAGCGAGAAGCCAATCAGCGCGGCACGCTCACGTGGTGATTCCAGCGTCTCGATGGTCGCTGACGTAGCGTTGTCCTCCCCGGCGAGCAGGGTCGCAATTTCGGCCAGAATACTTTTCCCGCTTCCGCCGGGTCCGGTGACTTCGAGAAAAAGCTGCCAGTCGTAGCGGTTCGCCAGCACCATAAACAGCGCGGCGAGTATCACGTCACGTTTAGCCGAATTACCACTGGCCGCACGGTCGAGCCAGCGCCAGAAATTCGGCGCATGGGTTTCCAGCGTTTCACCCTCCACCGGAGGGGTAAAGTCCACGTCGCACAGGGTGCGCAGCCAGTGTGATTTGCTGTGCGGACTGAATACGCCGGTGAGGGTATCGAGCACACCGTTGCGAAAGCCAATCAGACGACGCGCCGGGGCGGCCTGCTGCGGAATAATGAGTTTCAGGGTATCGACCACCGAGGCAATTCTCCCCGATGAAAACGGGGCACGCAGGCGCTGGAACAGCCCGGCCACGTCGCGCGCAAAGTCTGAGGGCGGGATGATTTTCCATGTCCCGGCTTCATACCGGGACAGGAGCTGGCCGTTCGCATCCACAGCCAGCGCTTCGCCGTAATGCTCATGCACCCGCATCGCCTTTTCACTGGTGCTCATGGCGGTAAATTCCGCCTCGCTCATGGTGTCGAACGGGCTTTGCGCCGCTGGCCGGATGGCATCGTAAATCGCTTTGCGTGTGGTGTCCTCGCCCTGCTGCATAAACGCATCATTCCAGTCACCGAACACCGGCGGGAGGGCAACCGTGCCCTCACAGGCCTGTGCGGCCTCTGCGGCTTTGATCTGGCCGTTCCCGCTGAGGTCACGGTCAGCGGCGAGGATAATCTGACAGGCCGGGTGCCTCTGACGGGCAAGGCTCGCCAGAGAAAGGAGGTTCACGGACGAGAGCGCCACCATGACGGTTTCACCGGTCAGGTGATGCACGGTGAGCGCGGTCGCGTAGCCCTCCGCTATCCACAGGCGTTTTCCCGCCTCTTTTTTCCCCTTGATAAGGTGATACGCCCCTTTTACCGCTCCGCCTTTCAGGGTGCGTTTGAGGCCGTCAGAATTAATAAGCTGAACGTTAACCACCGAGCCGGTATCGTCCTGCAGCGGCACGATGACATCACCGGCGCGGTAGGTCACGCCGCCGGTCTTGTGTGTGGTGGAAAGCGTCAGGCATTCGAGCGCAGGAAAGCCCTTCCGGGTCAGGTAGGCGTTGCCGGTGCCCGGGCGGGTTTTCTCCAGAAGCTTTGCGGCAAGCGTGGCAGCGGCTCTCCGGCTGGCATCGCTTTCGGCCTCGGCGGCGGTAATAATGTCCTCAGCAACCGGCGGCAGACTGCCGGTCAGGGCGCTCACCTTCCCGGCGGCTTCGGAAGCCGACACGCCGAACACCTTTTCGACCAGCTTAAGTCCGTCACCCGCGCCGCACTGGTTGCAGAACCACGTCCCGCGCCCCTCTTTATCATCGAAGCGGAAGCGGTCAGAGCCGCCGCACACCGGGCAGGCCTGATGCTGGTTTTTACTCACTTTCACACCCAGCGCCGGGAGAATGCGCGGCCAGTGGCCGCATGCCTGTTTTACGGTTTCCGTTACGTTCATTTTCATCGTTATTTTCTCCCTCAGTGCACAACCGGCGTGTCGATATGACGGGCACAGAGTTCATCCATTACGGCAAGCCCCAGAAAGGACAGCGACGGCGCGGCTTTCAGTGGTCCGGCTTCCATCAAATCCTCCAGCAGCGCACAGGCAATCTGACGGCCTTTTTCCTCGCCATGCTGGCGCAGATAAAACCCTTCCAGCTCGGCGGCAATAGCACTTTCCAGCGCATCAAGGGTGAGTTGCGGGTAGCGGTGCTGACGTTCGCATAGGGTCAGCCAGGCACAGGCCACGGCACGACGATACAGGGCGGCGCGTAATACCGGCGGTAACGGCTTTTTCATACGCTACCCTCCCCGGCCAGCCAGCGCTGATTGCAGCGTTCGACCACGCCGTCGAGCTGGGCGGTCATCAGGTAAATCACGGAGTTAAGCTGCGACTGCTGCGCGGGGTCGCGGTGGAGGGTGGTGCAGTCCTGCTCCTGCATCATCGCGCTGACAAAGTGGCCGACGTTGCGCAGGTGCTCAAGGCATTCGAGTTCTTTAATGCTGAGGGTGGTGTGTTTCATGCGCGCACCTCTGCAACCGGCAGACGGCCAGCAAACGAGAGGATGTAATCGCGAACAAGGGAAAGACGTGCGGCGTGCTCGTCACCGGCCACGGTGCGAAGCATACAGATACGGGGTTTACGGTCTGCGCGACGAACGGCGGCAAACAGGAAGACAAATTGCGGGTGTGACGGGGTGAGGATCGTAGCCATAAGGGCAACCTCCATAGTTAGCTGGTTACAGCTACCACCGAAGTTTCCACACTTATGGGTGGTAGCCCAGACGGGGGTGGAAATACCGGTAACTATGGGAACCGGCCCGACCGAAGTCGGCCCCGCCTGAGCCACCATTATTATAACAGCGCACAGGTTTCTAAACCGTTGCGCAGATAACGGGTGCATCAAGGCACAGACATAAAAAAAGACGCAAGGCGCGTCTAATGTCGCCATAGTTAAACACGGGTTTCCACGCCCGGCTGTCGATTTTGCGACAGCGGGAAAACTATACCTGGAAACGGCGAACGGAAGCAAGCCAGAAAAAGGGGCTTTCAGAAGAACGGTCATCATCATGCGTCACAGCTCCGGTTACGATCGGCGATCCGTTCGGCCATCCATGCGGCGATTTCTGACTGCGCCCACGCCACGTTTTTACCGCCAAGTGAGATCTGTTTCGGGAAAGCCTCCCGGCTGATGAGGTCATAAATCGTCGAACGGGACAGGCCACACAGGTGCATCACTTCGGGCAGGCGAATAAAGCGCTCCTGAACGGCGTCAGAAAACGGCATTGGCGGGGCGACAGGCGCAGAAGACGGGGAAGAAAAAGCGGTGTGCATCGGGCTACCTCATAAAGTCCATACAGTGCCGGTCGTGTCCGTCCGGCCTCGGGTAGCTCTCTATTTTGTGAATATTTTCTCTCAGGGCAACAAGTCTTTTCATATCAGCCCACCACACAACTGACTGAATTTTATACCGTAAACACTGCTGGCCTATATTGGCCGTTATTGGCCTTTATTGGCCATTGTTGGCAAAGTCGATAAGTTAAAAATGAAATATATATACACACTTTTATTCCGAATGAATCTAACCAGCTGAAACTCAGTCAGTGGTCAATAAATGCTCAGGGTGAACAGTGGTGAACAGACGGTGAACAGTCAGACCATCAACTGTTCACCATTTAAGATACTGTATTACTTATATTTTTATTTAAGGTGAACAGTGGTGAATAGTAAACAGTAAAAAAACAAACAGAGAGGGTGATTTTCCTGCGACCTTTCTCTGGCAAGCCTGCTTTTGAAAGTCCCGTCTGTGCCATTCCTGCCACAACGGCAATGAGTCGAGTTGTTGTGTGGCGCACGGCAGAATCTCCTCAACTTGACATGACTGAGGAGACACACCATGACCACCACCGCTATCCCTGAATACCTGACACCCGCATTTCAACAACTGGACGCGGCCAGAGCCGCCCACCTCGAGAGCGCCCGTCAGATGGATGACACCACCACGGCCATTGCCCGAACCGCCGAACAGAAAGCTGAGATTGAAAAGGAAAACGGCAGCGATGCCAGCGTATGGCGCAGGGCATTCCGTGCCGGTGGAGCAGTGCTGACGGATGAGCTGAAACAACAGCATCTGGCACGCGTGGCCTCCCGCGAGCTGGTGCAGGAATGCGACAGGCTGGCTGAGGTTCTGGCCTATGACAGCGACCGGCTGAAAGCCCTCTGTGACGGCACGGCCAGAGATTATCGTCAGGCGCATCATAGCGTGCTCAGCCAGTACGCCGGGAAAGAGCTGGATAACGCGCTGCGTGATACGTGCGGGGCCCTTGTCCGGGCGATGAAACTGAAAATGCTGACGCTGGGGAACCCGCTCGCAAACACCGTCGGGATTCAGGGTTATGTCGAACCGGATAAAGCCGTCATGCAGGAGGTGCAGGCGTGGCTCAAGCGTGCAGTGAATGACTGTCATATCCGTCTGGCGGATGAGCCGGTGCTGTTTAAAACCGGGCTGTCGGCTGAGACGCTGCCCCATATGGATTACGGCGTGGCAGTGACCAACGGTCAGCGTCAGGCCTTCTTTAACAAACTGCATGAGCGTGAAGCTGACCTGAAAGCGCGGGGACTGCTGGAGTGATGCACTGCCCGTTCTGTCAGTGCCCGGCGCACACCCGTACCAGCCGCTATCTGTCCGGGACGATCAAGCAGATTTATTACCAGTGCACCAACGTCCTGTGCTCCGCCACGTTCAGAACGGTGGAGTCAGTCGACAAAGTGATTCAGCCGCCCTCGGCCACGACAGAAACAGACGACCATTTAATCTGCACTCAGGCCGGTAAAACCCGAAAACAACGCCTGTAACCCATACGGAGACACCTGATGACACCCTTAACGCTGGAGCAGGCCTTTGAAGTCTGTCAGAACACTAAAACCGCCTGGCTGACCCGCAAACAGGAGCTGGCCGACACCGAACAGGAATACCGGGAACTCATCGCCACCGGTGATGACAGCCGCACCCGGAGTCTGCAAACCCTGCGCGATATTATCGACGTGAAAAAATGGGAAATTAATCAGGCGGCCGGTCGTTATATTCGCGCACATGAGAGCGTGCAGCGCATCAGTATCCGTGACCGGCTGAATGATTTTATGCAGGCGCACGGCGCAGAGCTGGCCGCCGCGCTTGCGCCTGAATTAATGGACTATAACAGCCAGAATCCCGCCGTCAGACACTGCGCGATGCAGCACTCCGTCGATTACCTGCGCGAGGCGCTGTCGGTGTGGCTGGCCGCCGGTGAAAAAATTAATTATTGCGCACAGGATAATGACATTTTAACGGACATCGGATTCAGGCCTGATGCGGCTTCGCGGGATGATAATCGTGAGAAATTCACACCTGCACAAAACCAGAATTACGTGAATAAACGCGCAGAACTGGCCTCGCAGTAGCCCGTCAAAAAATCCCCGTAAATCCCGCCATTTTTCCCGAATTAAGCCATGCATGCGTAAGGTGCATGGTTTTGCATGCGTTTTCACGTCCCGGCCTCCCCCGCCAGCGCCAGCTCTGGTGCGGTCTGAGGCTGCTCTTGCACCTGCATTGAAAGAGGCCCCTTAAGCGGGCAGGCGGGGCGGGGAGAGCATTGCGCGCCAAGACAGTGATTAATCATTTTTAATTTATACTATTCGAATATTTATAGAACCACTTACATAGAGATAAAGCGTAAACTTTCGGTTAAATATTAACATCTGATTGTGGTCCATAAACGGTATGACATTGAGTAATTAAGCTGTGCATACAGAATGCGAGACATTACTAGTTTTAGACTCAATTCCTTGACATATAATCACTGCAAAAAAAATAGAATACAAAAAACCTTCTTTAAAAAACCTCTAAAAAAACATCCTATGTACATGTAAAATAACTCCAGAATAAAATAATAGCATACTATCACTCTGGTTATTCCAATAACCTCGAATAATTGCACATTACGCACTACATTGACTTCTTGAAATATTAACAAACGCCTCACATCTAAAAATAAAAAACATATCCTTTTTTTACATGAGAGGCGTAACCATAAACTATCGCAAGGCTGCTTTTATTTGCAACAAAAGTTCAGCCCGCCTAATAATACTCTGAGTGCTGAGATACTCTTCCATCAAACCGGTCAAGTCAGTTTCGGTTATATATTCATCACCAACTTCAAATTCATGAAAAAATCTGTTTAGCTTACAGATGCTTATGGTATTCGCACCTTTCATTGATTTGTCAATATATGCCCTGCCAAACCTGATAATGTGCTCATCCCATGAATCAAAATGGGGATGTACTATTTTAAAGACAGTACCTGTCGTTGGGTATCTTACACGTCGAGAGCTGTTTCTAGTTACATCAGGAACTTCATTAATCACTTCCTGAGCGCGTTTAATCTCATTACAATCAGCACATATTACACATAGATTTCTAGAAGTGAACATAAAATCTAACTTTAAGGATTTTGGTATTATATGTTCAACAGTACAGTTTAAAGCAGAGCGTAATGAAATATCATTTTTACAAAATGCACACGTACCGCGTTGTTCACCACGATAAAAATCCCTAATTCTTGCTCTAAGGTTAGATAGCAAACCCTCCCCCCAAGACAAATGTGTATAATTACCTCGCTTGACCTCATCGATAGCCAAAAGATCATCCCTGGTAAAAACATAAAGGTTTTCAATATCAGCCATAATAATCGAAAACCTCCTCCAACACTTTAATCAACTCGTAGACAGGATCCTCTGATGCTATATTTTCCTTAAAACTTTTTAACCTTTCCAACAAAGCAGTATCTTCTACATCGAAAGATTTATTCTTTTTAACTTTTGAAAATAAGTTAATTGCTAACTTCGTTATATATTCATTTCTATACCCAGGAGCATCGAACACTTCTGCTAGTTGATAATCAGCTGATCTAAATGAATTATCGACAGAAGAAGTTAGCTCATCATTCTCAAGAGAGAGAATGTATCCATTATCAGACTTTAAACCTGATACTATTTGCGGAGAGTGTGTCGCAATTAAAAAATGACAACCAACATAGTCAGAAAATGTATTTTGTAGTAAATCTATAAATTCTAGCTGCCATTTAGGGTGAAGACTTATCTCTGGCTCATCAATGCAAATTAGAGAGCCATTTGAGATGGAACTCGCTATCCCCATCATCATCAAAATCATACATTGCTGACCAGAACTAGATTGGAAAAGGCTTATTTTGTTTTTTTCAGTCTTCCCAAACACCCTAATATCTTTAACTTGCAAAATATTTAAATCAATAAGAACCAACAAATTTTCAATCTCAGATTCAAACATATCGCTTTCTGAGTATAAGTTGAGCTTGAAATAAAAGTTTTTACCAAGATAATGATATTGGGTATAATCGATGTATTTAGAAACATTTGATATAAAATCTTCAAGATGAGTTAACTTATTCTTTTCTTTATAATTATTAAGTTTTTCAATGAACAATGGATCTTTAAATCTGTTTCTCTCTACGTAATCGTTATAGAATTCTACATAGTTGCCGCTTTTTAACTTACCGAGATTTACATTTAAAGAGAAACTAATATCCATCATTGGAGCGAATCCTAAATATGAAAATAGTCTCCCTAATCTTTTTAAGATGCCATGATTAATACTCATGCCATAAAAAATTGAGGCGATACCTTTAGTCAGAATCGCGTGTGGTGAATTACTAGTTGTTTTTAAACCATAATAAAAATAATTATTCTTAAAGTTGCTATTTTTTGCAGCATGCACATATAAAGGAAACTTATCAAATCGCCCAGTTGAAACTGCAATAACTTTCTTTGGACTAGTAATTGAACCTGATGCTAAGAGTGCACTGTCATCTTTAGAGAAAATAAAAGAATTAACTACCTTACTAAGTAGACGGCTCTTACCGCTTGAATTTTTACCAGTGATAATCGTATATGTGTTTTGTTCACTTACATTACCTTTGCTTAAGGTAAACACACGACTATCACTAGTCACTTTTTCAATTTGGAATTTCATCATTCACCACTTTTAAAAATAAAATCACTATACCATGAAAGCATGACTCTTCTATTTGATATATATTGAGCATGGTTGTAAGTACCTCTGATATTGTTTTTGTCCACATGAGCTAGTTGCATTTCAATCCATATACTTTCATAACCACGCTCATGCAAAATTGTAGACAATGTATGTCTGAAACCATGTCCAGTTAGCTTCCCACCGTATCCAATACGTTTGATAAGCTGATTTATGCTTGCTTCACTCATAGGTTTGTTCGGATCGTTACGTCCCGGAAAAACATAACGATAGTTTCCTGTCATTATCTTGAGTTCCTTGAGTAAATCTAACGCCTGAGTTGACAATGGCACAAGATGCGCCCTACGCATTTTCATCCTTTCGGCAGGAATTTCCCAAAGAGCGTTATCTAGATCAAATTCTGACCATAATGCTGCACGCAATTCGATGGTTCTTACACCTGTGATCATCAGTAATTTAGTAGCAATTTGGACAAGCCGACTCCCTGTATAACTGTCTAAAGCACGCAGAAAATCAGTTATCTCGTCAGCTTTTAGAAAAGGGTAGTGATTGGATTGATGTACTTCGAGAGCACTGGATAGATCCGCAGCAGGATTAAACTCAGCCCTTCCTGTAGCGATCGCGTAACGAAAAACCTCTGAGCAACGCTGTCGCACTTTGCGCATCTTCTCTAACGCTCCGCGCTTTTCAATTTTACGCAGCACATTAAGCAGTTCTAGCGGTTTTATTTCGCCAATGGGTCTTTCCCCTACATATGGGAAAATATCATTCTGAAATGCTTCCATGATATCTGACGCATATCCTGCCGACCATTTGGTAGACTTCATCTGATGCCATTCTGTGGCTATCTTTTCAAACGCATTTTCGGATTCCGTTTGCAAAGCAATCTTCTGCTCTTTTCGAACCTCACTCGGATTCTTTCCTTCGGCGACCAGCTTTCGGGCATCCTCACGACGGGAACGCGCATCGGCAAGTGTGATTGTTGGATAAACACCAAGCGAGATCATTTTGGGTTTACCGGCAAAACGATAACGGAACCGCCAGCTCTTGCTTCCATTAGGCTCTATAAGCAATGACAGCCCTTGCCCATCTCCAAGTGTATAGGCTTTAGCTTCAGGCTTAGCGCGGCGAATCTGCATATCGTTTAAAGGCATGTGTATAGGAATCCAAGACCGAACAGGAACATATACACAATCCTATACACATTCCGTATCGGATTCTACTGGATGGTTACGGACAGTGACGGACTAAAATTCGATAAAATCTATATAAATCATGGTAGTTATGGATGAATACGGACGTTTGAGGAAATTGAGATGGTGCCGATAATAGGAGTCGAACCTACGACCTTCGCATTACGAATGCGCTGCTCTACCAACTGAGCTATATCGGCCCTGAAAGGCCGGTTACGAGCGTAACCACGGGGCAAAAGAGTAGATCTAACCGGGTGATGCGTCAATGCCCTTTTGAATCAAACGGCTATTTTTGCATCACCCGCGATTATTTACCCACGAATCGTATCATCACCGTAGCCGATCCACTTGTAGGTGGTCAGTGCTTCCAGCCCCATCGGACCGCGGGCGTGCAGCTTCTGAGTGCTCACAGCCACCTCCGCGCCCAGACCAAACTGGCCGCCATCGGTGAAGCGCGTCGAGGCATTCACGTAAACCGCAGACGAATCCACTTCATTCACAAACCGATCGGCATTGCGCAGGGTGCGCGTCAGGATCGCGTCAGAATGCTGGGTTCCGTGTTCACGAATGTGCGCAATAGCGTCATCGAGATCCGCAACCACCTTCACGTTCAGATCCAGCGACAAATACTCATCGTCGTACTGCTCCGCGTTAACCGGAACGACCTTCGCCGGACCGTCTTTCAGCAGGGCGAGAGACTTCTCATCCGCATGCAGCGTGACGCCACTTTCCGCCATCTGCTTGCTCAGCGCTGGCAGGAAGGTACTGGCGATGCCCTGATGCACCAGCAGCGTTTCCACCGTATTACAGGTGCTTGGACGCTGTGTTTTAGCGTTGACGATAATCTTCAGCGCAGGTTCTACCTCCGCGGTGTCATCCACTACGATATGGCATACGCCAATACCACCGGTGATCACCGGAATGGTAGATTGCTCACGGCACAGCTTGTGCAAGCCCGCGCCGCCGCGTGGGATCAGCATGTCGATGTATTTGTCCATGCGCAGCATCTCGTTGACCAGCGCACGGTCGGGGCTTTCAATCGCCTGCACGGCACCCGCCGGTAAACCACACTCCTCCAGCGCCTGCTGAATGACGTTTACCGTCGCGGCGTTGGTGCGCCAGGTCTCCTTCCCGCCACGCAGGATCGCGGCATTACCGGTCTTCAGGCACAGGGAGGCGACATCCACCGTCACGTTTGGACGCGCTTCGTAAATCACCCCAATGACGCCAAGCGGCACGCGGCGACGCTCAAGGCGTAATCCGCTGTCGAGCACCCCACCGTCAATCACCTGCCCTACCGGGTCGGGGAGGTTGCACACCTGACGGACGTCGTCGGCGATACCTTTCAGACGCGCCGGGGTCAGCGCCAGACGATCGAGCATCGCTTCGCTTAAGCCGTTGCGACGCGCTTCCAGCAGATCCTGCTCGTTGGCGAGCAAAATTTCCTGCGACTGAGATTCCAGATAATCAGCGATTTTTTCCAGCACGCGGTTTTTCTCGCGGCTGGAAAGGAGCGCCAGTTTATAAGAGGCTGCTTTCGCGGCTGCGCCCATTTGTTCAAGCATGTTCTGGCTCCTTAACGAATAATCATGTCGTCACGATGCACGGCAACCGGGCCATATTCATAGCCCAGGATGGCGTCGATCTGCTGGGAATGGTGACCAGCAATCCGACGCAGCGCGTCGCTGTTATAACGACTTACGCCATGAGCGATGTCGCGACCTTCAAGGTTACGGATTCGGATCACTTCACCACGCGAGAAGTTGCCTGTCACGCTTTTAATTCCTTTTGGAAGTAACGAGCTTCCTCTTTCCAGAATAGCGGCGGTCGCGCCTTCATCCACGGTCAGTTCGCCAGCCGGGGGCGCGCCAAAGATCCAGCGCTTTCGGTTTTCCAGCGGGGATGCCTGAGCGTGGAATCGTGTGCCCACAGAGATGCCTTCCATCACATCACCGATCACGCCCGGACGGCTGCCCGCGGCGATGATGGTGTCGATACCGGCCCGACACGCCACGTCCGCGGCCTGGAGCTTGGTGCCCATGCCGCCTGTCCCCAGACCAGAAACGCTGTCACCCGCAATGGCGCGCAGCGCATCGTCAATGCCGTGAACGTCTTTAATTAGTTCTGCCTGTGGATTAGAACGCGGGTCAGCGGTAAACAGCCCCTGCTGATCGGTCAGAAGCAGTAGCTTATCGGCCCCTGCCAGGATCGCCGCCAGCGCAGAGAGGTTATCGTTGTCGCCCACTTTGATTTCAGCGGTGGCAACAGCGTCGTTTTCGTTAATGACCGGAACGATATGGTTATCCAGCAGTGCACGCAGCGTATCGCGGGCGTTCAGGAAACGTTCTCTGTCTTCCATATCCGCACGCGTCAGCAGCATCTGCCCGACGTGAATGCCGTAGATGGAGAACAGTTGTTCCCAGAGCTGTATGAGTCGGCTTTGTCCCACGGCGGCCAGCAGCTGTTTGGAGGCGATCGTCGCGGGGAGTTCGGGGTAGCCCAGGTGTTCACGCCCGGCGGCAATCGCCCCGGAAGTCACAATCACAATACGATGCCCTGCGGCATGCAACTGAGCGCACTGACGTACAAGCTCAACGATATGGGCACGATTCAGGCGGCGCGATCCGCCTGTTAACACACTGGTACCGAGTTTTACCACCAGCGTCTGGCTGTCACTCATGATTCTCTGCCGTTCAACAATAAGGGAAAATGATGTCAGTCAGACGTTTTAACAGGTGTCAGCTCCGTTGCCAACTGCCTTAGCGCATGACCCGTCACTTTGTTGCGCGGGATCAGGAAGCGTAGCGGCAGATTTTGACAATTTTATTACCGAAAAATTAAAACATACTTTTTTAGACATATTCTTACTTTGTCATAAAACTTTCACCCACGAACGATAAAACCCTTCCTGTTTTTCACGGGGTAATAAGTCGAATCTTATTACTCAGCGAATATTAGCGCGTTTTTATAAAATCAGGATTGAAAATGAAAAAGAGCACTCTGGCATTAGTGGTAATGGGCGTAGTTGCTT
Source organism: Enterobacter cloacae complex sp. IR5441 (assembly GCF_049238215.1). Classification (NCBI taxonomy): domain Bacteria; kingdom Pseudomonadati; phylum Pseudomonadota; class Gammaproteobacteria; order Enterobacterales; family Enterobacteriaceae; genus Enterobacter; species Enterobacter cloacae complex sp. IR5441. The sequence goes on from NZ_JBMKIA010000030.1 coordinate 12,440, forward strand.
CCGCATCTGTTCAGGCAGCAGAAGTTTATAATAAAAACGGGAATAAACTGGACGTGTACGGCAAAGTAAAAGCAATGCACTACATCAGTGATGATGACGCTAAGGATGGTGACCAGACTTACGTTCGTTTCGGCTTTAAGGGTGAAACGCAGATTAACGATCAGCTGACGGGCTACGGACGTTGGGAAGCTGAGTTCGCAGGTAACAAAGCTGAGAGCGACTCTTCTCAAAAAACACGTCTGGCATTTGCCGGGCTGAAACTGAAAGACTTCGGCTCACTGGATTACGGCCGTAACCTGGGCGCGCTGTATGATGTCGCCGCATACACCGATATGTTCCCGGAGTTCGGCGGTGACGGCCTGGCGCAGACCGATAACTTCATGACGAAACGCGCCTCCGGTCTGGCCACATACCGTAATACCGATTTCTTTGGCCTGGTTGACGGCCTGAACATGACCCTGCAATACCAGGGCAAAAATGAAAACCGCGACGTGAAGAAGCAAAACGGTGACGGCTTCGGTACCTCCCTGAGCTATGACTTCGGCGGCAGCGATTTTTCTGTGATTGGTGCGTATGCCAGCTCCGATCGCACTAACGATCAAAACCTTCAGGCACGCGGCGAAGGTAAAAAAGCAGAAGGCTGGGCAACCGGTTTGAAATATGATGCCAACGATATTTATCTGGCCACTATCTATTCCGAAACCCGCAATATGGCCCCTATTTCCGGTGGCTTTGCAAATAAAGCGCAAAACTTCGAAGTGGTTGCGCAATATCAATTTGACTTTGGTCTGCGTCCATCTCTGGGTTACGTGCAGTCTAAAGGCAAAGATATCGAAGGTATCGGCGATGAAGATATCGTGAAATACATCGACGTAGGTGCTACATATTATTTCAACAAAAATATGTCTGCGTTTGTTGATTATAAGATCAACCAGATCGATGACGATAATAAACTGGGCGTAAGCAGCGATGATATCGTTGCGCTGGGCATGACCTACCAGTTCTGATGTTGTGGTAATAAAAAACCGGCGCTGAGCCGGTTTTTTTGTGCCCGGTGACGCTGTGCTTACCGGGCGTACGGGATAGTACATTTTTCATGCCGGGTAAGGCGTAGCCGCCACCCGGCGCTGTGACATCATCAGGCTCTCAGTTTCACCGCTTCGCTGGAAAAATCGTCCGCAGGCTCCAGCTTCAGATCCAGCGTTGCCAGCAGATCACGAGCTTTGCCGTGAAATTCTTTTAGCGTATGCTCCAGACGATCGATCACTTCCTGATCTTTGATGCTCGTCGCCTGCCAGTGCCCGTCTTTATTAAACAGGCCAAACTGATAGCTATAGGTAAAACGGTTTTCCTGTGCTTCCATTTCCATCCACCAGCCCCAGAACTCACGTTTTTCGGGTGCAGGCTTCACGTTGACGCAAACAGCCAGGCAGTCGAAAAAAAAGCGATTCTCTTCACACTGCTCTTCTCGAATATACGGGCCAAGAGCCATGAACTTCTTAATCAGTCTACTTTTCGGGTGTCCACTCGGTAACGTCATTGCGATCTCCTTTTGTGAAGCACTGTTTTACCAAACCAACGAAATTTAGCAAACTATTAACACAATCTCTGCGTGATCCAGCGTGTGATCTCTTTCAGCGCTTTGTCAAAATTCTGGTACACCGGGCTGAAGGGTACCTCCAGCAATTTACCATCAGAAGATGACGACGTGATTAAGCGTGACTCCTCTTCCGGGCTAAACGGATCGTTCTTCCAGAAACCGGACATCATCGGGGTTGGGCAGCGGCGGCCGAGTAAGCCCTGCGTTTTTAATGAATAACGATTAAGTTCAATGCGCAACGCTTCGTCTGAAGCATCATGCATGCCAAGTCGGCTCGCCAGCACGTCCAGATACATCTCAGGAACGCTACCCTGACGCGCAGGATCGCTTAACAGAGCATGCACCACCGGGCCAAGACAGGCGACGGCCTTCAGGCGTGAAGATTCAAGGTAGGCAAGCCGTACCGCGACGTTAGCGCCAAAGCGGAAGCCAAACGCGCCAACCCGGGTGTGGTCAACCCAAGGGATATTCTCCAGCGCTTTTAAAGCATGCTGGTGCAGCAGGCTGGAGTCTTGCGTAAGTTTCCATTTGGATGAAAAACCAATGGAAGGCATATCAAGCGTCAGCATGGCGATTCCGTTTGGGGCAAAGTAGCGCTCATACAGGCTGTAATAGTCAATTTGTAACGAGTCCAGTCCACCGCACATCAGAACCGTCGGGAACGGCCCTTCCCCCTCCGGCATATGCAGGAATCCGGTCACCGGGCTGCCACCGGGAATGGCGAACTCAATTTCACGCATCCGGCCAGGCAACCGCTGCGCGGCCTCTTCATAAGCCCGGTTTGCCAGCGCCTGGGCCTGCTCTGCCAGTTCGTCGCCTTTAAGATGCGGATATGCAGCGATGCTGTACAGATTTGCCGCATGCAGCCAGTGCTTTCCGCTGAGAGTGGCGTCTTCTTCCTGGCTCGCTTTTTGCTGCCAGAGCATGGCCTGCTTTGACCATTCGTAGATCCAGTTTCCACCACGGTAGCCCACCACCGTATCGTAGAGATCGCCGTCGGTACGCTCGGACTCACTCATCACGATACGCGCCTGCACGTCGAGGATTTCACGCGGATCGATGCCGCGCCAGATCCACATCAGGCGGTTAATCATTCGATACCAGTGGGGCACGTTCTTACCGTCTAACGCTGACTGAACGGCAGGCATTGTCCCCGGATTAAAACGACGCACCAGCGTCGACGTTTCAGGGTGCTTGAAACGGGGTTTGAAGAGAGTTTCGGTAAGATTCGCCTGCGTCATTGCGTTGCCTCCATGGATACGTCATATGAAGACCATTGTAACGCGTGGCAGGCTAAAAAGAACAACGCCCGGCATAACCGGGCGTGTAAAGTTACGTACTGAAATTAACGGCCAGAGATAGGCGGTACGAAGACCACGCCCATATCCCATGGCTGTTCAATCCAGGTATCCTGCGGGATATCAATAACGTAATCATCAACCAGTGGGCGACCCGCTGGTTTCGCGAAGATAGTGACGAAGTGCGCTTTTGGATACATTTCGCGGATAGCCACCGCGGTACCGCCGGTGTCCACCAGATCGTCGATAACGATAAAGCCTTCACCGTCGCCTTCCGCGCGTTTCAGCACTTTCAGTTCGCGCTGGTTGTCGTGATCGTAGCTGGAGATACATACGGTATCGACATGACGAATACCCAGCTCACGTGCCAGCAGCGCCCCCGGTACCAGACCGCCACGGCTGACGGCAATAATGCCTTTCCACTGTTCGGAAGGCATCAGACGCGCAGCCAGTTTGCGTGCGTGAATCTGCAACATGTCCCAGGTGACGACGTATTTTTCGCTCATGTGAAGTGTCCCAGCCTGTTTATATACGGCTTAAAAAAATGAGGGTGAACCAGGTTGCGCGAGATTATAGAGATCTGACGCACTAAAAACCAGTGTTACGCGCCATGAGCCTGAGTTTTTACATGCTTAATGCTACCAGCCACGGGAGAAAGTGGTATTCTCAGTTGCATCTCGCAAGCCTGACTTGTGGTAACGATTAACCTGCTAACCCTGTGACCTGCAACATTGTTTTGCAGCGCAACGACAAGGAGACCTATCGTGTCTGAACTGTCTCAATTATCTCCACAGCCACTGTGGGATATTTTTGCCAAAATCTGCTCCATTCCGCACCCTTCCTATCACGAAGAACAGCTTGCCGAACATATTATGGGTTGGGCGAAGGAAAAAGGTCTGCACGCTGAGCGCGACCAGGTTGGCAATATTCTTATCCGCAAACCTGCCACCGCAGGTATGGAAAACCGTAAGCCAGTGGTATTGCAGGCGCACCTGGATATGGTTCCGCAGAAAAACAACGACACCGTTCACGACTTCACAAAAGACCCGATCCAGCCGTACATCGACGGTGAGTGGGTGAAGGCGCGCGGCACGACTCTGGGCGCAGATAACGGCATTGGTATGGCTTCCGCGCTGGCCGTGCTGGCTGACGACAGCGTTGAACACGGTCCGCTGGAAGTGCTGCTGACCATGACTGAAGAAGCGGGCATGGATGGCGCGTTCGGTCTCCAGGCAAACTGGCTGCAAGCGGACATTCTGATCAACACCGACTCCGAAGAAGAGGGGGAGATCTACATGGGCTGCGCAGGCGGGATCGATTTTATCTCTACCCTGCCGCTGTCCCGCGAAGCGATCCCTGCCGGATTCGAGACCTTTAAGCTGACGCTGAAAGGACTGAAAGGCGGTCACTCCGGCGGTGATATTCACCTGGGCCTGGGCAACGCCAACAAACTGCTGGCGCGTTTCCTGGCGGGCCATGCTGCTGAACTGGATCTGCGTCTGGTGGACTTCAACGGCGGTACTCTGCGTAACGCGATCCCTCGCGAAGCCTTCGCTACCGTGGCGGTGCCTGCGTCGAAAGCGGACGAGCTGAAAAAACTCTCCAGCGTGTATCTGGAGATCCTGAAAAACGAACTGTCTGCAAAAGAGAAAAACCTGACGGTGGTGCTGGAGTCCGTTACGACGGATAAAGCCGCGCTGACCGCACAGTCTCGTGACACGTTCGTCCAGCTGCTGAACGCAACGCCAAACGGCGTTATTCGCAACTCTGACGTGGCGAAAGGCGTGGTGGAAACCTCCCTGAACGTGGGCGTGGTGACCATGGGTGACGACAGCGCAGAGATCATCTGCCTGATCCGTTCCCTGATCGACAGCGGTAAAGAGTACGTTGTGAGCATGCTGGAATCTCTGGGTACCCTGGCGGGCGCGAAAACGTCTGCAAAAGGCAGCTACCCGGGCTGGCAGCCGGATGCAAGTTCTCCGGTCATGGCACTGGTGCGTGAAACTTATCAGCGACTGTTCAACAGCACCCCGAACATTCAGGTTATTCATGCGGGTCTGGAGTGTGGTCTGTTCAAGAAACCGTATCCGGATATGGACATGGTCTCCATCGGGCCAACCATCACCGGGCCACACTCCCCGGATGAGCAGGTTCACATTGAAAGCGTCGGTCACTACTGGACGCTGCTGACTGAGCTGCTGAAAGCAATTCCTGTTAAGTAATTAGCCGTTTGATGCCCGGTGGCGCTACGCTTGCCGGGCCTACGATTAGCGTAATCTACAGTCCCAACACCAGTTGACGCTCCAGCTGCGGATCCAGCAAGGTGACGTGCAGCCCCACCAGCCTCACCCCTCGTCCGCCCCGCCGTTCTTCCCACGCCTTTTTCGCCGTCGCGATAAGATCCTCTTTGTTGAGGCGTGGCCAGACGTGCTCCTGCGTCGTCTGCTGAAAATCGTTAAATTTCAGTTTGATGCCCTGTCGGGCAATAAGCAGATCCGGTTTGACCTTCAGTAAGCGTCGTTCAAGCTCAGGATAAAGCTGTTCCGTAATAATGGTTTCACACTCGGTCCAGTCATGGATATCTTCGCTCAGCGTGCGTTCAACGCCGACCGATTTACGCAGCCGTTCGTTGTTCACATCCCGGTCATCAATGCCCTGACTGCGTTCCCACAGTACGCGGCCAAACTTGCCAAAACGCTTAAGCAGCAGCGCCAGATCGCTGCGCTGAACGTCTTCGCAGGTGCGTAGCCCCATATTTTCCAGCTTCGCGGCGGAGACTTTGCCCACGCCGGGGATTTTGCTGAGCGGCAGCGTCTTTAAAAACGCCGGAACCTCTTCCGGAGTGATGACGTACTGGCCGTTGGGCTTATTTAAATCGGAGGCGATTTTGGCGAGAAATTTGACCGGCGCGACGCCTGCCGATGCCGTCAGGTTCAGCTCGTTAAAAATAGTCTGGCGGATCTCCTGCGCCATGAGGGTGGCGGAGCCGTGGCAGTGCACGCCGTGGGTGACATCCAGATAGGCTTCATCCAGCGATAACGGTTCAATCAGTGAGGTGTAGCGGGAGAAGATCTCCCGAATGTGGCTCGATGCTTCTTTATAGGCATCAAAACGTCCGGGCAAAAGAGTGAGATGCGGGCACAGTTTCAGCGCCATCGCTGTCGGCATGGCGCTGCGTACACCGTATTTGCGAGCAGGATAGTTGGCGGTGCTGATGACACCGCGCTGAACCCGGCTGCCGCCAATGGCGATCGGAATATCCCGCAGCGCCGGGTTGTCACGCATCTCCACTGCGGCAAAAAAGCAGTCCATATCGACATGGATTATTTTGCGCATAGTAAGCCCTCACTTATTACTGGATAAGTATACAGTAAACAAATGAGGGTTGAGAAGTGCGCGCAGGAATTGTCGGGTGGCGGCGTTGCCTTACCCGACCTGGAAGACTAAATAATGCGTTGCTGCTCGCGAGCCATCCGCTTTTTCCGCGCATCGCACGGTTCCGGACAATCGCACACTTTTTCCATTCCGATGGAAGAGATGCCTCCGCAACTGCCTTGAATGCTTTTACGCTTGATGATCCAGCCTAAGGACATGCCGAAGATCACCAGCACAAACACCGCAAAGGTCGCCAGAAAAGTCAGCATAATCAGCCTCCGAAATCATCAAGCATGATGTTCTCATCTTCCACGCCAAGATCTTTTAGCATCTTAATCACGGCGGCGTTCATCATTGGTGGACCACACATATAGAACTCGCAGTCTTCCGGTGCCGGGTGCTGTTTGAGGTAATTTTCATACAGCACGTTGTGGATGAAGCCCGTATAGCCTGTCCAGTTATCTTCCGGCTGCGGATCGGATAGCGCCACATGGAAGGTAAAGTTAGGGTTATCACGCGCCAGTTGTTCAAACTCATCGTCATAGAACATTTCGCGCAGTGAACGCGCCCCGTACCAGAAGCTGATCTTACGCTTGCTGCCAAGTCGTTTGAGCTGGTCAAAAATATGCGAACGCATCGGCGCCATACCCGCACCGCCGCCGATAAAGACCATCTCCGCGTCAGTATCTTTGGCAAAGAATTCGCCGAACGGGCCGGAAATCGTCACTTTGTCGCCAGGCTTGAGGGACCAGATATACGACGACATGACGCCAGGAGGGGCATCAGGCACATTCGGTGGCGGCGTGGCGATACGCACGTTGAGCATAATAATGCCCTTCTCTTCCGGATAGTTAGCCATGGAATAGGCGCGAAGCGCGGGCTCTTTTACCTCGGAAACAAAGCGGAAGAGGTTAAATTTATCCCAGTCTGCCCGGTACTCCTCAGGCACATCGAAGTCAGCATACGCGACGGTGTGTGCCGGACAATCAATCTGGATATACCCACCCGCACGGAACGGGACGCTCTCCCCTTCAGGGACACGCAGCTTGAGCTCTTTGATGAACGTGGCTTTGTTATCGTTAGAGATAACTTCGCATTCCCATTTTTTCACGCCGAAGATCTCCTCCGGCAGCTCAATCTTCATGTTCTGGCGCACAGCGACCTGGCACGCCAGACGGCATCCCTCTTTCGCTTCACGCTTCGTGATATGCGACAGTTCCGTTGGCAGAATATCACCGCCGCCCTCTTTGACCGTCACACGGCACTGGCCACAGGAGCCACCGCCGCCACAGGCAGACGAGACAAAAATCCCGTTGCCGGAGAGCGTGTTAAGCAGCTTATCCCCTGCCGGGGTACGGATCTGATTCTGCGGATCGTCATTGATATCAATGATCACATCCCCGGAATTGACCAGCTTCGCACGCGCCGCCAGGATCAGCCCTGACAGCACCAGTACTATCAGCGTGAACATCACCACGCCAAGAATAATTTCCATCTGTTAGCCCTTATAGCTGCACACCGGAGAAGGACATAAAGCCCAACGCCATCAGGCCGGTGGTGATAAAGGTGATCCCTAAGCCACGAAGCCCCGCAGGTACGTTGGCATATTTCATTTTTTCACGGATCCCCGCCATGGTGACAATCGCCAGCATCCAGCCGATACCGGAACCGAAGCCATACACAACCGATTCACTGAAGTTGTAATCGCGCTGAACCATAAACGAGACGCCACCGAAGATGGCGCAGTTCACGGCGATCAGCGGCAGGAAGATCCCCAGCGCGTTGTACAGCGACGGGAAGTATTTATCGAGGATCATCTCAAGGATCTGAACAAGCGCTGCAATCACTCCGATAAAGGTGATGAAGTTCAGGAAGCTAAGATCAACCCCCTCCACCAGCGCGCCATCGCGCAGCACGAAGTTGAATACCAAGTTGTTAATCGGAACGGAAAGCCCCAGCACAACGGTAACTGCCACGCCCAGACCAAATGCCGTCGATACCTTTTTAGAAACGGCAAGGAACGTACACATGCCCAGGAAGAAAGCGAGCGCCATGTTTTCAACAAACACCGCGCGCACAAATAAACTCAGGTAATGAGCCATTGTCGGTTACTCCTTTTCCTGCTGTTCAGGCTTCAACGTACGAATCAGCCAGATCAGCAAACCGATAATGAAAAATGCGCTTGGGGCCAGCAGGAACAGGCCGTTCGGCAGATACCAGCCGCCGTTCTGTACCGTATCCAGCACCGGAATGCCAAACAGCTTGCCGCTGCCAATAAGTTCGCGCAGGAAACCAACCGTCAACAGGATCACGCCGTAACCCAGGCCGTTGCCAATACCGTCCATAAAGCTCGCCAGCGGTGGCATTTTCATCGCATAGGCTTCAGCACGCCCCATCACGATGCAGTTGGTGATTATCAGGCCGACAAACACCGAAAGCTGCTTCGAGGTTTCATAGGCGAAGGCGCGCAGGAGCTGATCGACCACGATCACCAGCGAGGCGATAATCGCCATCTGCACGATGATCCTCACGCTGTTGGGTATGTGGTGGCGGATCATTGAGATAAACATGCTGGAAAACGCTGTCACCAGCGTTACCGCCAGCGTCATGACCACCGCCGTTTCCAGCTTGGTGGTCACCGCCAGCGCCGAGCACACCCCCAGCACCTGTAGCGTTATCGGGTTATTGGCTAACAGCGGGCCAATCAGCACCTTTTTAACTTCTTTCAGTTCACCCGTATCAGCCATTATTCAGCGCTCCTTCACGTACATTCTTCAGGAAGGGACCAAAGCCCAGTTCACCCATCCAGAAATCAAAGCTGTGCTGCACACCGTTAGAGGTGAGCGTGGCGCCGGAAAGGCCATCAACGGCAAATTCATCGCCGGGACGCGCGCCCCCTTTCACCACCTTCAGCGCAGGCTGGCCGTTGTCGTCGAGCACTTTTTTACCAACAAACTGTGCCCGCCAGTTAGGGTTCTCAACTTCGCCTCCCAGCCCTGGTGTTTCGCCCTGATCGTAATAAGTAATGCCTTTGACCGTACGACCATCGGTATCCAACGCCACAAAGGCGTACATCATTGACCATAAACCGTTGCCATAGATGGGCAACACGATTTCCTGGATGCGCTTTTGCTCGTCACGGACGAGGTAAATCTCCGCGACATTGCTGCGGCGCTTAATGCCTGCCGGATCCTGCGAGGCGTCAAGCGTGGTGCTCATCTGCGGATCTTTTAGCGCCAGCGCCTGGTTGTATTTCGCCGGGTCTTTATCCATTAACTCCCCGGTTTTTAAATCCACCAGCCGTGCGGTAATACGTTCGGCAAACACCGCTGCGACGTCATCCTTCGTCATGCCTTCCTGTATCAGCCCGGCCACGGCCAGGATGTTACGCTGTTTATCCAGCGCTCGTTGCTCCTGCTGTAGCGGCTTTAACCCTACGGCAGAACCGGCCACGACAATGGAACAGACCAGACACAGTACCAGCACCACCAGCAGCGTTTTGCTGATGCTGTCGTTATTTTTGATCTCAGCCACGCGCCTTCCTCCGCTTAATGTTGGCGCGCACGACCAGGTAGTCGAACAGCGGCGCAAACAGATTGGCAAACAGAATGGCCAACATCATCCCTTCCGGATAAGCCGGGTTGACCACGCGAATCAGTACACACATCACCCCAATGAGCGCGCCGTAACACCATTTACCTCTGTCGGTAAACGAAGCCGAGACCGGATCGGTGGCCATGAACATCATGCCAAACGCAAAGCCTCCCAGCACGAGGTGCCAGTACCACGGCATGGAGAACATCGGGTTTGTGTCTGAACCAATGAAGTTGAAAAGCGTGGCGGTGAGTACCATCCCGAGCATGACGCCAGCGACAATGCGCCAGGACGCCACGCGGCCAAAGAGGATGATGGCCCCGCCGATTAAAATCATCAGGGTAGACACTTCACCGATGGAGCCTGGAATATTGCCGATAAACGCATCAAACCAGGTGACAGGCTGTCCGGTTGCATTGTTGACCAGCGTTTCGCCGCCGCCTGCCGCCCACTGTGAAAGTGGCGTCGCGCCGGAGAATCCGTCTGCTGCCGTCCACACCAGGTCTCCCGAGATTTGCGCCGGATAAGCAAAGAACAGGAACGCGCGCCCTGCCAGCGCCGGGTTGAGGAAGTTGCGTCCGGTCCCACCGAAGATCTCCTTGGCAATCACCACGCCAAAGCTGATCCCCATCGCCGCCTGCCAGAGCGGCAGCGTTGGCGGGACAATCAGCGCAAACAGAATAGAGGTGACAAAGAAGCCCTCGTTGATCTCATGTTTGCGAATAATGGCGAACAGCACCTCCCAGAAACCGCCCACGATAAAGACAGTCATATAGATGGGGAGGAAGAAGACAGCGCCCAGCGTCATCATGCTGACCCAGCCAGCATCTGCCGCAAAGCTCACCCCCAGCGACTGCGCCAGACGATAGTGCCAGTCAGATTGAATCACCTGCGCCAGTTGCTCTGCATCATACATATGGTGCAGCGCCGGAATAGTTTGCAACCCAACGTTATACATCCCCCAGAACATGGCCGGGAAGACCGCAAACCAGACCAGAATCATCATTCGCTTGAGGTCGATGGCGTCGCGAACGTGGGCCGCGCCTTTCGTCACCAGACCCGGCGTGTAGAAAATGGTCGTGGTCGCTTCATACAGTGGGTAATACTTTTTGAGCTTCCCTTCGGTAAAGTGCGGCTCAATTTTTTCAAAGAGGTGTTTTAAGCCCATGGTTATCCTTCCTGCTCAATGCGGGTTAACACCTCGCGCAATACGGGTCCATATTCGTATTTACCTGGACACACATAGGTACACAGCGCCAGATCTTCTTCGTCCAGCTCCAGACAGCCCAGCGCCTGGGCACCGTCGGTATCGCCGGCCAGGAGATCGCGCAGCAGCACGGTGGGCAGAATATCCAGCGGCATCACGCGTTCGTAGTTGCCAATCGGAACCATGGCGCGCTCACCGCCGTTGGTGCTGGTGGAGAAGTTAAACAGCTTACGACGCAGGAAGTGGCCGAGCGTGGTGCGCGTTACCGAGTATTTTTCTGCACCAGGCAGTACCCAGCCGAACAGCTCTTTCTCGCGTCCTTCAAGCACCACGCTCACCTGAAGATGGAAACGACCCAGCCAGGCCATCGGGCCTGTCGCGTGCCTGCCGCTCAGCACCGAACCGGAAATAATACGGTTTTCACCCTCTTTCGTTTCGCCAGCCAACAGCGCCGTCAGGTCCGCCCCAAGCAGCGTGCGAACCAGACGCGGTTGGGTTGCCTGAGGGCCGCCGATGGCAATAATGCGTTCTGCGCACAGCTCACCCGTGGTGAACAGCTTACCGATAGCGATCACGTCCTGATAATTAAGATGCCAGACCTGTTTCGTCAGGCTTACCGGCTCCAGGAAATGAATATGCGTTCCCACCAGCCCGGCCGGATGCGGGCCGGCAAATTCATTAAAGGCCACCTGCCCTTGCGGATGCCCGCCCAGCTTACCGCCGCTGGCCTGGCAGACATGCACTTTGCCCGGCGTCAGGCGCGTTAACACGGTGAGGCCGGCATCGAAAGCTTTGCGTTCAGCCAGGATAAGAGGCTGCGGATCTGCGCTGAGCGGGTTGGTGTCGATGGCCGTGACGAAGATAGCGGCCGGCACAGTGCCAGGCACGGGCGTTTTGCTATAGGGGCGCGTGCGAAGCGCCGTCCACAGTCCCGACTCCAGCAGTTGCGTCTGCACCGCGTCGTGGCTGAGGGTGGCAAGATCGGCGGCGTCAAAACGCGCAAATTCGCGTTTCTCATCGCCTTCAATTTGAATAACAACCGATTGCAGGACGCGACGCTCACCACGATGGATGGCGACAACGGTGCCGCTGGCTGGGGCTGTAAACATAACGCCAGGATTTTTTTTATCCTCGAAGAGCGCCTGGCCTTTTATTACGCGATCGCCTTCCTGTACCAGCATCGCGGGACGCATGCCCACGTAATCATCACCTACAATAGCGACATGATGAATACTGGCGCCGGTGGTAACGTGCTGTTCAGGCACGCCAGAGATTGGCAGATCGAGTCCTTTTCTGATTCTAAACATGTGGTTAGCAGGTATCCATGAACAACAATCCAGAGAGGCCGGAGTGTATCATTTTCGGCCCTGCCAGGGGCAGCAAATCCGCCGACTGGCGCGCCGAAATGCGAGCTATTGCGCAAAGTTCCTGGAGTCAGGACAATGTGAATGGGTTATAAAGTAAAACTAATTTGTAAACGCAAAGGTTGGCTCTTGCGAAAATCTCCATCGGTGCTAATGTGAGCGCTCCTGTCCAGATTAGTCTGATTTCGGGTGTCTTTTGCCGTTCTGGCAAGTTGGTCATTGTTTTATCAAGGAACCAGTAGTATGCGTAAAATCGCATTGTTCATTGCGATGCTTCTGATACCGTGCATGTCGTTTGCCGGGCTGCTTGGCAGTAATAGTTCAACGACGCCGGTCAGCAAAGAGTATAAACAGCAGTTGATGGGATCCCCGGTTTATATTCAAATCTTCAAGGAAGAGCGCACACTCGATCTGTTTGTCAAAATGGGCGAGACGTATCAGCTGCTCGATAGCTACAAAATCTGTAACTATTCTGGCGGGCTGGGGCCGAAACAGCGCCAGGGTGACTTCAAAAGTCCGGAAGGGTTTTACAACGTTCAGCGTAACCAGCTAAAACCGGACAGCCGCTTCTATAAAGCGATTAACATCGGTTTCCCCAATGCCTTCGACCGTGCGCACGGTTACGAAGGGAAATACCTGATGATTCACGGTGCCTGCGTGTCAGTCGGTTGTTATGCGATGACGGATTCCGGCATTGATGAAATCTTCCAGTTTGTCACGGGCGCACTGGTCTTCGGCCAGCCGAATGTTCAGGTCAGCATCTATCCGTTCCGTATGACGGATGCGAACATGGCGCGCCATAAGTACTCTGTTTACACAGATTTCTGGAAACAGCTAAAACCGGGCTATGACTACTTCGAGCAGACCCATAAGCCGCCGGTGGTGTCCATCGTCAATGGCCGTTACGTGGTGAGTAAACCGCTCAGCCATGAAGTGGTTCAGCCGCAGCTGGCGTCAAATTACGCGGTCCCCGAGACAAAATAGCGCCCACTCGCCTGGCATGATCTTTTGCCAGGTTTCGTTGCCGGTCAGCGGCTGCGTTGCAATGACTGTGACCACATCGTTCGGTGTGGTCTCCTTCTGAAAATCAATTTCCACATCCTGATCGAGCAGCGTGGCGACGCCAAACGGCGCACGTCGGGTGATCCAGAACAGATTCGTCGAGCAGAACGCCATCACGTAGCGCCCGTCAGACAGCAGCATATTAAAGACGCCCTTCTCGCGTAACTCAGACGCCAGTGACGCTATGTACTTAAAAACGGCGGTCATGTTGCCGGGCGTACGGGGGTAGCGCTCGGTCAGCTTGTGCAGCAGCCAGCAAAATGCTTTTTCGCTGTCCGTTTCACCGACAGGACGGAAATTGCCGGTTTCCAGCGACTTATAGCCCGAAAGCTGCCCGTTGTGCGCATAGGTCCAGTTACGGCCCCACAGTTCACGGGTAAACGGATGGGTATTTTCCAGCGCCACTTCGCCGCGATTTGCCTGGCGGATATGGGCGATCACCGAACAGGATTTAATAGGATAGTCCTGCACCAGTCTGGCAATGGGTGAGTTAAAGCTGGGTTGTGGATCTTTAAACGTGCGACATCCTTTGCCTTCGTAGAAGGTAATACCCCAGCCGTCTTTATGCGGCCCGGTTCCTCCACCGCGCTGAACCAGCCCGGTAAAACTAAAGCAGATATCGGTTGGCACATTGGCGCTCATCCCGAGCAGTTCGCACATAGATCACCTCCACAACAGCGGGGGGCACCGGCGCCCCCCAGCGAAGTCTTACTTAACCATCTCTTTTTCGATCAGTTGGATCAGGATGTGGATCACTTTGATGTGAATTTCCTGAACGCGATCCGCATAACCGAAGTGTGGTACACGGATTTCAATGTCCGCTGTACCGTCCATCTTACCGCCATCTTTCCCGGTAAGGGTGATCACTTTCATGCCCTTCTCACGCGCGGCGGCGATCGCTTTGATCACGTTAGCAGAGTTACCGGACGTGGAGATACCCAGCAGCACGTCGCCTTCACGGCCTACGGCTTCAACGTAGCGGGAAAAGATATGGTCGTAACCGAAGTCGTTGCCTACACAGGAGATGTGGCTCACGTCGGAAATCGCAATCGCCGGGTAGCCCGGACGGTTTTCGCGATAGCGTCCGGTCAGCTCTTCGGCGAAGTGCATGGCGTCACAGTGGGAACCGCCGTTACCGCAGGAGAGCACTTTACCGCCGGCTTTGAAGCTGTCGGCAAGCAGGACCGCCGCGCGCTGAATAGCGTGAATATTGGCATCATCTTTCAGAAAATTCGCCAGCGTTTCCGCCGCTTCGTTCAGTTCGTTACGAATAAGATCCTGGTACATGAGGATAATCCTTCAGTATTGATGAAATAACACAGTGGAGTGTACCGGATAGCAGTAAAAGCGAGAAGCTAAAGCCATGCGAATCGTCCGGCGTTTTGATTATTTGTGCCGGCTAAAACGCGAACAATGTGAACCAGGTTGTAATTATTTTGTAAACACATTGCTAAAGGAAATGACATCAACTACAACCATATCATCACAAGTGGTCAGACCTCCTACAAGCAAGGGAGCTTTTCTTTATGATGATTTTGAGCATTTTCGCAACCGTTGTGCTGCTCGGTGTGTTGTTCTATCACCGTGTCAGTTTATTCCTGAGTAGCCTGATTCTTCTGGCCTGGACGGCTGCACTTGGCGTCGCTGGTCTGTGGAATATCTGGGTCCTTGTTCCCCTGGCCATCATTTTGCTGCCGTTCAACCTGACGCCGATGCGTAAGTCGATGATCTCTGCGCCGGTGTTCAGGGGATTCCGTAAAGTGATGCCGCCGATGTCGCGTACAGAGAAAGAAGCGATTGACGCCGGTACGACCTGGTGGGAAGGCGATCTGTTCCAGGGCAACCCGGACTGGAAAAAGCTTCACAACTATCCGCAGCCGCGTCTGACCGCCGAAGAACAAGCCTTTATTGATGGTCCGGTAGAAGAAGCGTGCCGCATGGCAAACGACTTTGCCATCACTCACGAAATGGCCGACCTGCCGCCTGAGCTGTGGGCATACCTGAAAGAGCATCGCTTCTTCGCGATGATCATTAAGAAAGAGTACGGCGGTCTGGAATTCTCCGCTTACGCTCAGGCTCGCGTACTGCAAAAACTGGCGGGTGTCTCCGGGATCCTGGCGATCACCGTTGGCGTGCCAAACTCCTTAGGCCCGGGCGAGCTGTTACAGCATTACGGTACAGAAGAGCAGAAAGATCACTACCTGCCGCGTCTGGCGCGTGGTCAGGAAATTCCGTGCTTCGCGCTGACCAGCCCGGAGGCAGGCTCCGATGCCGGCGCAATTCCTGATACCGGCGTGGTTTGCATGGGCGAATGGCAGGGCCAGCAGGTGCTGGGCATGCGCCTGACCTGGAACAAACGTTATATCACCCTCGCACCTATCGCCACGGTGCTGGGCCTGGCGTTCAAACTCTCTGACCCGGAAAAACTGCTGGGCGGTGAAGAAGAGCTGGGTATTACCTGTGCGCTGATCCCAACCTCGACTCCGGGCGTTGAAATTGGTCGCCGTCACTTCCCGCTGAACGTACCGTTCCAGAACGGTCCTACCCGCGGTCAGGATATCTTTGTTCCGATTGACTACATCATCGGTGGCCCGAAAATGGCCGGGCAGGGCTGGCGTATGCTGGTGGAATGTCTGTCTGTGGGCCGCGGCATTACCCTGCCGTCGAACTCAACCGGCGGTCTGAAATCGGTGGCGATGGGGATTGGGGCTTACGCGCATATCCGCCGTCAGTTCAAAATCTCCATCGGCAAGATGGAAGGTATCGAAGAGCCGCTGGCGCGTATTGCGGGCAATGCCTACGTGATGGACGCCGCAGCCTCGCTGATTACCTACGGCATTATGCTGGGTGAAAAACCCGCCGTGCTGTCAGCGATTGTGAAGTATCACTGTACCCACCGCGCACAGCAGTCAATTATTGATGCAATGGATATTGCAGGCGGTAAAGGTATCATGCTCGGCGAAGGCAACTTCCTGGCGCGCGGCTATCAGGGTGCGCCGATTGCCATCACCGTGGAAGGGGCAAACATCCTGACCCGCAGCATGATGATCTTCGGCCAGGGTGCGATTCGTTGCCATCCGTACGTGCTGGAAGAGATGGCTGCCGCGCAGAATAATGATGTGGATGCCTTCGACAAGCTGCTGTTCAAACATATCGGTCACGTCGGCAGTAACAAGGTGCGCAGCTTCTGGCTGGGCCTGACGCGCGGGCTGACCAGCGCGACGCCAACCGGCGATGCGACCAAACGTTACTACCAGCATCTGAACCGTCTGAGCGCCAACCTGGCTCTGCTGTCTGACGTTTCCATGGCGGTGCTGGGCGGTAGCCTGAAGCGTCGCGAACGCATCTCCGCCCGTCTGGGTGATGTGCTGAGCCAGATCTTCCTGGCCTCTGCGGTGCTGAAACGCTACGACGATGAAGGCCGTCAGGAAGCGGATCTGCCGCTGGTGCACTGGGGCGTTCAGGATGCGATGTATCAGGCCGAACAGGCGATTGACGATCTGCTGGCGAACTTCCCGAACCGCTTCGTGGCGGGTGCCCTGCGCGCGGTGATCTTCCCGACCGGTCGTCATCACCTGGCGCCGTCCGACAAACTGGATCACAAAGTGGCAAAAATCCTCCAGGTACCAAGCGCAACCCGCTCTCGTATTGGTCGGGGTCAATATCTGGCACCTACCCCCCATAACCCGGTAGGTTTGCTGGAAGAGGCGCTGCTTGACGTGATGGCCGCCGACCCGATTCACCAGAAGATCTGCAAACAGCTGGGCAAAAACCTGCCGTTTACACGACTGGATGAGCTGGCAAAACAGGCGCTGGCAGGTGGCATCATCGACAACAGCGAAGCTGCGATTCTGGTGAAAGCCGAAGAGAGCCGTCTGCGCAGTATTAATGTGGATGATTTCGAACCTGAAGAGCTGGCGACACAGCCGGTAAAGCTGCCAGAGAAACACCGCAAACCTGAAGCGGCATAAGGCCTTTTGCTCCCACAAACCCCGCCCCGCGCGGGGTTTTTTATTGCCACATTTTCTGGTAATGACGTGCTACAGTGTCAAAAAGTGTTTATTAAGGAGCCTGTATCGTGCCTGGTTTAAAGATTTCTGTTTTGCAGCAACCTTTAGTGTGGATGGACGGCCCCGCCAACCTTCGCCATTTTGATCGCCAGCTGGAAGAGATTACCGGACGCGATGTGATTGTCCTGCCGGAGATGTTTACCACAGGTTTCGCGATGGAGGCAGCAAAACAGTCCATGCCGCAGGACGAGGTGGTGGCCTGGATGCACGCCAGGGCGCAGGAAACAAATGCGCTGATTGCCGGTAGCGTCGCACTCCAGACCGGGCGCGGACCGGTCAACCGCTTCCTGCTGGTCGAGCCGGAAGGAAAAGTCCATTTCTACGATAAGCGCCACCTGTTCCGCATGGCGGACGAACATCAACATTATGAAGCCGGAAGCGAACGCGTGGTATTTGAATGGCGCGGCTGGCGTATTCTGCCGCTGGTCTGCTATGACCTGCGCTTCCCGGTGTGGTCGCGCAACCGCAACGATTATGACCTGGCGTTGTACGTCGCCAACTGGCCCGCCCCACGCTCCCTGCACTGGCAGGCTTTACTGACCGCGCGCGCGATTGAAAATCAGGCTTATGTCGTTGGCTGTAACCGCGTGGGAACGGACGGCAACGGGCATCACTATCGCGGTGACAGCCGGGTGATCAGTCCGCAGGGTGAGATTATTGCCACCGCCGAGCCGCATCAGGCAACACGAATTGACGCTGAGATCTCGTTAACGGCGTTAAAGGAGTATCGGGAGAAGTTTCCGGCCTGGCAGGATGCAGATCCGTTTACGATCGGATAAACGCAACCCGCGATGTTACCCTGGCTTATCGCCTTGCGTAACATCAGGGAAAAGCAGAAATGAAAAAGGCCCACGTTATAAATAACGTGGGCCTGAATAGTGGCGGAACGGACGGGACTCGAACCCGCGACCCCCTGCGTGACAGGCAGGTATTCTAACCGACTGAACTACCGCTCCACTGTTCCCGTTTGGGGAACGAGGCGAATATTACGGTTTGCCTCTGAACTCGTCAACGCTTTTTCTCAGGTTTTGAATCGTTTGCTGCAAAATTCACCCAAACGGTGATTTAACAAACGTTTCAGCACATTTTCACGTGCGCCACAGACAGCTTCCGCCCTTCTTCTGCACTAAATCGAGACGAGATTCATGGTTCATCAGTTCTTCATCACTGGCTAAAACAACCCGCAGGCGATTCGCCTGACGCACAATACGCTGAATTCCCCCTTCATCCCTCGTCTGCTGGGATTCATTTTCCATACTGAATTTCATCGACGTTTGCCCGCCGGTCATGGTCAGGTAGACATCGGCCAGGATCTGGGCATCGAGCAACGCGCCGTGCAGCGTTCGCTTGGTGTTGTCTATCTCATAGCGAGAGCACAGGGCATCAAGGCTGTTACGCTTGCCGGGGAACATCTTCCTTGCCAGCGCCAGGCTATCCGTGACTTTACAGAACGTATTCGTCTTCGGAATATCACGGTTGAGCTTGCTGAACTCATAGTCCATAAAGCCGATATCGAACGACGCGTTATGAATGACAAGTTCCGCACCTCTGATGTAGTCGAGAAATTCATCTGCGACGTCGGCAAAGGTGGGCTTATCCAGCAAAAACTCATCGGCAATTCCGTGAACGCCGAACGCTTCCGGGTCCACCAGCCGATCGGGTTTAAGGTAAACGTGGAAGTTGTTGCCCGTAAGGCGACGGTTCACCACTTCAACGGCACCAATCTCAATGATTTTGTGCCCTTCGTAGTGGGCGCCAATCTGGTTCATACCGGTGGTTTCGGTATCAAGAACAATCTGGCGAGTAATTGCAGTGCTCATAGCGGTCATTTATGTCAGACTTATCGTTTTACTGAACGTTTCAAATACAGGAAGTCTACCAGAGATGCGTAAACAGGTAGAAATTTTCACCGATGGATCTTGTCTCGGTAACCCAGGGCCCGGCGGCTATGGCGCCATTATGCGCTATCGCCAGCATGAAAAAACATTTAGTGAAGGCTATTTCCTGACCACCAACAACCGCATGGAGTTGATGGCGGCCATCGTGGCGCTGGAAGCGTTAAAAGAACATTGTGACGTGGTGTTGAGTACCGACAGCCAGTATGTCCGCCAGGGCATTACCCAATGGATCCACAACTGGAAAAAGCGGGGCTGGAAAACGGCAGAGAAAAAACCCGTCAAGAATGTCGATCTCTGGAAGCGTCTTGATGCCGCCCTCGGTCAGCACGAAATCAAATGGGAGTGGGTAAAGGGGCACGCCGGTCATCCTGAAAACGAACGCTGTGACGAGCTGGCTCGCGCGGCGGCATCCAACCCGACCCATGAGGATGCAGGTTATCAACCTGAATCCTGATCACGGTTTTTTGTACTGCCGCGTGGCCCCCACGGTCTGGCGGATCCGCGTTTTTGATTTGCTTTGCTTCATCGGGTTGAGCGTAAGGGGGATCGTCCTCTTACGCGCGACAATAAATTGCATGCAGCCCAGCGCGGGTAAATGGGTGCTTAATAAGACCCCGCCTTTACGCGTCCAGGGGATGACCTGAAAACCCCCGTAGCTTAGCACTTCGAAATTTAACAGTGAAAGCCAGTCCAGCTGGCGCATCATGGTAAACATCCTGCTGTTATAAGGCGGCGTGCGACGCAGAACGGGCGTCAGTTTACGTAGCCCCATCAGACTCAGCGGATTAAAACCGCTCAGGATCAGCCAGCCGTCATCAATCAAAACGCGGTCGGCTTCCCGCAGCAGACGATGGGGATCGCTGCACCAGGGCAGCGTGTGGGCGAGCAGACAGGCATCAATGGATTTTTCCGCAAACGGCAAATGCAGCGGATCCGCTTTCACCTGAACCGGGGAGCCATTAAGCGATACGCTGACCTGATGCGAGATAGCGCAGCTTTCGGTATTGATTTCTGCGCTCAGATTGCCAATCTTAAGCAGGTGAAAACCATACATTTTCGCGAGCCAGGGTTTAAGCTGAAGTTCTAAGGCCTCGCGATAATATTCACCCCAGGGCAACTCTGCCCAACGTTCCGGTGGTGCGACAGTCTGAGGTATCCTTGCCGGTTTCATCAAAACACCCGCCACGCTATAAGAGGTAATGCATGAATCTTATCAGTATTTCCGCCTTTCAGGACAATTACATCTGGGTTTTAGTCGACGACGATCGCAGATGCATCATTGTTGATCCAGGCGAATCCGCACCGATCCTGCACGCGATTAAAGAAAACGGCTGGCAGCCGGAGGCGATCCTCCTTACCCATCACCATCACGATCATGTCGGCGGTGTTCCCGATCTCCTTGCACGCTATCCCCATCTACCCGTCTACGGACCAGCAGAGACACAGGATAAGGGTACGACGCAAGTTGTTGAAGAAGGCGAAAGTATCCTCATCCTCGGGTGGGAGTTTTCCGTATTTGCTACGCCAGGTCACACTTCCGGTCATCTCTGTTTCTACAGCAAACCTTATCTGTTTTGTGGCGACACGCTGTTTTCTGGCGGCTGTGGAAGGCTGTTTGAAGGCACGCCAGAACAGATGTATCAATCTTTACAAAAAATTAATGCGCTGCCAGCCGACACCGTAATTTGTTGCGCACATGAGTATACATTAGGGAATATGAAGTTTGCTGCAAGCGTGCTGCCTGAGGATCGGGCGATTCAGGATTATTACCAGAAAGTGAAGGAGTTACGTGCAAAAAACCAAAAAACACTCCCCGTAATTCTGAAAAATGAGCGACAAATAAATTTATTTTTAAGAACTGATGATGTTGATTTAATTAATAAAATTAATCAAGAAACAAATTTGTTACAACCTGAAGCGCGATTTGCATGGTTAAGGTCAAAGAAAGATAACTTCAGATAATTGCGGGTTGCCTTTTCAAAATTTCGCCGTTATCATCGCTCGTCTTTTAAGCAACTATTGACACACACATGAAGGCAAAAGCGATATTACTCGCCTCTGTCCTGCTTGTAGGTTGCCAGTCACAAAACGGCAGCAACGTACAACAGCACGCACAGAGCCTTTCTGCGGCTGGTCAAGGGGAAGCAGGGAAGTTTACGAGTCAGGCGCGATGGTTGGACGATGGGACATCCTTCGCGCAGGAACAAGACTTGTGGGCCTCTATTGGCGACGAGCTAAAGATGGGAATTCCGGAAAACAGCCGGATTCGCGAACAGAAACAGAAGTATTTGAGAAATAAGAGCTATCTCCACGATGTAACATTACGGGCAGAGCCGTATATGTACTGGATAGCCGGGCAAGTTAAGAAACGTAACATGCCTATGGAACTGGTACTACTACCCATAGTGGAGAGCGCTTTTGACCCGCACGCGACGTCTGGCGCCAATGCAGCAGGCATCTGGCAGATCATTCCGAGCACAGGGCGAAATTATGGTTTAAAGCAGACCCGCAACTACGATGCGCGTCGTGATGTTGTCGCTTCAACGACAGCCGCTCTCGACATGATGCAACGTCTGAACAAGATGTTTGACGGCGACTGGTTATTGACCGTCGCAGCGTATAACAGTGGTGAAGGTCGTGTACTGAAGGCAATGAAAGCGAATAAAGCGCGTGGAAAATCCACAGACTTCTGGTCGCTCTCACTGCCACAGGAAACAAAGATTTACGTACCGAAAATGCTGGCACTGGGCGATATTCTCAAGAACAGCAAACGTTACGGTGTACAACTGCCAACACCAGACGAAAGTCGTGCACTGGCGCGTGTCCGCCTCAGCAGCCCGGTTGATATTCAACAGGTTGCCGATATGACGGGTATGTCGGTAAGTAAGCTTAAAACCTTTAATGCAGGTGTTAAAGGCTCCACGCTGGGCGCTAGTGGCCCTGGCTATGTGATGGTTCCGCAGAAACATGCGGAACAGTTACGAGAGTCTTTAGCTTCGGGTGAAATTGCAGCCGTTCAGTCCACGCTGATCGCTGATACGTCGCCTGTAAGCAGCCGCAGCTATAAGGTGCGTTCAGGTGATACGCTTTCAGGTATTGCATCACGTCTTGGCGTGAATGCGAAAGATCTCCAGCAGTGGAATAATCTGCGCGGATCTGGTCTGAAAGTGGGTCAAACGCTGACCGTAGGTGCAGGTAGCAGTGCACAGCGTCTCGCTAAAAACAGCGATAGCATTACCTATCGCGTACGTAAAGGCGACTCGCTGTCCAGTATTGCTAAGCGTCACGGCGTAAACATCAAAGATGTGATGCGCTGGAACAACGATACTGACAACCTGCAACCTGGCGACCAGCTGACGTTGTTTGTGAAAAACAGCGCTACGCCAGATTCCTGATAGTACGATCGCTTGTTAAAAAGGCACCGATTCCCCTCGGTGCCTTTTTTATTTATCCCGCTTTTTGCGCTTCAGCCATAATGGTGTCGCTGGTAAACGAACCATCGTCATGCAGTTCAAAGTACGCCTTCACGTCAGCAGAGGCGCTCTCCTGATACAATCGGATCGCCTGAGTCAATGCCTCGGGTGTGCGCATCCGAGCAATCCATGGTGTGAACTCCAGCGGCAAACGGTCGGTTATCAATGAGCGTGAAATCAAGCCGGCTTCGGTGATAAACGTAAGCCACTCTCCACTGGAGTAGTTTTGCACGTGCGAGGTATCACGCAGCGCTTCAACCGTCTGGAGCCAGATATTTCGTACCGGATGTCCGGGAGACATCACGTCCATGATGATGAAGATTCCGCCCGGTTTGAGCACGCGTTTCACTTCCCGTAATGCCTGCCCCACATCATGCCAGTGGTGTGCAGAGTAACGGCTAATCACAACCTCAAACGACGCATCCTCAAAGGGTAAAGATTCAGCGTAGCCCTGGCGCGTCGTGACGTTATTCAGCCCTTTCGCTTTCGCCGCTTCAGCAACCACATCCAGCATCTGGCTCGATAAGTCATATGCCATCACCTGAGCAACCTGCTGTGCGGCGGTAAAACTGGCGTGCCCCGCCCCGCAGCCTAAGTCCAGCACGTGCGCGTCAGGAAACGCGGCGAGCCGTTCGCCGAGACGTACCAGATCGCGGCCAGAGGCGTGCACGGCGCTGCTCAGGTAGGCACTTGCCTGAGAACCAAACTGTTTTTCGACGTTGTCATGATGGGAGTGTGTTGTTGTCATGTTGCTGTCCTTTTATGGGTTAAAAAATAAAGGGCAGCACCCGCACAGGCCTGCCCCACGGCAGACCTGACGCACCATTATTTATCAGGTTTGCCGGGACTGAATTCAACTAGTAGAGGATTATGATCGGAGGCGCGCGTCACCAGAACGGAGGCGTCGTGCACGCTTAAACCCCGATAGAATACAAAATCGAGAGGACGACCAAACGCTTTCTTGCGCTGGTCATCGTTAAAACGAACTTCACGCAGCGACATTTCACGCGCGAAGCGGTACAACGCGTTCATACGCGGACGGCTCCAGGCATTGAAGTCCCCGGCCATAATGATCGGCCCACTGTGATGAGCAATCTGATCGCCAATGGGTAGTAACTGCTTACTGTACACATCAACACCCAGGCTGAAGTTCACCGCATGAATGTTTACCACCATCAGCAGGCGGGTGTCGGGCAACGGATAGACCGTGACCAGCGCCGATTTTGCCAGACGCAGGATTGGCTCACGTTCACGCAGCGGGCAGCAATAGACCGGATGTGCGGCTGAAAGGGTCATCACCCCAGAAGGATGCTGTGGCAGAACAAAGGCAGGCACCTGATCGGCTGCAAGATAGTTTGTCGTTGCAAACCTGACCAGCTCAGGCGTGGTTTGCGCCTCCTGTAACAGAACCAGATGCGCATCTTTACCAAAATTTTTAAGTACGGATAACCACTCCGCACGCTGTTGTTTAAAGATGTTCCACACCAGTACGCGAATTTTTTCGTCACTGCTTAATGGCGTGCCCGCTGGTAATGCCTGACCCAGGCTCGCAAACGACCCCGGAGGCAAGATCCTCTCCGCGGGCATTCCGGCAACATAACGCATGGCATAGGTATTTTTTCGCACTTTTGGAAACGACCTCTGTAACATGAACCAGCCCGGAAAACGGACTGGTTCTAATGTTATAGGGATTTTAGGTCACACTTTCAACGCAATTACAGAGAAACCGCTTTCCAGTTTTGTAAGCAAGCACTTACTGATACTTATCCAAGCGCGATACGAGCGGGTTTATCAAGTCGTCCACTCAGACCAATAAGCAGGAAAG
Source organism: Enterobacter cloacae complex sp. IR5441 (assembly GCF_049238215.1). Taxonomy (NCBI): domain Bacteria; kingdom Pseudomonadati; phylum Pseudomonadota; class Gammaproteobacteria; order Enterobacterales; family Enterobacteriaceae; genus Enterobacter; species Enterobacter cloacae complex sp. IR5441. The sequence continues at coordinate 37,206 of NZ_JBMKIA010000030.1, forward strand.
CGACAAGCACAATTACCGCACCAATCCATGGCGTTTGGGTTAATCCAACGTGTTCAACCGTCTGCCCGCCGATAACCGATCCGAGTGCGATACCGATATTGAATGCGGCGATATTCAGGCCGGATGCGACATCCACCGCATTGGGCGTATAGCGTTCGGCTTTCTGTACAACATAGACCTGCAATCCCGGTACGTTACCAAACGCGAATATTCCCATAACCAACACAGTTACCAGCGCTGCGTATTGTATCGACGCGGTGAACTGGAAAATCATCAGCAGGACAACCAGCGCGGCGAAGATAAATTTTAGCGCCGGTACCGCACCATGCTTATCTGCAAGCTTGCCGCCCCAGATATTGCCGATTGCGACGGAGATACCGTAGCCCAGTAAAATCCAGCTCACTGCGCCCGGAGAAAAACCAGCCAGTTCCTGCATCATCGGTGCAAGGAAAGTGAACGCAGTGAACACACCTCCATAACCCAGAGCCGTAACGGCATAGATCAGCAGCAGGCGCGGGTGTGTCAGAACCTTAACCTGATCGCTCAGGCTGGCGCTCGCGCGCACCGGAATACTGGAGGGCACCAGCAGCAGGCTGGCTACCAGAGCAATTACGCCCAACAGCGATACAGCAAGGAAGGTTTCTCGCCAGCCAAAATGTTGCCCAATAAACGTTCCTAACGGCACGCCGGTGACCAGCGCGACGGTTAAGCCGCCAAACATAATCGCAATGGCTGACGCCGCTTTCTCTTTTGGCACCAGGCTGGTTGCAATCGTGGAACCGATGGAGAAGAAGACACCGTGCGCGAGGCCAGTCAGCAAACGGGCAATGACCAGGGTAGTGTAGTCCGGAGCCTGCCACGCCAGAATATTGCCGGCGGTGAAGAGCACCATCAGGGCAACTAACAGTTGTTTACGTGGAAAGCGTCCAGTCAGTGCGGTCAGCACAGGCGCCCCAACAGCGACGCCTAACGCGTAAATAGATACCAGCAGCCCGGCAGAAGGCAGCGAAATGGCGAGTTGTTCAGCAATGGTGGGAACAAGTCCTACAATTACAAATTCGGTCGTGCCAATTGCGAAGGCACTGATCGTCAGGGCAAGAAGCGCCAGTGGCATAAATACTCCGTCTCTTCAGGATTAAGATGACAGGCAGTATGCGCCAGTGTTTAAATAACAAAAATGGTTATAATCTCAATAGAATTTTGCGGATGATGCAATAATGAAAGCCACATCGGAAGAACTGACTATCTTTGTTGCCGTTGTTGAAAGCGGCAGCTTCAGCCGTGCGGCCGAACAACTCGGGCAGGCGAACTCCGCCATCAGCCGCTCGGTGAAAAAGCTGGAGATGAAGCTCGGGGTAAGTCTGCTCAACAGAACAACGCGGCAGCTCAGCCTGACGGAAGAAGGTGAACGTTATTTTCGCCGCGTACAATCCGTTTTGCAGGAGATGGCGGCAGCTGAGACGGAAATAATGGAGTCGCGTAGCACTCCGCGTGGATTGCTACGCATTGATGCGGCGACGCCGGTTGTGCTTCATTTTCTGATGCCATTAATCAAGCCATTCCGGGAACGTTATCCGGAGATGACTCTGTCCCTGGTCTCTTCAGAGACGTTTATTAACCTGATTGAGCGTAAAGTTGATGTGGCGATCCGCGCGGGAACCCTGACGGATTCAAGTTTACGCGCTCGCCCACTGTTCACCAGCTACCGCAAAATTATCGCGTCACCGCAATATATTGCAGAGCATGGCAAACCGGAGACCGTTGAGGAGCTGAAGCAGCACCTGTGCCTGGGCTTTACGGAACCTGTCTCGCTGAACACCTGGCCCGTGGCCTGTCATGACGGACAACTTCATGAGATCACTTGCGGACTTTCGTCTAATAGCGGAGAAACGCTGAAACAGCTTTGTCTTGAAGGAAATGGGATCGCCTGTTTATCAGACTATATGATTGATAAGGAAATAGCTGCGGGTCAGCTTGTAGAACTGATGGCTGACAAACGCTTACCTGTAGAGATGCCTTTTAGCGCAGTGTATTACAGTGACAGAGCGGTAAGTACGCGCATACGCGCTTTTATCGACTTCCTTAGCGAACATATAAAAACAGCTCCCGGAGGAGCTGTGTGAGGGTTTAAGGGTACAGAGGAAGGGCTTTTATTAATCCCAGTCTGGTGCTAACCCTTCCGGGCTGACCAGACGATCGTTACATTCCAGTGCAGCGATCGCGTTTTTATCTTCATCATCAAGCTGGAGATCCCGCGCTAACAGGTTACTTGCCAGGTTTTCACGTTTGGTTGAAGACGGGATCACGGTATAGCCCTCACCCATCGCCCATGCCAGGATCACCTGCGCGGCTGTCGCATTGTGTTTTTCAGCGATGCGTGCAATCACTTCATCTTTCAGCGCCTTACCATATGCCAGCGTCATGTACGAGGTGATGTGAATACCATGCTGTTTCGCCCAGTCCACGACTTTGTGGTTTTGCAGGTAAGGAGAGAGTTCAATCTGGTTGGTGGCAATATTTTCTTTACCCACTGCGGCAATGGCCCTTTCCATCAACGGGATGGTGAAGTTAGAGATGCCAATTTTACGCGTTAAGCCCTGCTCTTTCGCTTCCAGCAGCGCCTGCATGAACTCCTCCACAGAGACGGCATCGTCAGGTGATGGCCAGTGGATCAGCGTCAGATCAACATAGTCAGTACGCAGCTTTTTCAGACTTTCCTTCAGGCTTGGGATCAGCTTGTCTTGGCTGAGATTCTCAATCCAGATTTTAGTGGTGATGAAAAGTTCGTCGCGCGGTACGCCACTCTCTTCGATGGCCTGGCCTACGGCAGCTTCGTTATCATAAATCTGCGCCGTATCAATAGCACGATAGCCCAACTCAAGTGCGGTTTTAACAGATGCGATAACAACGTCGTCTTTCAGGCGGAAAGTGCCCAGACCCAGTGCAGGGATAGTCATATGATTCCTCAATCGTTATGTTCATAAACTGAGGAGAATTATCGCTGTAGTTGTTATGACGAAAAAGATCGTAAAACGCAGAGGATTTTTGCTAATTTCGCAACAATCAAACGACAGATAAGAAAAAAGCCCTGAGCGTTAGCTCAGGGCTTTTAATAAGTGGCGGAACGGACGGGACTCGAACCCGCGACCCCCTGCGTGACAGGCAGGTATTCTAACCGACTGAACTACCGCTCCACCGAATACTTCTGTAACCACCGGATTAATACACCGGCTTACTACTTAATTTGATGCCTGGCAGTTCCCTACTCTCACATGGGGAGACCCCACACTACCATCGGCGCTACGGCGTTTCACTTCTGAGTTCGGCATGGGGTCAGGTGGGAC
>NZ_JBMKIA010000031.1:0-40228 GCF_049238215.1 Enterobacter cloacae complex sp. IR5441
CGCACATCTTGTTGTCTGATTATTGATTTTTCGCGAAACCATTTGATCATATGACAAGATGTGTATCCACCTTAACTTAATGATTTTTACCAAAATCATTAGGGGATTCATCAGTGCTTTACTACTTTTTTGAGCCTTTCCTGTCTGAACTCATTAAGAAGGTGCAGTTGGGATTCTATAAGGATTTCGATGCAATTTATAAAGACTTAAAGGGCAAGGAGCATGTTTAAAAGTCTGTTATCAATTCTATTTACGGATATTTTATTCCCTGTTTATATTTTTGCGTGCGCCTCTTTGTTTCTGTGGTTGGTACCTGACCACTGGGTCTTACTAACATTCATTGCTATCGTTGTGTTTATTATTGTTCACCCGATGATTTTTGGCCACTTTGATAAATACGATTAAATGTTATTAAAAGGATTTTTATGTCAAACCCAGCTTATTTGTTTTTAACAGATGAAAATGGTTCTCCCATGGTTGGCCCTTGCCTTGTGTCAGGGCGTGAAGGTGCAATTGAACTTAAAACGTTCACTCATAATGTCAACGTCCCGGTCGACGGGAATACCGGGAAATTGACGGGTACGCGTATGCACATGCCCATCATGTTTCAAAAAGAATTTGATCGTGTAACCCCGCTTCTCTTTCGCGCATTGAGTACGGGAAGAACGCTCAAGTCAGCCACTATTAAGATGTATCAGATTAATGAGGCGGGTTTTGAACAGGAGTATTTTAATATCTTCCTGGAGAATGTGAAAATAACCTCAATCACACCAGACCTGTATCCCGGCGCAAACACCGGAACCCACCTTGAAACGGTTCTCATACGCTACGAGAAAATCACCTGGAAGCATTGCGACGGCAATGTCATCTATAGTGACACCTGGAATGAGCGAGCAACGTACTGAAACGTGATCCCTGACGCATTTTTGCGCAGATGAAAATATTTCCATTGTCACATCCGAAAACCTGTGTTTGTATAAATTCAATCAATGATTCCAAACACAGGTCCCCAATGACTTCATCCATCTTCACTTCGACCCTACTAAAAACTGCGCAACCTGCCGCAGTGGTCGTCGTGCGTGTGGTGGTGGTCGTCGGCAATGCGCCGTAGGGACTGGATCAACACACGAATCCAAAACCCCGCCGGCGCAAACCGGGCGGGGTTTTTCGTTTAGGACCCTCCCCGGAAGGCTGGCTCAGAAGAAAAGGACTGGAGCATGGCAAGTTCGGGCACAACATCCACCAAGACGCGTTTTACAGGCGCGCAGCTGATTGTTCATTTACTGGAACGACAGGGCATCACCACCGTTGCGGGCATCCCGGGTGGGACCGTACTGCCGCTGTATGATGCGTTAAGCCAAAGCACACAGATCCGCCACGTGCTGGCGCGCCACGAGCAGGGCGCAGGCTTTATCGCCCAGGGCATGGCGCGTACCCAGGGTAAACCGGCGGTCTGTATGGCCTGTAGCGGGCCGGGCGCCACTAACCTGGTGACCGCCATCGCCGACGCGCGTCTCGACTCCATTCCGCTGATCTGCATTACCGGCCAGGTGCCGTCCTCGATGATCGGCACCGATGCGTTCCAGGAAGTCGACACCTACGGCATCTCTATCCCCATCACCAAACATAACTATTTAGTTCGCGATATCAGCGAGCTGCCTCAGGTTATCAGCGATGCGTTCCGCATTGCGCAGTCTGGCCGCCCGGGCCCGGTGTGGATAGACATTCCTAAGGATGTCCAGACCGCAGAAATTGAGATCGACGTTCTGCCGGAGCCGGGTGACCGTGCCCCCGCGCCAGAATTCAGCGCTGAGAGCGTGCGCGATGCGGCGGCGATGATCAACGCCGCCAAACGCCCGGTGCTCTATCTGGGCGGCGGGACGATCAACGCCGCGGATGAAATCCGCCAGTTCGCTGAAAAAGCTAATTTGCCCACCACCATGACCCTGATGGCGCTGGGTATGCTGCCAAAAGCGCACCCGCTCTCTCTCGGCATGCTGGGCATGCACGGCGCGCGCTGCACCAACTACATCCTGCAAGAGGCGGATTTGCTGATAGTTATGGGGGCGCGTTTTGATGACCGGGCGATTGGCAAAACCGAGCAGTTCTGCCCGAACGCCAAAATCATTCACGTGGATATCGACCGCGCCGAGCTGGGTAAAATCAAGCAGCCGCACGTGGCGATCCAGGGCGACGTGGCCGAGGTGCTGGCGCAGCTGATCCCGCAGACGGAGGCAACCGACCGCGCCGACTGGCGCCAGCTGGTAGCCGATCTGCAACGGGAGTTCCCGGGCGCTATCCCAACCGAGGGCGACCCGCTGAGCCACTATGGTCTTATCAACGCCGTTGCCGCCTGCGTGGATGACAGCGCGATTATCACCACCGACGTCGGCCAGCATCAGATGTGGACCGCCCAGGCGTATCCGCTGAACCGCCCGCGTCAGTGGCTGACCTCCGGCGGCCTTGGCACCATGGGCTTCGGCCTGCCAGCAGCGGTTGGCGCGGCGCTCGCCAACCCGGACCGCAAGGTGATCTGCTTCTCCGGTGACGGCAGCCTGATGATGAATATTCAGGAGATGGCGACGGCGGCCGAAAACCAGTTAGACGTCAAAATCATTCTGATGAACAACGAGGCGCTGGGTCTGGTGCACCAGCAGCAGAGCCTGTTCTACAAGCAGGGCGTGTTTGCGGCGACCTATCCGGGGATGATCAACTTTATGCAGATTGCCGCTGGTTTTGGCCTGCACACCTGCGATCTGAACGCCGAAGAAGATGCCCACGCGGCGTTGCAGGATGCGATTTCTCGCCCTGGCCCGGCGCTGATCCACGTGCGTATCGACCCTGAACAAAAAGTGTATCCGATGGTGCCGCCGGGTGCGGCAAATACTGAGATGGTGGGGGAATAAGCCATGCAGAAACAATGTGATAACGTCATTCTGGAACTCACCGTCCGCAACCACCCAGGCGTCATGACCCACGTCTGTGGGCTCTTTGCCCGTCGGGCGTTTAACGTGGAAGGCATTCTGTGCCTGCCGATTCAGGGCAGCGAGCACAGCCGCATCTGGCTACTGGTGAACGACGACCAGCGTCTGGAGCAGATGATGGCGCAGATCGACAAGCTGGAGGACGTCACCAAAGTGGCACGCAACCAGTCCGATCCCACCATGTTTAACAAAATTGCGGTGTTTTTTGAGTAAATCACTTAAGGTAAGAGGCTTTTGCCGGATGGCGCTGCGCTTATCCGGCCTGCAAGGACGTTACACGTAGGCCGGATAAGGCGTTTGCGCCGCCATCCGGCGCGTTCACGCATCAGGATCAAACCATGACCACCATCGCCCTTATCGACGACCACCTTATCGTTCGCTCCGGCTTTGCCCAGCTTTTAAACCTCGAACCGGATTTTCAGGTCGTGGCCGAGTTTGGCTCAGGACGCGAGGCGCTGGCGGGCCTGCCGGGACGCGGGGTGCAGGTCTGTATCTGCGATATCTCAATGCCGGACCTCTCCGGGCTGGAGCTGTTAAGCCAGCTGCCGAAAGGGATGGCGACGATCATGCTCTCAGTCCACGACAGCCCGGCGCTGGTCGAGCAGGCGCTCAACGCGGGGGCGCGTGGGTTTCTCTCTAAACGCTGTAGCCCGGACGAGCTGATTGCCGCCGTGCGTACCGTCTCCACCGGCGGCTGCTACCTGACGCCGGATATTGCCATCAAGCTGGCGGCGGGACGGCAGGATCCGCTCACCAGACGCGAGCGCCAGGTGGCAGAGAAACTTGCCCAGGGCATGTCGGTGAAAGAGATTGCCGTAGAGCTAGGGCTGTCGCCAAAGACCGTTCACGTTCATCGCGCCAACCTGATGGAAAAACTCAACGTCAGTAACGATGTCGAGCTGGCGCGCCGTATGTTTGACAGCTGGCAATGAACTCCCTATTTTCGCGGCTGATCGCCGTTGTTGCCAGCTTTTTCATCTTCTCCGCCGCGTGGTTCTGTCTGTGGAGTATCAGCCTGCATCTTGTCGAGCGCCCGGAGCTGGCGGTGCTGCTGTTCCCCTTTGGCCTGCGGCTGGGGCTAATGCTGCAATGCCCGCGCGGCTACTGGCCGGTGCTGCTGGGCGCAGAGTGGCTGATGCTGATCTGGCTGGCGCAGGAAGTGGCCCTCGCGCACCTGCCTTTATTGATGACCGGAAGCCTGCTCACGCTTATCCCGGTCGCCCTGATTTCCCGCTACCGTCACCAGCGCGACTGGCGCACGCTGCTGCGTCAGGGTGCGGCGCTGATTGCCGCCGCGCTGTTGCAGTCCCTGCCGTGGGTGGGTGAAAAGGAGGGGCTCAACGCCCTGCTGCTGACCCTCACCGGCGGCCTGACGCTGGCCCCGACCTGCCTTGTGATCTGGCATTACCTTACCAGCACCGTCTGGCAGCCGCTCGGCCCGGCGCTGGCCTCCCAGCCGGTGAACTGGCGCGCCCGGCACCTGATCTGGTATCTGCTGCTGTTTGTGGTGAGCCTGTGGTTGCAGCTTGGTCTGCCCGCTGAATTATCACGCTTCACGCCGTTTTGTCTGGCGCTGCCGATCATCGCCCTTGCCTGGCATTACGGCTGGCAGGGCGCATTGATCGCCACGCTGATGAACGCCATCGCGCTGATTGCCAGCCAGACCTGGCACGATCACCCGGTAGATCTGCTGCTCTCGCTGCTGGCTCAGAGCCTCACCGGGCTGCTGCTCGGCGCGGGCATACAGCGCCTGCGCGAGCTGAACCAGTCCCTCCAAGCCGAGCTGGCGCGCAACCGCCGTCTGGCGGAGCGTCTGCTGGAGACGGAAGAGAGCGTGCGCCAGGAGGTTGCTCGCGAATTGCACGATGATATCGGCCAGACCATCACCGCCATCCGCACCCAGGCGGGCATTGTTCAGCGCCTGGCGGCAGAAAACGCGGGCGTGAAGCAGGGCGGGGCGCATATCGAACAGCTTTCGCTGGGCGTCTATGATTCCGTTCGTCGCCTGTTAGGGCGGCTGCGCCCGCGCCAGCTTGACGATCTCTCGCTCGAGCAGGCAATACGCTCTCTGATGCGCGAGATGGAGCTGGAGAGCCGCGGGATTGTCAGCCATCTCGACTGGCGCATTAACGAACCTGCGCTGAGTGAAGGCCAGCGTGTGACGCTGTTCCGCGTCTGCCAGGAAGGGCTGAACAACATCGTCAAGCACGCCAGCGCCAGCGCGGTAACGATCCAGGGCTGGCAGCAGGACGAGCGCCTGATGCTGGTGATTGAAGACGACGGCTGCGGCCTGCCGCCGGGCTCCGGCCAGCAGGGGTTTGGCCTGGCGGGCATGCGCGAGCGCGTGAAGGCGCTGGGCGGCACGCTGACGATCTCCTGCACCCACGGAACGCGCGTCAGCGTCAGTTTGCCGTTAAGGACACACCATGTTTAAAACCCCCGCCAGCGCCGCCCCGCTAAGCAACAAAGCGGAAATCGATGCCCGCTATCGCTACTGGCGTCGCCATATCCTGATTACCATCTGGCTCGGCTACGCGCTGTTCTACTTCACCCGCAAAAGCTTCAACGCCGCCGCGCCGGAAATTCTCGCCAGCGGCGTGATGACGCGCACCGATATTGGCCTGCTGGCGACGCTGTTTTACATCACCTACGGCCTGTCGAAGTTCTTCTCCGGCATCGTCAGCGACCGCTCCAACGCGCGTTATTTTATGGGCGTCGGGCTGATCGCCACCGGGGTGGTGAACATCCTGTTTGGCTTCTCCACCTCGCTGTGGGCCTTTGCCCTGCTGTGGGCGCTGAACGCCTTTTTCCAGGGCTGGGGCGCGCCGGTCTGCGCCCGCCTGCTCACCGCCTGGTACTCACGCAACGAGCGCGGCGGCTGGTGGGCGATATGGAATACCGCGCATAACGTCGGCGGGGCGCTGATCCCGATGGTGGTCGGCGCGGCGGCGCTGCACTACGGCTGGCGCGCGGGGATGATGATTGCCGGTGGCCTCGCGATTGTCGCCGGACTGTTCCTCTGCTGGCGCCTGCGCGACAGGCCGCAAACCGTCGGCCTTCCACCGGTGGGCGACTGGCGGCACGACGAGATGGAGATCGCCCAGCAGCAGGAAGGGGCCGGGCTGTCCCGCCAGGAGATCCTCACCAAATACGTGCTGAAAAACCCGTACATCTGGCTGCTGTCGCTCTGCTACGTGCTGGTCTACGTGGTGCGCGCGGCGATCAACGACTGGGGCAATCTGTACATGTCCGAAACTCTCGGCGTGGACCTGGTGACCGCCAACTCGGCGGTGACGATGTTCGAGCTGGGCGGGTTTATCGGCGCGCTGGTGGCGGGCTGGGGCTCGGACAAGCTGTTCAACGGTAACCGCGGGCCGATGAACCTGATTTTTGCTGCCGGGATCTTACTCTCCGTCGGCTCGCTGTGGCTGATGCCGTTCGCCAGCTACGTGATGCAGGCGGCGTGCTTCTTCACCATCGGTTTTTTCGTCTTTGGCCCGCAGATGCTGATCGGCATGGCGGCGGCGGAGTGTTCCCACAAAGAGGCGGCAGGCGCGGCGACGGGCTTTGTCGGGCTGTTTGCCTACCTTGGCGCATCGCTCTCCGGCTGGCCGCTGGCGCGGGTGATCGACGTCTGGCACTGGAGCGGGTTCTTCGCGGTGATCGCCATCGCGGCGGGCATCTCCGCCCTGCTGTTGCTGCCGTTTTTGCACGCGCAGGCACCGCGCGAAGCGTGACGCGCCTCACCTTTTGCTGCCGAGACGCGCAAAACTAAGAAATTTTCCCGGTTTCACCTGGACGCTGTCTCAGGCATCTCTCCTGGCTGGTTTTTACAATGCTGCAAAAATCAGCTCAGGAGTAACTCAGTCATGCTGGCCTTCTTAAATCAGGTGCGCAAGCCGACCCTGGATCTGCCGCTCGACGTGCGGCGCAAGATGTGGTTCAAACCGTTCATGCAGTCCTATCTGGTGGTCTTCATCGGCTACCTGACCATGTACCTGATCCGCAAAAACTTTAACATCGCGCAGAACGACATGATCTCAACCTACGGGCTGAGCATGACGCAGCTGGGGATGATTGGCCTGGGCTTCTCCATCACCTACGGCGTGGGGAAAACGGTTGTGTCCTACTACGCGGACGGCAAAAATACCAAGCAGTTCCTGCCGTTTATGCTGATCCTCTCCGCCATCTGTATGCTCGGCTTTAGCGCCAGCATGGGCGCGGGCTCCGTCAGCCTGTTCCTGATGATCGCCTTCTACGCCCTGAGCGGTTTCTTCCAGAGCACCGGCGGGTCGTGCAGCTACTCCACCATCACCAAATGGACGCCGCGCCGCAAGCGGGGTTCGTACCTCGGCATGTGGAACATCTCCCACAACCTCGGCGGAGCGGGCGCGGCCGGCGTGGCGCTGTTCGGTGCGAACTACCTGTTCGACGGCCACGTGATTGGCATGTTTATCTTCCCGTCGATTATCGCCCTGATTGTCGGCTTTATCGGCCTGCGCTACGGCAGCGATTCCCCGGAATCCTACGGCCTCGGCAAAGCTGAAGAGCTGTTCGGGGAGGAGATCAGCGAGGAGGACAAAGAGACCGAAGAAAACGAGATGTCCAAATGGCAGATCTTTGTTGAGTACGTGCTGAAAAACAAAGTGATCTGGCTGCTCTGCTTCTCGAACATCTTCCTGTACGTGGTGCGTATCGGTATCGACCAGTGGTCCACCGTGTATGCCTTCCAGGAGCTGAAGCTCTCGAAAGAGGTGGCGATTCAGGGCTTCACCCTGTTCGAAGTAGGCGCGCTGGTCGGTACCCTGCTGTGGGGCTGGCTCTCGGACCTCGCCAATGGCCGTCGCGCGCTGGTGGCCTGCGTCGCGCTGGCGCTGATTATCGCCACGCTCGGCGTTTACCAGCACGCCAGCAACCAGTACGTTTACCTGGCGTCGCTGTTTGCGCTCGGCTTCCTGGTGTTCGGTCCGCAACTGCTGATCGGCGTGGCGGCGGTTGGCTTTGTGCCGAAAAAAGCGATCGGCGCAGCCGATGGGATTAAGGGCACCTTCGCTTACCTGATCGGCGACAGCTTCGCCAAGCTCGGTCTGGGCATGATCGCCGACGGCACGCCAATTTTCGGCCTCACCGGCTGGGCGGGCACCTTTGCCGCGCTGGATGCGGCAGCGATTGGCTGTATCGTCCTGATGGCGATGGTTGCGGTGCTGGAAGAGCGTAAGATCCGCCGCGAGAATCGTGCGCAGAAATTAAAAGTAGCCTGAGTGTGCAGGTAACTTCTTTGCCCGGTGTGTGATGCCGGGCTTTTTTATTTTTCACGGCCTGCCTTTTACCTTTACCCCGCTTTACACACCCGCCCCTCTCCATGCTCTACAGTTTTTTTGCTGCCGCCTTTCGTGCAGCCTTAGCCCTTTTTGCTAACGGAGAGCTTGCATGTTGACCCGACGATTGTCCTGCCTGGCGCTGCTGATGGCGCTGGCCTCCCCCGCAATGGCCGCGGATGCCCCCACCTACGGTGAGAAGCTGGGAGGTTTTGACTACGGCTGGCCGGTAAAACACTTTACCTTTACCTCGCAGAACCAGCCTCTGGATATGGCTTACCTGGACGTGAAGCCGGAAAAACCCAACGGCCGCACCGTGGTGCTGATGCACGGCAAAAACTTCTGCGCTGGCACCTGGGACGGCACGATCCGCGCGCTTTCAGCCAGCGGGTATCGCGTGATCGCACCCGACCAGATCGGCTTCTGCAAATCCACCAAGCCGGAGCATTATCAGTACACCTTCCAGCAGCTGGCGGATAACACCCACGCGCTGCTGAAAACGCTGGGCGTTGATCGCGTCACGGTTATCGGCCATTCGACCGGCGGCATGCTGGCGACCCGCTACGCGCTGATGTGGCCGCAGCAGGTGGAGCAGCTGGTGATGGTGAACCCAATAGGGCTTGAAGACTGGAAAGCGCGCGGCGTGCCGCATATTACGGTCGACCAGTGGTACCAGCGCGAGCTGAAAGTCAGCGCCGACGGTATTCGTCAGTACGAGAAAAACACCTACTACGCCGGGGAGTGGAAGCCGGAGTACGAGCGCTGGGTCACCATGCTTGCCGGGCTGAACAACGGGCCGGGCAAAGCGCGCGTGGCGTGGAACTCGGCGCTGCTCTACGACATGATTTATACCCAGCCGGTCGTCTATGAATTTAACGAGCTGAAGATGCCAGTATTATTGATGATCGGCACGAAGGACAACACCGCCATCGGGAAGGATCTCGCCCCACCGGAGATCCGCAAGACGCTCGGCAATTACGCGGTGCTGGGCAAAGAGACGGCGAAGCGCATTCCGCACGCGACGCTGATTGAATTTAACGACATGGGCCACGCGCCGCAGATGCAGGATCCTGCCCGCTTCCACGAGGCGCTGCTGAAAGGGCTTCAGGCGCGCTGACTGGTCTCCAGCAACAGCCCGCGCAGCCACGCCTGCGCGAGGTTGCGGTGCGTTCTGCCGTGCCAGGCCATGCTTTTGGTAAAGCCGGGCACGGGAACCGGCGTCTCGCAGACGAACATCCCCGTCTGCTTTTCCGCTATGCGTGATGGCACAACGGCAATCATATCGCTGAGGGCCAGCACGTCCGGCAGGACTAAAAAGTTACTCACCGATAAGCCAACATGCCGCGTTCGGCCAGTCTTCTCCAGCGCGCCATCCGTTACGCCGCGAAAACCGTCGCCCTCGTAAGAGACCAGCACATGCTCCAGGGCGCAAAACCGGTCTAACGTCATGGGCTGTCCGGCATCCGGATGGTCAGCACGCATCATGCAAACGTACCGTTCATCATAAAGCGCCCGGCTGTGAAGCTCGTCAGGCGTGGTATGCGGGGTGATCAGCGCCACGTCGACAGAGCCTTGTTCGAGTTGGCTGACCAGACGGTCAGATTCCACAGGCACCACGCGCACGCGAATACCCGGCGCCTGCACCTTAAGCGCAGCGATAAACGGCACGATGACCGCGCGCAGGGCGTAGTCGGTCGCGGCAAGCGTGAAGGTGAACGTTGCGGTGAGCGGATCAAAGGCGATCGGCTGAAGCAGCTCGTCGATATCTGCCAGAATGCGTTTGACGGGAGCCGCCATTGCTTCCGCCCGGGTGGTAGGCACGATGCCGTGCGGCGCGCGGATAAACAGCGGGTCTTCAAAGTAATCCCGCAGGCGGTTAAGCATGCCGCTTACCGCTGGCTGGGTCAGGGCAAGACGCGCCGCCGCGCGGGTGACGCTGCGTTCGTCCAGCAGGGCATCCAGCGTTTTCAGCAGGTTAAGATCCAGCGTGCGCAGATCCGCTTTCATGACGTTTTTCCACCTCTTTTCCGTTTACTATTATGGCGCTGCCCGCTGTTGACGCGCTGCGTTTCCCGCTATGATGGGCGGCTAGTCTAAGGAGAACGCATGGTCTGGATAATGCTGGCAACGCTTGCCGTGGTGTTTGTGGTTGGATTTCGTGTCCTGACCTCAGACTCCCGCCGCGCCATCAAACGTTTAAGCGAGCGGCTGGGGATCACCCCGATGCCGGTCGAGTCGATGATTGACCAGTTCGGTAAAACGCCGGGCAATGAGTTTATCCGCTATCTTGAACGCCCCGACGAGGCGCATCTGCAAAATGCCGCCCAGGTGCTGCTGATCTGGCAGGTCTGCATCGTCGACGCCAGCGAAGAGAATCTGCATACCTGGCACCGCATGCTGCGTAAAGCCCGTCTGGCCGCGCCGATCACCGACGCGCAAATCCGCCTCGCGCTCGGCTTTATGCGCGAGATAGAGCCAGACCCGCAGGAGTTCAACGCCTTCCAGCTGCGCTACAACCAGCTTTTCCTGCCGGAAGAGGGCGTGTTTTACCTGCACTGATATCACAAAACGTGATGAAGAGTATAAAGCATCGTCATTAGATTTATATCACCCGCAGGCGCACCATCACCTTATCAACTAACCGATGAGGTGAACCATGAAACAATCCGCCATTATCTGGCCGAACGACTACCTGCCCGGCACCACCGATAACTTTGCCTCCAACGAAATCTTCGTCGCCGGGCTGAGCGCAAAAGAGATTTGGGCGCAGCTCAACGACACCACCCTGTGGCCGAACTACTACAGCAACGCCGAAGATATCCGTTTTCACGACGGCAGCGGCCCGGCGCTGAGCGCCAACGCCCGCTTCCGCTTCACCACCTTTGGCTTCCCGGTTGAGGCGCAGGTGACGGAGTATGTTCCGCCCGTGGAGGGCGAAGCCGCGCGTATCGCGTGGCACGGCTGGGTAGAAGGGGATGCAAATTCGCGTCTGGACGTGATCCACGCCTGGCTGTTTGAAGACCTGCCGGGAAACCGCGTGCGCATTCTGACTCAGGAGTCGCAGAAAGGCGTGCCGGCGCAGGAATTAGCGCGCACGGTGCCGAACCCAATGATTAACGGGCATCAGGAGTGGATTGTCGGGTTGGCGAATGCCGCTCTTAAGGCTCGCGGGTAATTTTGCCCGGTGGCGCTTTGCTTACCGGGCCTACAAGCCCGTAGGCCGGCGCAAGCGCAGCGCCGCCCGGCATTAAAAAACGACAAAAGTTGTCGAAACGTTAAATTCGTCACACTTTTGATGATAAACTGCGCGACTTTTCCGCACGTTTTTATCTTCAGGTGATGCCATGACAGAACATACCCAGCCCACGACTACACCGCAGGCCAAAGAGGTTTCACGCCCCAACTGGTCGGCGGTTTTCTCCGTGGCATTTTGCGTCGCCTGCCTGATCACCGTCGAGTTCCTGCCGGTCAGCCTGCTGACGCCGATGGCGCAGGATCTGGGCATTTCCGAGGGCGTGGCGGGGCAGTCCGTGACCGTCACCGCGTTTGTGGCGATGTTCGCCAGCCTGTTTATCACGCAGGCGATCGGCACCATTGACCGTCGCAAGGTGGTTATTCTGTTCAGCGTGCTGCTGACGCTCTCCTGCCTGCTGGTCTCTTTCGCTGAAAGCTTCACCCTGCTGCTGCTCGGCCGTGCCTGCCTGGGGCTGGGATTAGGCGGCTTCTGGGCGATGTCCGCCTCGCTGACCATGCGCCTGGTGCCCGCGCGTACGGTGCCAAAAGCCTTGTCCGTTATCTTCGGTGCGGTCTCGATCGCGCTGGTGATCGCCGCGCCGCTGGGCAGTTTCCTCGGTGGAATTATCGGCTGGCGCAACGTCTTTAACGCGGCGGCGGTGATGGGCGTGCTGTGCATAATCTGGGTGTGGAAGGCGCTGCCGTCCCTTCCGGGGGAAGCGGCGCACCACAAACAGAACATGTTCGCGCTGCTGAAGCGCCCGGGCGTGCTGGCGGGGATGACCGCCATCTTCATGGCCTTTGCCGGGCAGTTTGCTTTCTTCACCTATATCCGCCCGGTGTATATGACCATGGCGGGCTTTGACGTGGACGGCCTGACGCTGGTGCTCCTGAGCTTCGGGATCGCCAGTTTTGTCGGCACCTCGCTGTCGTCCCAGTTCCTGAAGCGCTCCCTGAAGGTGGCGCTGGCGGGTGCCCCGCTGGTGCTGGCGATCAGCGCCGCGGTGCTGGTGTTGTGGGGCAGCGATAAGTGGGTGGCTTCGGCGATCGCGATTATCTGGGGCTTTGCCTTTGCGCTGGTGCCGGTGGGCTGGTCGACGTGGATCACCCGCTCGCTTGCCGATCAGGCGGAAAAAGCCGGGTCGATTCAGGTGGCGGTGATCCAGCTGGCGAATACCTGCGGCGCGGCGGTGGGCGGCGTAGCGCTCGACCACCTGGGGCTGACCTCGCCGCTGGTAATTTCCGGCACGCTGATGCTGCTGACCGCGCTGCTGGTGGCGGGGAAGGTTAAGGCGAAGTAGTGCTTTTCTCCCTCTCCCGTGGGAGAGGGTTGGGGTGAGGGCATCAGGCTACGCCGATGTCTGAACCCGTCTTCTCGAATCCATCGAAATCAACACCACCGACGACACAATCAGCAGCGTCCCCAGCCAGTCCGGCAGGGTGAATGCCACCCCCAGCAACACCACCGACAGCAGCGCGCTGCTCAGCGGCTCGGCGCAGCTCAGAATGCTCGCCTTCGGCCCGCCGATCATCTGTGCGCCTTTCAGATACAGGCTGAACGTCAGCGCGGTGCCAATCACCACCAGGTAGAAAAACGCCAGCAGCAGGCCGCCGTCGATCACGAAGGTGGTGCCGCGTCCGGCGTAGAACGGCGTCAGCATTAGTCCCGCAATCAACATACTCCAGCCGACAATCGGCAGCGTGCCGTAGCGGGCTATAAGCGTTGATGGATAGGTGGTGTAAAACGCCGCGGCAAACGCCGAGGCGATACCGAAGAACAGCGCGGCCGGCGAGATGGAGAGCGATGTCGGGTCGCCGTGGGTTACCAGCAGGAAGGTACCCACAAGCGACGTGAAAATCGCGGATAAGACAAATATGCCGGGACGCGTTTTCCGCGCCAGCGCAAACCATGCCACGATAATGGTCGGCGACAGAAACTGGAGCACGGTGGCCGTCGCGGCGTTGGATTTTTCAATTGTCAGCAGGAAGGTGAGCTGCACGGTAAGCGCGCCAGCCAGCGAGAAAAACAGCAGGCTGAGGGCGTCTTTGCGGTTTTTGATGACCGAGAAAATCTTGTCGCCGTGAACGAAGGAGAGCGTCAGCAGGATCACGCCGGTAAACAGCAGACGAACCATGGTCAGGTAAGGCGAAGAGATGTGGCTTTTCTCCATGATGTACTGCGCGCAAACCCCGGAACTGCCCCATAAAACGGCGGCGATCAGGACGTTGAGCATCCCTTTGCGTGTGGAACCCATGTTCTCCCCTGTTATGTTGGTTTTTTTGTAGCATAACATGGGATCTTGCCGGGTGGCGCTGCGCTTACCCGGCCTACAAGGTTTTGTAGGCCCGTGCAAGCGCAGCGCCGCCGGGCGAAACAAACGTCGCTGTACTAGAACCACGCCTCCCACATCGCGCCGACGTTGAAGTCGTCCAGCGTTTCATCTTTGGTGTTGTTCACGCGCGCGGTACGTTCGTTATCCACCTTGCCGCCGGTCACGTAGAAGCGCAGCATCGGACGGAACTCCGGCCCCATGGCGATAGACATGTTCTGCGACAGGGTCAGCTTCCAGCCCTTGTTGTCGCCGCCGTTGTCGTAATCCACGTGCTGCCAGCCCGCTTCCAGCCAGGTGGAGTGAACGTCGTTCCACCAGTGCATCGGGCGCACGATGGCGTTGTAGTTCTTGCGGTTGTCGGTCTTATCGCGGCTGTTGTCGTAGTCATGGAAGGCGAGGAGGTACTCCACCTGCGTCGCCTGGGTGAATTTGTACAGCCCTTCGAAGCTGGCGTAGACCGTGGTCAGATCCTCGGTTTTGTTGAACACGCTGTTGTCCGCGTTATCGGAGTAGCGGGCAATCACCTTGTTCACGCCGCTGTCGTTGGTGTGGCTCAGCACCACGCCGCCCTGCCAGGCGTTCAGACGTTCGTCGCTCTCCACCGCTTTCGAGTCAAAGCCGTAGTTGGCGTACAGCTCCAGATCCAGCGGACCGAGCTTCATACCATGGATTTTAGACGTCGCGGCGTAGTTGCCTTTGTCGCCCGTGCCGGACCCGCCGGTACAGGTGATGCGCGACGGGTTCGCTTCGTCTTCCATCACTTCCGGGCTACAGGATTCCACCGCCGCCACGGCGGCCACGTCGAACTGCACGCCGCCGATGTCGAAGTTCTTCACCCCGGCGCCCTGGCCGTCGTGGTTCATCCAGAAGTAATCGTTGATGCCCTGCTGCGGACGCTGGTGGAAGTCACGACCGGCCCAGAAATAGGCGTTCGGGTTGGAGGCCATAATGTTGGTCACGCCCGCGTAGGCTTTTTTCAGGTTAACTTCGTCGCCCCAGTGGTCGATCATCACGTTAACGTCCCAGATGGCGCCGTTTTCGCCCTTGAAGGCTTTAGAGAGCTGGAACTCGCCGCCGTTGCCTTCGTTGCCCAGACGACCAATGGCGGACGCGCCGTTGTAGGAGCCGTCCACCGCCACGTATTTCTGATCGGCGGCCTGGAAGTGCGCGCCGTAGCGGGCGTAGCCGGTGAATTTGATGCCAAACGGGATCGCCATATCCGGAGATTGCGCCGCGCTCTGCGGCTCGGTCACCACGTCCGCTTTTTTCGCGACCGCCGCGTCCATTTTGGCCTGACGCTCGGCCAGGGCTTTATCCACCGCTTTTGCCACAATGGCGTCGATTTGCTCCTGAGTGAATTCCTGAGCGAGAACGGAAATTGGGCAAAGCGCGGCGATAACCGCCATGGTTAATGGAAGTTTTTTAATCGTATTCATGGTTATCTCAATATAGTTTAATTTTATTCAGACAATAACCATCCCGCTCCGATCTGACAGAGTATGTCGCTATCATCAGAACAAGTGGATCTCTATTTAGGGTACAGAGGTATTACAGTAATTATTTCGCCATAGACTATCTCTGATATAAATGAATAATTTCTTCGGATAACTCGCGCGCTAATAAGGAGTTCATTAAATGATCCTGGGCGTGCACCATAATTAAGGTCATCGGCTGGCGGGCTTCGCCCGCATCCTGCTCGATCAGTTTGGTCTGCATCTTGTGCGCCTGGCGCGCGTAGCCGTCGGCTTCGCGCAGCAGGCTTTTGGCCTCGTCAAGGTTGCCCTGACGCGCCGCGTGCAGGGCTTCAAAGCACAGGCTGCGGGACTGGCCGGCGTTGACGATAATTTCCATTACGGCTTCTTCTAGTGCGATCATCATCATTACTCTTTATCAAAACTATTATTTAAGGCGGTGGCGGCAAACCACTCTCCGCTTTTTTTAATGGTGCGCTGCTGCGTCTCTACATCGAGCTGAATAAAACCGTAGCGGTTTTTATACGCATTACACCACGACCAGTTATCAATAAACGTCCACATATGATAGCCAAGGCAATTGCAGCCTTCGCTAATACCTTTGTGCAGCCACGATAAATGCTCAGAAATAAAATCAATGCGGTATTGATCGTTAATCTGGCCATTTTCAATAAAGCGCTGCTCGTTTTCGACGCCCATGCCGTTTTCCGAAATAAAGCAGCGAGGGTTACCGTAATTATCGCGCAGGTTAACCAGAATATCGTAAATACCCGGCGCGTAGATTTCCCAGCCGCGGTACGGGTTCATCTTACGGCCCGGCATCTCGTAATTATCAAAGAACCACTCCGGCATAAACGGCGCCTGCGGGTTCACCGCGCTGTCGCGACACTTCACGCGACGCGGCTGATAGTAGTTAACGCCGAGCAGGTCGATTTTCCCTTCCGCAATCAGGAAACCGTCTTCCGGCTTGCAGGCGGGCAGCTGATCGTAAGATTTCAGCAATGCCACCAGGTCCGCCGGATACTCCCCGCGCAGCACCGGGTCGAGGAAGCTGCGGTTAAACATCAGATCCGCTATGTGCGCCGCCTTCACGTCCGCCGGGTTCCGGGAGCGCGGGTACGACGGCGTCAGGTTGAGCACGATGCCGATCTCACCCGCGTAGTGTCCGGCGCGGTAAGCCTGAACGGCCTTCGCGTGGGCCAGCACGGTGTGATACGCCACGGTGGCTGCCCGACGAAAATCCACCACGTTCGGGTAGTGGAAGTCGTACAGATAACCGCCTTCCACCGGAACAATCGGCTCGTTGAAGGTAAACCAGTGCAGCACGCGGTCGCCGAACAGCTCGAAGCAAATCTGCGCATAGCGGGCGTACGCGTCCACCACGTCACGGTTTTCCCAGCCGCCAATCTCCTGCATCGCCATCGGCATGTCGAAATGGAACAGGGTGATAAACGGCGTGATACCCTGCTCGTTTAGCTCATCAATGACCTGATTGTAAAAATCGACCGCGTCCGGGCTCACTTCACCGATACCGTCGGGGATCAGGCGCGCCCAGCTAATCGAGGTGCGAAAGCTGTTGTGGTTCAGCTGCTTTAACAGCTGAATGTCCGTTTTCCAGTGCTGATAAAACGTGGAGGTGTGCTGCGGCCCCACGCCGTTGTGAAAACGGTTCGGCTCGCGGGCAAACCAGTAATCCCACGTGGTTTCGCCCTCTCTTGCCCCTTCCGTCTGGAGAGCGGAGCTTGCGCTGCCCCACCAGAAGTTATCGGGAAATGCGTATTTCATGACCCTTCCTCTTTGACTTAATTACTGACTGTTTCAGCGGTGCCGACGGTTGCCTGGGCTTTCTGCTCTTCATTTTTGATGAGCGTACGCTCATAGGCGCGCAGGAACGGCAGGTACATCAGGGCGGACATCACCATGCAGACCAGGCACATCACCACCGGGCTCAGCGCCCAGTTCGCCGCCCACGAGGCGCCAATCGGCGCGGGCGTGGTCCACGGGGTTAACGAAACCACCTGAGCCAGCCAGCCGAGTTTGGTTGCGCCGTACGCCAGGCAGGCGTTGACCAGCGGAACAAACACGAACGGGATAAACAGCATCGGGTTCATGATGATCGGTGCGCCGAACAGAATCGGTTCGTTGATGTTAAAGAAGCTTGGCACCACGCCCATTTTGCCGATGGTGCGCAGGTGCGTAACGCGGCTACGCAGCAGCAGGAACGCCAGCGGCAGGGTGGAGCCTACGCCGCCAATCAGCAGGTAGTGATCCCAGAAACCTTGCAGATAAACGTGCGGCAGCGCCGCGCCCGCCGCCAGCGCCGCCTGGTTTGCAGAGAGGTTCGCCATCCAGAACGGGTTCATGATGCCGGTGACAATCAGCGACCCGTGGATACCAGCGAACCAGAAGATCTGGCACAGCAGCACGGAGAGCAGAATGGCGGGCAGCGAGTCAGACGCCGACACCAGCGGCTCCAGCAGGTGCATGATCGCCTGCGGGATGATCATCCCGGTCTGCGCTTCAATGAACAGGTTCAGCGGGTGCAACGTCCCGATCACCACCATCACTGGGATCAGGATCTCAAACGAACGCGCCACGCCGGTCGGCACTTCCTTCGGCAGGCGGATAGTCACGTTGTTCTGCTTCAGCCACGCATAGACGCGGGTGGAGTAGATCGCGGTGATAAGCGCAGTGAAGATCCCCTGGCCGGAGAGATACTGGGTCGAGATTTTGCCATCGGCATAGGGCGCGGCGACCAGCAGGAAGGCCATAAAGGCCAGCAGGCCGGACATCACCGGATCGAGGTTAAACTGACGCCCCAGGCTTGCCCCAATCCCCACCGAGATGAAGAAGGTCATCACGCCCATGCTGAGGTTAAAGGGCAGCATCAGCTGTTCGCGGTAGGTCTCGGAGAAATCCAGCCAGCCGCGGGCGAAGCTGTTGGTGGTATCCGCCGAAAACGGCGGGAAGATAAACACCAGCATAAACGAGCCGATGATCATAAACGGCAGCGCAGCGGTAAAGCCGTCGCGGATGGCAATCACATACTTTTGCTGACCGAGCTTCGCGGCCAGCGGCGTAATTGACTGCTCAATCACCGCGACCATGGATTGATATAACGAACTCATGTGAACACCTTTTAGTGTGCCGCTTCGATGAGCGACAGAGCATAGTCCAGTACTTTATCGCCACGCTGCATGCCGTAATCCATCATGTCGATGGGCTGCACCGGAATGCCTTGCGTCGCTGCCTTGTCTGAGAGCGTCTTTAACATGTATTTCACTTGCGGTCCGAGAAGCACCACCTGATAGTACGGAAACTGCGTATCAAATTCGGATACGCCATACGCATCTATCTTCACGGGCAAGCCCCGTTCTTTTGCAACATCGATCATTTTGCTGACCAGCAGGCTGGTGGACATCCCGGCAGAGCAGCACAGCATAATCTTGAACATCGACAACCATCCTCAAAATGTAAAAAGTTATTGCGAGGATGATTGGACATGATACGGAAACCGGTTTCCATTTATAAAAGACAGAAGTGTGACAACCATCAAGATCCCTCACTTATGAGGCTAATTAACCGGATGTGGGTCACATAATTTGGCTGTTTTGGCATCAAATTGAGTGGAAACGGAAAATCGGTTTCCATGGAAAACGGAAACGGATATACTCCGTTCTGGCTATAATGTGAGCCGTAGCGGTGATGGAAATTACAGACGCCAGTTGCGTCTGACAGGGGAGAGAGATGTCTACAATCAACGATGTATCGCGTCTGGCCGGGGTGTCCAAAGCCACGGTATCACGGGTGTTGAGCGGGTCGCGTGGCGTGAAGGAAGCCAGCCGCCAGGCTGTTCTGAAAGCGGTGGACGAGCTGAACTATCGTCCCAACGTGATCGCCCAGTCGCTGCTCAGCCAGTCGACGGGCTGCATTGGGGTGATTTGCGCGCAGGAAAACATTAACCAGACCACCGGTTACCTGTACGCGCTGGAAAAACACCTCAGCCAGCATCAAAAACATCTGCTGCTGCGTTTCGCACACACAAAAACAGAAGTGATGAACGCCCTTGAAGAACTCTCCTGCGGCTTATGTGATGACATTCTGGTGATTGGCGCGCGTTTCCCGCTGGACGTGGACATGGACAACGTGATTCTGGTCGACTGTATGGAAGCCGATAACGCCAACAGCATTCAGTTCGATCACGCGTTCGCGGCCGAAACGGCCTGTAACTATCTCACCAGCCAGGGGCGTCGCCAGATAGCGCTGATCCACCCGCACGGCAGCGGCTTTGCCGATCAGGTGCTGCTGGGCTACAAACACGCGCTGGAGAAAAACTTCCTGCCCTTTAATCGCAACCTCGTGTTTATGGACGCGACTTCATCGTCCGTTGCGCTTCAGGAATTACTCAACAACGCGTCCACGCTGAACTTCAACGCGCTGCTGGTGGCGGATGAGCAGGAAGCCCAGCGGGTGATCCCGCAGTTACAGGCGTTTAATAAATCGGTACCGGAAGACATCATGGTTTTCAGCCTCGGCGGTTCGCTGCATCTGCCGGGTATTCCGGTGATCCCGGCCATTGAGTATTCCATGGACGCCATGGCGGCGCGCATCGTGAGCTGGCTGACAGAGAAAACGCAGATGCTCGGGTCCTACGTTCTGCGCGGGGATTTGATTATTCCGGATGTGCGGAAGCGTTAAACGTGTGATGTAGGCCGGGTAAGCGCAGCGCCACCCGGCGCTCAACCCTCAGTAATCTTCCATACAATCCACCTGACTTACTGCATCCCAGTAGGCGTCCAGGTTGTCACGCTTCACGGCGGTGATGGCGTTTTTGATCAGCAGCTGATTGGTCTCAGACGACAAAATCATCGCCTGCCAGGCCTTATCGCTCTGCTTTTTCTGCGGGGTACAGGTTTTCTTCACATCTTTCAGGACCTGCTGTTTTATTTGCGCCTCTTTCTCCGGAGCGCTCTTCTCCTGCGCGTGAACAAACGCAGCGAAAATCAGGCAAACGAGCAGGCAAACCAGGTGTGCAGATTTCATCGAAACCTCCTTTGAAAGTCACATGCTTCCCCTGAAATATATCGTTACATTCATCAACGCGATTCAAGCCAAAAGTATGAATTTACGCATTCTGCGTGCGAGATCCGATCGCCAGTGCAATGCCATAGCTTACTAACACCGCGAGACTCATTTTCAGCATCGTTTCTCCGCCGATACCGGCAAGAGGCGCTGCGATCCCACCGAATAAAAACATCAGCATGCCCAGAATGGCTGACGCTGTGCCGGACTCCTTCGCGTCGACTGCGCTCATCGCTTCTGAACCCGCAATGGTGCTGATCCCGCTGTTAAATGCGACGGTGAAAAAGAGTGCAATCAGTGCCGGAACGGAAAGCTGCATCCACGCAAAGAGCAACGTCAGCCCCGCGCAGGTTACGGCCAACACCAGACCTATTTGCATTAACCCTTCCGCCGGGTGTCGGCGTGCCAGACGGGAGAAAATCAGCGCTGAGACGATCAGGCCGATACCGTTCACACCGAACAGCAGGCTGAACTGCATGGCGCTCAGGCCATATTCGTTTTGCATCACAAAGGAGGATGCCCCGATATAGGCGAACAGCCCCGCCAGCATGAAGGCCTGGATCAGGCAGTAGCGCATAAAGCGACGATTTTTAAGTACCGTCCTGGCGGTTTGCGTCAGCGATCCCCCGCCCTGTTTCTCTGTGAGGGACTCGCGGATAAAAAGCTGGCTGGCGATCAGCAGCGCCAGACCCGCCCCTGCCATTACCCAGAACAGCATCCGCCAGTCGAAATGCGACGCGATATAGCCACCGAGCACCGGGGACACCACGGGCGCGATGCCGTTGACCGTCATCAGTAGGGCAAAAAACTGCGTTAGCATCGTGCCATGATAGTTATCACGGGCGATGGAGCGGGCAAGTACGGAGCCGCCCGCCCCGGCAACGCCCTGCACAAATCGCCAGCCGATCAGGGCGTAAATATTCTGCGTGCTGGCACAAAGCACTGAAGCCAGTACAAACAGCAAAAGTGAGAACAGCAGCGGCGTTTTACGTCCGATGCGATCGCTTAGCGGGCCGAAAAAGAGTTGTCCCAGCCCCAGGCCAATCAGCGCCGAGGTAAGAGAAAGCTGCGTCAGCGTTGTGGAGGTGTTGAGCTGGGTGGCGATCTCCGGCAGCGCCGGAAGATAAAAATCGGAACACAGCGGCCCGATCGCCGTCAGCAGGCCAAGGATGGCCGCGAAAGAAAAAGAGAGTTTTGCCATAGGTATTTACTCTGATGGCCGGGCAACGTTGCGCCGCCCGGCAGTGATGTTACTGAATCCCGCCGCCCAGCGACTGCCACAGCGTGATGCGGTTTTCCAGGTCGGTTTGCTGCAAGGCAATCAGTGATTCCTGCGCCGACCACAGCGACCGCTGCGCGGTGAGCACCGTCAGATAATCGCCCGCGCCAGCCTTGTAACTGCGCGTCGCCACATCCAGCGTTTTTTGCTCCGCCGCCACGTATTCACGCTGGGCATCAAGCTGTTCACTCAACGTTTCGCGCCGGGCCAGCGCGTCGGCCACGTCCTTGAACGCGCTCTGGATGGTTTTCTCATAGGTCGCAATTAACCCTTTTTTCTCGGCTTCCGCATAGCGCAGCTGCGCCATATTGTTGCCGCCGCTGAACAGCGGCAGGGTGATGGAAGGTGCAAACGACCAGACCTTCATCCCGTGGCTGAACAGGGACGACAGCGAATCGCTGCCGACGCCCGCGCTGGCGGTGAGCGAGATGGTCGGGAAGAAGTTGGCGCGCGCCGCGCCGATGTTGGCGTTGGCGCTCAGCAGGTTATGCTCGGCCTCCTGAATGTCCGGACGACGCAGCAGCGCGCTGGAGCTGACGCCCGCCGGGATCAGCGTGATGGCGTTGTCGCTCAGGCTCTCCAGCGTGCCGGGCAGCAGGTTCTCGGGCACCGTATCGCCCGCCAGCAGGTTGAGAGCGTTTTTGTCCTGCATCACCAGCGTCTGGTAGCTCGCCACGCTGGCGCGCGCCTGCTGGTAAACCGCCATCGCTTCACTGACGTCCGTTGCCGCTGCCACACCCACTTCCTGCTGGCGCTTCACAATCTTGAGCGAGTTTGCGGCGCTCTCCAGGGTGGACTTCGCCAGCGCCAGATTGCTGTTATCCGCCGCCAGCGTCACCCAGGCCGTGGTCAGCTCGCTGACCATCGTCAGGCGCGTGTTCTGCGCGGTGAATTCGCTGGCAAGCCAGGTTTCACGCGCGGCACGCGACAGGCTCTGGTTGCGGCCAAACAGATCCAGTTCGAAGCTGGAGACCGCGCCGTTGGCTTCGTCACTTGTCGCGACGCCGCTCGCCAGCGTGCGGCTGCGGGTGTGGCTCAGTTCCGCGTCCACCGTCGGGAACAGGGACGAGCGCGTTTCGCCATACTGGGCACGGGCGGCGTCGATATCCGCAATCGCTTTTTGCACGTCGCGGTTGCTGTTGAGCGCCATCGTCACCACGCTTTTCAACCGCGCATCATTCATCACCTGCTGCCACTGGCTCACCACGGCGTTGGCTTCGCCATGGGCGCCCGGCAACGTCGCCGGGACGGGGGCGTCCGGGCGCTGATACGTGGGATCTAATGACACACAGCCCGCGCTCAGCAGCGCTAACGTTAATACGGTTACACGAAACATTATGACCTCCGGTTTGCGTGCTTACCGGAGAACAGACGTTTCACCAGTACAAAGAATAAAGGAACAAAGAAGATGGCCAGCAGCGTCGCGGCCAGCGTCCCGCCGATAATACCGGTACCGATCGCCACGCGGCTGTTGGCCCCGGCGCCGGTGGCAATCGCCAGCGGCGTCACGCCTGCGATAAACGCCAGCGAGGTCATGATGATCGGACGCAGACGCGTCTGGGCGGCCCGCAGGGCGGCGCGCGTCAGGGAGTAGCCTTCGGCCACTTTGGCTTCGGCAAACTCGACAATCAGAATGGCGTTCTTCGACGACAGACCGATGGTGGTCAGCAGCGCCACCTGGAAATAGACGTCGTTGTTCAGGCCGCGCAGGGAGGCGGCAACCGCCGCACCCAGCACCCCTAGCGGGATCACCATGATGACCGAAATCGGCACCGACCAGCTCTCATACAGCGCCGCCAGGCACAGGAACACCACCAGGATCGAGAGGGCATAGAGGCTCATCGCCTGACCGCTCGCCAGTTTTTCCTGCAACGACAAACCGCTCCATGCCCAGGTGCTGCCGGACGGCAGGTTATTCGCCAGCTGCTCCATTTTGCTCATCGCCGTACCGGAGCTGGCGCCGCTGGCGTTTTCGCCCTGAATCTCATACGCCGCCGAGCCGTTGTAGCGCACCAGGCTTTCCGGGCCATACTCCCAGCGGGTGGTGGCGAAGGCGGAGAACGGGGTCATGGTGCTGTCGCTGCCGCGCACATACCATTTGTTAAGATCCGATGGCACCGCGCGATAGTCGCTGTCGCCCTGGATGTAGACCTTTTTCACGCGGCCACGGTCAATGAAGTCGTTCACGTAGGTGCCGCCCCAGGCGCTGGAGAGGGTGTCGGTAACATCGCTCAGGGAGAGCCCCAGCGACACGGCTTTGTTGTTATCAATATCCACCTGAAGCTGCGGCATCTGCGGCAGATCGTTGGCGCGCACGGCGTGCAGCGAGTTGTCCTGGTTGGCTTCGCCAATCAGCTGGTTACGCAGTTTCAGCAGCGCGTCGCGGTCGGTGCCGCCGCTGGCCATCAGCTCAAAGGTAAAGCCGTTGCTCTGGCCTAAACCATCCACCGCCGGGGGCGTCATGGCGAAAATTGTGGCATCCCGAATGGTGCTCAGCTCCTGCGTGGCGCGCAGGGCAATGGCCTGGGCGGTATTCTCATCGCCTTTGCGCTCTGACCAGTTTTTCAGGGAGACGAACGCCATCCCGGCGTTCTGGCCGCTGCCGCTGAAGCTGAAGCCTTCAATGGTGAAGATCACGTCGGTATTGGCTTTCTCTTTGGTGAGGAACCACTCGCGTACCTGGCGGCTTACCTCGGCGGTACGCACCGCGGTTGCGCCGGCGGGCAGGGTGTACTGCACCATGATTTCACCCTGGTCTTCGGTTGGCAGGAAGCTGCCCGGCAGTTTTAGCATGGCGAACCCCATCGCGCCGCAGAGCAGGGCGTAGATCACCAGCATGCCACCGGAACGGCGCAGGGCGCGCAGCACCTTGTTCTGATAGCCGTGCTCGGTCTTACTGTAGAAGCGGTTAAACGCGCCGAAGAAGCCCTTTTTGTGCGGAGCGGTGTGATTCAGGATCGAGCCGCACAGCGCGGGCGTCAGGGTCAGCGCCACCACCACGGAGAGGAACATCGCCGAAATAATGGTGACCGAGAACTGACGGTAAATCACCCCGGTGGAGCCGCCGAAAAAGGCCATCGGCAGGAATACCGCAGAGAGCACCAGCGCAATGGCGATCAGCGCGCCGGAAATTTCGCCCATCGATTTTTCGGTCGCTTCCCGGGCGGGCAGCCCTTCGTCGCGCATAATACGCTCGACGTTTTCCACCACCACGATGGCGTCATCCACCAAAAGCCCTATAGCCAGCACCATCGCAAACAGCGTCAGGGTGTTGATGGAGTAACCGAACAGCGCCAGCACGCCGAAGGTGCCCAGCAGCACCACCGGCACCGCCAGCGCCGGGATCAGCGTCGCGCGGATGTTTTGCAGGAACAGGTACATCACCACCACCACGAGGATAATGGCTTCGAACAGCGTCTGAATCACGTCCTCAACGGAGATCTTGATGAACTCGGTGCTGTCTTTCGGGTAGGCCACGTCGTAGCCTTCCGGCATCGACTTTTTGAACTCGGCAATCTTGTCTTTTACCGCCGTGGCGGTGTTAAGCGCGTTGGCGCCCGGTGAGAGCATCACCGCCATACCCGCCGCCGGGTGGCCGTTCAGCTTCGCGGTGGCGGTGTAATCTTCGCTGCCCATCTCCACGCGCGCGACATCGCTGATGCGCACCACCGCACCGTTGGACTGGCTCTTGACGATGATCTTTTTGAACTCATCGACCGTTTGCAGACGCGACTGAGCGCGGACGGTGGCGGTCAGCTGTTGGGCGTTCGACGAGGGCAGCGCGCCGATTTTACCGGCGGAAACCTGCACGTTCTGCGCTTCAATCGCGCTCTGCACGTCGGAGGGCATCAGCGAGTACGACGCCAGCTTCGCCGGGTCGAGCCAGATGCGCATCGCGTATTCTGCACCGAACACCTGTAGGCTACCGACGCCATCCACGCGCGCCAGCGGATCCTGCATATTACTCACCAGCCAGTCGGCGATATCCGAGCTGCTGGCGGTGTCGGTTTTGTCATATACGCCCATGATCAGCAGGAAGTTGCTCTGGGATTTTTCGACGGTGATCCCGGACTGCTGCACCTCGGTCGGCAGGCGCGATTCCGCCTGCTGGACTTTGTTCTGCACCTGTACCTGAGCGGTGTCCGGATCGGTTCCCTGTTCAAACGTGACGTTAATACTCACCGACCCGTCCGAGCTGCTGGTGGAGGTGAAGTAGAGCAGGTTATCCAGCCCGGTGAGCTGCTGCTCGATCACCTGCGTCACGCTGTTTTCCAGCGTCTGTGCGGAGGCACCGGTATAGGTGGCGGAGATTTTGATCGACGGCGGAGCCACGTCCGGGTACTGCGCAACGGGCAGCGTGCGGATCGCCAGCATTCCGGCGAGCATGATGAGAATGGCGATAACCCAGGCAAAGACCGGGCGACGCACGAAGAAACGGGAAAACATCAGGCGTTTCCTCCGTTGGTTTTCATCTCTTCAGCTTTCACTTCCTGCCCGGCGGTGACTTTATCGGTGCCTTCCACAATCAGCTTATCGCCCGCCTTCAAACCGCTCAGCACCAGCCATTTGTCGCCGTAGGTGTCGCCCGTCTCCAGCTGACGCTGTTCGACCTTGTTGCTGGCGTTCACCACCAGCGCGGTGGCGGTGCCTTTGGCGTCGCGGGTGATGCCCTGCTGCGGGGCGAGGATCGCGTCATTCATGATGCCTTCATCCACTCTGGCGCGGACGAACATGCCCGGCAGAAGCTGATGCTGCGGGTTCGGGAAGACGGCGCGCAGGGTGACTGAGCCGGTAGACTCATCCACCGCCACTTCGGTCAGCGCCAGGCGGCCTTTTTCGCTGTAGCTGCTGCCGTCTTCGAGAATCAACGACACGTTCAGCGTATCGCTGTTGCTGGCGAGGGTTTGCTTGCGTAAACGCAGCAGATCGGCGCTGGAACGGGTTAAATCGACGTACATACTGTCCAGCCCGCGAATGGTGGCCAGCGCGGTATCCTGCTGGGCGGTCACCAGCGCGCCGGGGGTCACAGAGGAGATGCCGATACGTCCGGCAATCGGCGCGGTGACGGTGGTCCAGTTGAGGTTAATGCGGGCGCTTTCCAGCGCGGCTTTCTTTGACTCGACGCTGGCCTTGTCCTGCGCGCAGGTGGACTTCGCGTCTTCCGCATCCTGACGTGATACGCCGTCGTCCTTCACCAGCTGCGCATAACGCCGGGCTTTCTGGCAGTCGGCCTGCACCAGCGCCTGCGCCTGTTTCAGTGCGGCGGCGGCTTCATCATACGCGGCGCGGTAGCTGGAAGGATCGATCTGATACAGCGCCTGCCCGGCCTTGACCGTATCGCCTTCGGTGAACAGGCGCTTCTGGATAATGCCACCTACCTGGGGGCGCACTTCGGCGCTCATTGCGGCGGCGGTGCGGCCGGTCAGCTCGCTGACGACGGACACCGGCTGGCTCATGAGGGTGACAATCCCCACTTCCGGAAGAGGACGTTGAGGAGCAGATGTTTGCGCATTATCGCACCCTGTCAGGAGGAGTAATGCCGCGATGGAGGTTGTTATGGTTTTCATAATCTTTTTCCAGGGTGAACGAAGCCTGCCCTGTTAATCGCTTAACAGGGAGGAGGGCTAATTAAAAGCACAGCGATCCCGCATCTCTGGCTGAGCCAGAAATGAAAAAAGGGAAATTACTTATTTCCGCTAATTATTCACATGCGATTACTTCGCAGAGAAAATCATATTTAAAATATTCTGGTATATAGGCTCTAATTGTTCTGATGGTACTTTTAAAGGCGTGAGTCGACGGTAAATCGTGCCTTCGATCATCACGGCGGTAATCTCCACGCAGCAGCGAATATGCTCATCGCTCAGGTGAGGGAACTGCTTTTTCAGGTGCTCACAGGCGTTGGCGAACATGCGGGCTTCGGCTTCGATCAGCATGTTGGCCACCAGCGGATTGCGCGTGGCCTCTGCGGACATTTCGAGCATCAGCGCGTCATCGTCTTCGTTAAGCGTCTGGCGCCAGGCAAGCGCCTGCGGCATCCCTTCAACCAGGGTTTTGCCCTGCATCTCTTCAATACGTGAGTCGATAATGCGCCGGATCATCTCTTCAATAATCGCGTCTTTGTTACTGAAATAGCGATAGATTTGTCCGACGCTGAGCCTGGCTTCGCTGGCGATCTGCGACATGCTGGCAGCGTGAAATCCACTGGCGCGAAAGCAGCGGCGCGCGGCGGTAATGATTTCGTCCTGCCGCAGTTTTTGTCGTTCTTCCAGCTTTGTACTCATTGTCGGCTACCGTAAAAAGTGAGAATGATCGTTCTCATTATACGTTTTCGGAGACTATTGGAAAGGCTTTTTTTATTTACATATTGAATGAATATTTCCAGGTATAAACAATGGAGAAAATAAGGAGTTTTTATGAAGGTTAAGCTGTGAGATATTCAGATTGCGCTGAAAATAAGGAGAGAATTATGCATCTGAGCATTACAGATAATGTCACAGCCGAAGAAAAAGAAGAATTATTAACGGGGCTAAGAGCCTATAACGCGCAGTTTTTAGATCTGTCGACGTTTGGCGGCGATATTGGCGTATATATGCGAGACGACAATGGCGTCATGCTGGGCGGGTTAATCGGCGTACGGAAAGGCGACTGGCTGAACATCGACTATCTGTGGGTCAGCGACAGCGTGCGGGGAACGGGCGTGGGAAGCCAGCTTATCAAAACGGCTGAAGAGGAGGCCCGTCGCAAAGGCTGTCGTCACGCGCTGGTGGATACGGTCAGCTTCCAGGCGCGCCCGTTCTATGAAAAGCAGGGTTATCAGGTGCAGATGTCCTTGCAGGATTACCCTTATCAGGGAATGCAGAGACACTATCTGTCCAAAAATCTTTAACCGCCGATCCCGGTGCCTATCACGGCTAACACGTGGCGCACCACGATCTCCGGCGAGAGGGCGCTAAGCCTCTCGTCATTGCGCATGCGGGAGAACGGCACCAGCACCAGGCTCAGCAGCGTAGTGAACAGCAGTTCGGGGGCCAGCGCCGGATTCAGCTTTCCTTCCTGCTGCCAGCTTTTGATGGTTGCCAGCGTGGTGTGATATTTCTCATCGCCAAAGCGTGCCTGCAAATGGGTGCGCAGTACCGGCATCTCGCCAATCACCTCCTGCATCCACAGCGGGGCAAACCAGCGATACTTTTCCGCCAGTTCGGCCAGCACCCTGACCATTTCCGTCAGGGCATCCACCGGCGAATCCCGGTTGTCGGCGAAAATCGCCCCGATCCGCTCGCGTAACGGCAGGAAGCGCTCCTCAATCATCGCATCCAGTAACTGTTCTCTGGAGTTGAAGTAGTAGTGCAGCATGGCGGGCGTCACGCCTGCTTCGCGGGCGATGGCGTTCAACGACGTATTGGCGATCCCCTGGCGGGAAAAGAGGTTCAGGGCGATGTCCAGCAGCTGTTCACGGCTGGCGGTAACGCGCTTGCCGCCGCGTGGCCGACCGGGGCGGCGGGGTTCAGAATTGTCCTTTTGTGCTGGCATGGTCACCGTATCTCTTGATCTTATTCATCACTTCCACAAATATTAATTATACGATTAATTAATTTCAAGTGATGTCTTATGGAGTCCGACGTAATGACTCAACCTGCGAAAAAGGCGCCGTCGATTAAGCTGCTGTTCAGCGCACTCCTGCTGGTGATGCTGCTCTCGGCGCTGGATCAGACCATTGTCTCCACCGCGCTGCCGACCATCGTCGGTGAGCTGGGCGGGCTGGATAAGCTCTCGTGGGTGGTAACGGCCTATATCCTCAGTTCGACCATCGTGGTGCCGCTGTACGGCAAATTCGGCGATCTGTTTGGCCGAAAAATCGTTCTGCAAATCGCGATTGTGCTGTTTCTTGTAGGGTCCGCGCTGTGCGGTCTGGCGCAGAACATGACCCAGCTGGTGCTGATGCGCGCCCTGCAAGGGCTGGGGGGCGGCGGTCTGATGGTGATCAGCATGGCTGCCGTGGCGGACGTGATCCCGCCTGCCGATCGGGGTCGCTATCAGGGGTTGTTTGGCGGCGTGTTTGGCCTGGCGACGGTGATAGGGCCGCTGATCGGCGGGTTTATCGTTCAGCACGCATCCTGGCGCTGGATTTTCTACATCAACCTGCCGCTGGGGCTGTTTGCCCTGCTGGTGATTGGCGCGGTTTTCCACGGCAGCGCGCGGCGCAGCAAGCATGAGATTGACTACCTGGGGGCGATTTACCTCAGCATGGCGTTGCTGTGCATCATTCTGTTTACCACCGAGGGCGGGACGATCCGCCAATGGAGCGACCCGCAGCTGTGGTGTATTCTGGCCTTCGGCCTGACGGGGATCGCCGGGTTTATCTACGAAGAGCGGCTGGCGTGGGAGCCGATTATCCCGCTGTCGCTCTTCCGCGACCGCAGCTTCCTGCTCTGTAGCCTGATCGGTTTTATTATCGGCATGTCGCTGTTTGGCTCCGTCACTTTCCTGCCGCTCTATTTACAGGTGGTAAAAGACGCCACGCCGACGCAGGCCGGTTTGCAGCTGATCCCCCTGATGGGGGGGCTGTTGCTCACCTCCATCATCAGCGGGCGCATCATCAGCCGTACCGGGAAATATCGTCTGTTCCCGATCCTCGGCACGCTGCTCGGCGTGGTGGGGATGGTATTACTGACGCGCATTTCAATCACCTCCCCAACCTGGCAGCTGTACCTGTTTACCGGCGTGCTGGGCATGGGGCTGGGACTGGTGATGCAGGTGCTGGTGCTGGCGGTGCAGAACAGCGTGTCAGCCGATCAATACGGCGTCGCGACGTCTGGGGTGACGCTGTTCCGTTCCATTGGCGGGGCGATTGGCGTTGCGCTGTTTGGCGCGGTGTTCACCCATATTCTGCAATCAGGCCTGATCGACAGGCTGCCGGAAGGGGCGGAACTGCCGCGCGAACTTAATCCCGTTGCCATACACCATCTGCCTGATGCCCTGCGTCTGGACTATCTGGATGCGTTCGGCTCGGCGATCCATGCGGTATTCATGCTGGCGGCGGGGATTATGGTGCTGGCGTTTGTGCTGTCGTGGTTTTTGCGCGAAGCGCCGCTGCGTCGGCAGGCGTGAGGGAAGCGGTTCTGCTTGCGCCTGGACTACCGTCACCTGATGCCCATCGCCCGGTGGCGCTACGCTTACCGGGCCTACACTTCGCCCGTTACGTAGGCCGGGTAAGCGCAGCGCCACCCGGCAACAGGCCGCATATAACTTAACCGTCTTACTGATTCCTTTTCGTTTTTTAGCCTGCCGTCTCGTTGTCGATATAGTCTTCAAAACGTCTATCAAAAGGAACTGTCTCGTGAAACTTCGATTGGGTGCGCTTCTCCTGACTGGCCTGCTGCTCGCGGGCTGTGATCAGGGCGGCAATGATGCCAGACACATTAAAGTCGGCGTGATCAATGGCGCTGAGCAGGACGTGGCGGAAGTCGCCAAAAAGGTGGCAAAGGAGAAATACGGTCTGGATGTTGAGCTGGTGGGCTTTAGCGGCTCGCTGCTGCCCAACGATGCCACCAACCAGGGCGAACTGGACGCCAACGTCTTCCAGCATCGCCCGTTCCTCGCAGAAGATAACAAGGCGCACAATTACAAGCTGGTCGCCGTGGCCAATACCTTCGTCTTCCCGATGGCGGGTTACTCCCGAAAGATTAAATCGGTCTCTGAGCTGAAGGACGGCGCAACCATTGCGATTCCAAACGATCCCACCAACCTTGGCCGCGCGCTGTTGCTGCTGCAAAAAGAGAAGCTGATTACCCTTAAACCGGATGTTGGCCTGCTGCCAACGGCGCTGGATATTACCGCGAACCCGAAAAACTTACAGATTATGGAGCTGGAAGGGGCGCAGCTGCCGCGCGTGCTGGACGATCCGAAAGTGGATGTGGCCATCATCAGTACCACCTATCTCCAGCAAACGGGGCTTTCTCCGGTACACGACAGCGTCTTTATCGAAGACAAAAACTCACCCTACGTGAATATTGTGGTCACGCGTGAAGAGAACAAAGACGCCGAAAACGTGAAGGAATTTATCCAGTCCTATCAGTCGCCGGAAGTGGCGAAAGCGGCGGAGACCCTTTTTAACGGTGGCGCGGTGCCGGGCTGGTAAGCCCCGGTAAAAAGGCCAGCGCTCCGCTGGCCGTCAAAGCGTTACGCGGGCATCGGTTCGGCTTTCGGGCCACAGAAAACCCTGACCAGACTGTGCGCCGGACGCGCGGGCGCGCGCCAGATCCCGCGAGTTTTCGATGCCTTCTATAAGAATTGATTGCGCGATACCTGCCCTGACCTCCTGTACAAACGGGGCAAGCGGCGCGCGCTCGCGCAGCGCTGAGCGGTCAATTTTCACCCCATCCAGCGGCAGCGCAAGCCGCGCGAACGCCTCCGCCAACTCCCGGGTTAAATCGTCCAGCCAGATTTGCCATCCCGCCTCTTTTAACCGAACAAGCGTGGCATGAAGGCGACGTTGCTCATCCTCGCTCAGCCGTGTGATGGTGAGGGGATCCTGAATTTCAATCGTTAACCGCTGCTGATGGCGTAACGCCAGCAACAACCGGATAGCGCGTTCGTTGAGAAGGTGTTCTGCCGGAAGGTTTAGCCAGTAAGCGTCCCGGGCGGGTATCTGTAACAGGGTGTTGGCCTGCCAGAAGAAGATTTGCAGCGCGCTGCGCGAGGGCAGCGAGGCAAACAGCACCTCAAGATTGACGTTATGGATCTCCACGAGAACTTCATGCGCGAACACCTGGCCCGAATGAAGATCGACAAGCGGCTGGAATCGCAGCCCTGAGATACGTTGCAACAAGGGAGAGGGAAGAACGGTATACATGGAACAGCCTTCAGGAAATGAAAAAAGGTTCCCGCGGACACGGGAACAAAAGGCAAACGACACACGGTCAAATTTTTAATTCAGGATCCAGCGAATGCTCTGGTAAAACGAGGGGCCACGCACGGCCTTAAGCTTGTTCATGGCGTTGTTCTTATAAAAGTAAACCAGCCTGACGTTACACCCCAGCTGACGGGCGATTTGCTTGGTTTTGAGATTACAGGAATAGCCGCGCAGTACGCTTGCCTCCTCGCTGGACAGCCTCGCCGGGGTGCGTAAGCGGGTCGTCATGCCTACGTTGTAACGGCCAGACTCTTGCGGCGTCTGGCTCATCAGTATTTGCCACAGCGCTTTGATATCCCCCAGGGAGACTCTTTTGCTGATGACTCCATCAACATGTTTGAATTTCAAATAGCCGGCGGATAACGAATAGATATAGATCTTCGCTGTCATTTGTTTCTGTTTAATACAGAGAATGTCGTCATTCGTCGTCACCCGGAAATGACGCGTATTCAACGGATCATAAATGATGATATCAAAGAGTTGTTCACTCATAGCAAGTTCTTCGATATGGGTAAATCCATGGAAAATAACGTCGTGTTTTTCATCAGGCTCACGCTTTCCAAGCGATTGCAGGCCAATCATCGTGAATTCGCAGCTGTCAACAACGGCAACGTGAATTGTTTTTTTATTTTGCATTGGCATTCTCCTTTCGCTGAGTAAACAGTCCATATAAGAGAAAATGGCGGTTCGCACTCTCTTATTAAAAGAATAGCGAGCACTTTTTAAATAACGCGATGCGATGGCATCAATGTAAGCCAATACAAACCGTCGAGTAAAGCTGAAGCCAATTATTAGCGGAAGATAAAATTGAAAAATGGTTTTAATGGTATATGCAATTGTTTTAATCTTCTAATAATATTCATGCCAGATTTTTATTCTGTAAATGAGCGGATAATAAGCATCAGAAGGTTGATTAATGGGGTTAATCCACCGCCTTTTCAGTGATTTACTGCTGTTTCTGTAAGAAAAATTGTGATCGTGGCAGGGTTATCGACAGGGCTTTATCTGCGAGGGGAAACGGCGTGCAGAATAAAATAGAATTTTTTCTATGAATTTAATGTCCTTGTTCAGATTTTTAAGCCTGAGAAGGATAAAATCCTGGCGCGAAGAGGTTGTGAGTGGTGAGTACATAAACTATTATCATTTTCCTCCGGTCACGAGAATTTAGAAAAGACATGAATAATACTGAACGTATCGTAAGGGTAATGGTGTTTTACAAAATAAATATATTTAAAGAGATAATATTCCGGGCGCTCCAGGATCTTTTACCCGATTACATACTGAACATTACTCAGGTCGATTCCACAGAACAGGCGCTGGCGGCGGTGGCGGATAATAACGTGGATGTTTTCTTCACTGAATTTAATTATCTGCTTAATCATAAAGAGTGGAGTGCGGAGGTCAGCAGCCGTTTTACATCTTTATGTAAAACCCATCACGTCAGGCGTGTTCTGTTGGTGCCCGAGCTGCCTTACGGGCTGTTAAAAAAAGTTCTGGAGATGAAATTTGAATTAACCATCAGTCAGCAGGATGAATTGACTGAACTGAAAAAGGAATTACCCGCGTTGCTCATGGCGGACGGGCAAAAACCGTCGATCTCTTCGTGGCTCAGGCGGGTAATGCGGTCCGGCTCCCGGGCGCGTTCCATCCTCTCGGCCAGAGAGTGGGAGGTGCTTCATCTTATCGTGGAAGGATTTTCAACGACGGAGATTGCCCGTCATCGAAACCGTTCGGTCAGTACCATTGCGACACAGAAACACAATGCAATGAAAAAGCTGAATCTTTCCAACCACAGCGAACTGATTAAGTATGTGCAAGCGGTTGGAAAGATGGAGGAATAGTTCACATCAGGGATAGATAATATTCAGCGTAGCCGATGTATTGATCTTACCCTGGCTCACCTGGGCGGGCGCCCACACGTAATAGTACGCCGCCATCGGAAGGGTGAAATGTTCGTCCAGCGCCGCGCCAGCCGCCACGCTGAAAATCATCGTGGCGTTGCCACGGCTGGTGGTTGAGGTAGAGAAGGTCACCGGCGTTTGCGGGGCGTCACGTTTTATCAGGCGGAGCCCCACGCCCTGCGCCGCGCTACTGCTGCTGTCGATCAGCACCGAGCTGTCGGTTGAGAGCAGCTGCGTGCTGGACAGAAACATCTCAATTGCCCGATCGGAATTGCCATTAACCCCGACGTTCTGACAGCTCATGTTCAGTGAAAAAGGCGTCAGCCCCGGCTGTGAGGATGCACTGAGCTGGGGAATGCCGAGCGTCGGCAGCGCCACGGTCAGCCCCGCATTATCAAAGGAACAGGTAGTCAGTTTCGGCGCGTATTTGATGATCATCGGTTGACCAAACATATCTCGGTTGTCGTAAGGCCACTTGAACCCGCTGAATAACCACTGCGCTATCTTGATGACCTGATTGATTGGCCAGGTGATGATTTCCCAGATGGATAACCCGCTCATGTCGCTGACGAACAGAACGTCGCTCATGTTCGCCGTATCCCCCGTCAGGGTGGTACCGCTCTGGTTAACGAGGGTGAAGCGAACCGTAAACGGTGTGTTCAGCTCAGACGCCGTATGGCTACCGCTGGCTGACAGGGTTTTATTGGCCGGGGGATTGGTGATCTCCGCCCGCACCATATACTTGTTATTGCTGAACCCGAGGATGGTCGCGTATTTGCTGTCGGTCGAGAGGATCGGCGTGTAAGAAAATTCACTGTTACCCGTCGTACAGTTGAACGAGCCGCTGTACTGGGTGCTGAAGCTGCCGGTCCATGTGGGCGTGGCCGGGCTCAGCTTATCCGATAAATCAATGGTAATCGGTGTGCCATAAACGATGCTGCTGCCGGAGCAGGTGGCATAGCTCATCCCGCTAATGCTGGTGAGGAGCAGGAACATGAATGATCGTAACATTTTGATAATCCGTAATTAATGGCAAACCGATGAGGAGCTGTTCAGCCCCCAGGCCGGGGAGGAGATTTCGCACTTTCCGCCGCGGAGATGCACGTTGAGCGCGCGTGGCGGCTGTTCAGCACGGATATACAGTACGCTGGCCTGGCCGACATACCCGACAGATCCACCGTGTTCATCCAGCACTTCGGTGCCAAACGGCAGCGGTTTGCCGTCGGTGCGCGTCGCATGAAGTACCCATGACTGGCGCTTATCGGTTTCGAAGCGGATATAACTCACCGCCCCGTCGTAAGGAGCCACGTTAGCCATATTGCCGATCACCTCCGCGCCAGCGCTATTTTCCGTTTCGGTTAACGTAATGGCGTTTTTGCGATACGGGGTGGCGTAAGGCACCAGCGCTACGCCATCGCGGTTCGTCATAATGCTTTCATCGCCGTTCACCATCAGCCCCTCCGCCTTTGGCGCATCGACGATAGTCATGGTTGTGCCGGTTTCGTTTGAGGCGAGAACGTGCCACGGGTAGGCCACCAGGCTTCCGCGTCCGCTGAGCCCGGTCTGGCGGTAGTCGTAGGATTCGCTGTAAGAGCCACCGAGTGTCGCGAAGTTCGAACGGTACGCGGCGTTAACGCTTGCCGCATTTTTACCCCCACGCGCATTACTGCCGGAGAGGGTATAGCTCAGGCGGTTCGACGCCAGCGCGTTCCCGCTCATGCTGATATTGCTCTGCTCGTAATGCGAATCGCTGGCCGTCAGGCTGGAGGTGATCCACGCATTGTTATCAAACAGCGAGAACGGCAGGCTGAGGGAGAGGTAAAGGCGCGTCTCTTCTTCACTGTCCCTGTTCCGTACCCGGCTGGCCGACAGGGTATAGCTGGCGCGGCCGATGGCGTTGGAATAGCCCATCTGATATTCGCGCGTGGTTTGCTGTGAGTTCCAGTAATCGCGCTGTGTGCCGGAGACAAACACCGTGCCCCAGTTATTGAGCAGGCGCTGATTAAGGTTAAGCGTAAAGGTATTTTTGGGCTGCGCCGCGCGCAGGGCGTCCCAGGTGCTTAGCGACATGTCGGGCGCAACGCCAAACCGATCTTCATAGTCGTCGTACTGCGCTCTCAGGCGCTGATACCCTTCGCGCGAATAGAGCGCGTCGCTGAAGCTGTAATAGCCTTTAGTGGAATAGCGATAGGCCGCCAGGGTGAAGTTGGTGGCGGTGGTATCGATAAATTTGCTGTACGACACGCGATAACTCTGACCGCTGCTGGTGCGATCCTGTAGGGTGGTTTTGGCGTGGGTGACATCAAACGAAACCGCGCCAAACGGAAGGTTCCACCCGGTACCGACAAGCCCGGCCTGGTAGTTATCGCTAATAATCGTCCCGGTATACCCGGTGATGAGGTTATTAAACCCGTAGCGCAGCGTGGCCTGCATGAATGCGGGTTCGGCATCGAGCGTGTTCTGATGCACTTTACCCGCCACTACGCTGTACTGGCTCACCCCTTCTTTTAGCATCCCGGGCACGGCGGAAAACGGCACCGTGAAGGACTGCTGTGAACCGTCCGCTTCACGCACCACCACCAGCAAATCGCCCGCGGACCCGGTAGGTTGAATGCTGTCGAGGGTAAACTGGCCCGGCGGCACGTTCTCCTGATAGATCACGTTGCCATTCTGGATAACTTTCACCAGGGCGTTCGTCCGTGCCACGCCGTGAACCACCGGTGAAAAACCCTGCTGTGAATTTGGGCGCATCTTCATATCCGACGCCAGCGACACGCCGCGCACGCGCAGGGAATCAAACAGATCGCCAGGAATATAAAAGTCACCCAGCGTCAGGTTGGATTTCAGCGAGGCCAGGGGACGGCGCAGGTAGCGGGTATTATTCTGCCAGCTACTCTCTCCGCTGGCGGTTTTCCGCCAGGCGCTGCTGTCGCGAAACTGCCAGCCGAACAGGTTGGCGCCGGAATCCAGCCCGGCATAAAAATCATCATTTGTGTCTTTCGCAGTGCCTTTCGCGCGGGTGTTGTACCAGGTCGTGTTCCACGAGAGCATCAGCGCCGGGATCCCCTTGTCCCAGAACTGGGGGGCAATGTAACCTTCTTCAGTACGCTGCACGGCCGCCTGCGGAACGGTAAGCGCCAGGCTCAGGGTGCTGGTATCGGTTTTGACTTCACCGCCCTGAACCAGATCGCGCAGCTGGACCTGCCCGTGCGCAATGGCGGGCGCAGGCACGGACGTGGTGTTGATGCCAAGCGACCGGGCATCTTTCCAGGCAAGGCGGATGTCGTCACGCTGTTCGCCGTAGATGACGGTATAACGTCCCTTCCAGCTGCCGTTTACGTAGATATCCATCTCCTGACTGCCGGCAGGCATGGCGTTGTTTTCGGAAAAGCGAGACAGATCGGACTCACCGGATGCGCCAGCAAGCAGGGAGGGATCAAACGAGACGGCCCCTGATTTATGCGAAAGCAGAAGCGTGCAGACTGCCAGCAGACAGAGTCTGTTTTGTTTCATTTTCATGGTGAGTCTTTCCGATCACTGACTGGTGAAAGTCCGGGTTTTATACGCGCCAAGATCGTTCACATACATCAGCTGGAAGGTCTGTCCGCGCTTAACCGTATTTTTGGCGGCGACCGTCAGCTGCCCAAACGGGGAAACCATCGGGGACTCCTGGAGCAATTTCGTTTTACCCAGCGAAATATTGGCGACCGTAATATGGAACGGACTGTTATTTGTAATGCGAAAGCGATCGCCGTCGGCGGCGAGCGTCAGTTTCGCCACCGCGTCATCCAGCGTGCCTTTCAGCGCAGCGGGCCGATAAAAAAGTTTGATACGGGATTTAATCGCCAGCTGAACAGTATTCTGGTTTTGCAGATTTTCAGGTCTGGGCGGAATGTCGAGGACATTCAGGAAAAAGACGGATTCGCGATCCGCAGGCAAGCTGGACGGCAGCTTTTTAATACGAAGCTGTTGACCATTATGTTCGTTAACCTTTATCACCGGCGGCGACAACAGAAACGGCACATTGGCTGTTTCCGGCGTGGAATTAATATCACCGTCATCTATCCAGGATTGTACCAGAGCCGGCGCATCGCCCGTATTCATTAACTGGACGATCACCTCTTTGTTATTTTCAGGATAAAGGACACGGGTGCCATTAATGACAATATTGGCCCATGAGTGACCCGTGCTTAGCAGTAAGCCTGCCAGCAAAATTGCCTTGCGCATGATTGCAACCTTAAATACAGGCTCTGCGAAAACAGAGCCTGAATAATCACTATTACAGGTAGGAAATGGTATACGTTACGTTGGAGCTTAACTCGCCCACGGTGGCGGCAGCGGCGTTTGTTTTATAGTAATAAACGTCCAGCGTCAGCGTTTCGGAATCTGGCGCGGTCGCTGTACCCATAATATTTGTCGTGTAAGGCTGGTTCAGGGTAATAGGCGTAGACGAACCTGGCTCCACTAACGCAAAGCCGACATTACGTGCCACGCTGGCATCGCTTTCGTTCACGCTGTTATTCAGCAGGTATTTACCGTCAGTGGAAATATTATCCGCGCTGGAGAAATACACTTTCAGCGGGGTACCGGTCGTTCCGGCTGCTGGTGAGCAACCAGAGAATGTCAGCGCAATAGATTTTTTATTTCGGGTGATCAGGCCAACCGTGGTGCCCGCATCTTTTACCGAAATAGGGGAAAGCGCAACGGTAAAGTCCGCGCTTTTACCGCCGTTAATGGTACAGGTTGTATCGGTAATAGCGCCGGTAAAGTTAATGATACCACCCGCCGAATTGTCTGCGGCCACTGCGCTGGTAGAGGCAATAGCGGCGGCCAGCAGTGATACGGTCATGATCGATTTGAACATGATAAACTCCATGAAGATTTGTGTTATTTAAAATGAATGTTAATCGGCTACACATGTCCCTGATGTACCGGCTAGACGCATGGCGACTCGGGAGAATGCTTTGACGATATTATGTTGCACTAAAAAAGTACATAACAAAACATTATTCCAACAACTTCTAAAGTTTAAGATTATAATCTTGTAAGTATGTTTTTTTTAATGTTTTAACCTAAATGCGTTGGTTCGAAGATTTTTATTAATGCTTTAATAATCGTTAATTAATGAAGCTTTATGAATTCATCTCTCAATTAATATCACGCGACTTGACCACACAAACTTTAGACTTATTATTGCCTGGCAAATGCACAAAAATTTAACAATGGCGTAATAATAATATGAAGTATCTCATTGATCTTACAATGCTTTATGAAGTCGACACCGGTATGATCATGATTAATGGAGAGGAAGAGTCATCCATTAAGTTATCTAACCAGGCGGGTCGTCTGCTTTATGAACTTAT
Source organism: Enterobacter cloacae complex sp. IR5441 (assembly GCF_049238215.1). NCBI lineage: Bacteria > Pseudomonadati > Pseudomonadota > Gammaproteobacteria > Enterobacterales > Enterobacteriaceae > Enterobacter > Enterobacter cloacae complex sp. IR5441. Next base: position 39,882 of record NZ_JBMKIA010000031.1, read on the forward strand.
CATCAATAATGGTAAAACACTCGACAGAGACGACCTGATAAAGAAGGTCTGGGAGGATCATGGTTTCTCTGGTTCTTCGGTGAGTCTGAATGTTGCCATAAGTGAAATCAGAAAAGCATTTCGTACATTAGGCTGCGACCCTTTACTGATAAAAACGATACGTGGCAAGGGATTTAGCCTTGCCGCGCATATTGAACACCACACGGTCAGGCCGCCGGTTATTTCAACGCTTAGCGCTGAGAGATCCCCTCATAATTTCCCCAAAGCGTAACCATGTGTGAATAAATTTTGAGCTAGTAGGGTTGCAGCCACGAGTAAGTCTTCCCTTGTTATTGTGTAGCCAGAAT
>NZ_JBMKIA010000032.1:0-36715 GCF_049238215.1 Enterobacter cloacae complex sp. IR5441
CTTCTCCCAAACCAACGTTTAAGAAAATGCAGAGGTAACAGCTAACTGGCATCATCTCCGGTTTTTATTCAGGGGGATGATCATGCTTATTGGCTATGTACGCGTGTCAACAAATGACCAGAACACCGATTTGCAACGTAATGCACTGAACTGCGCGGGATGTGAGCAGATTTTTGAGGACAAAATCAGTGGCACCAAGTCCGACAGACCGGGGCTGAAAAAACTACTCAGGACACTATCGGCAGGAGACACGCTGGTTGTCTGGAAGCTGGACAGGTTGGGGCGCAGTATGCGTCATCTTGTTACGCTGATAGAAGAGTTGCGCCAGCGTGGTGTGAATTTCAGAAGCCTGACTGACAGTATTGATACCAGTACCCCAATGGGCCGTTTCTTTTTTCATGTCATGGGTGCCCTGGCTGAAATGGAACGCGAACTGATAGTTGAACGTACCAGGGCAGGGCTGGCTGCAGCTCGTGCCAAAGGCAGAGTAGGTGGACGCCGTCCTAAGTTGACCACCGAACAGTGGGCACAGATTGGGCGTTTACTCGAGGCCGGAGAATCAAGACAGCGTATTGCACTGATTTTTGATGTAGGCGTTTCTACCATTTATAGAAAATTTCCGGCAAATAAGATCAATGAATCCCCCTGAATCAGCATTATTTTGATTATCCCTGCAAGTAGACAAATACCGTCATTTTGTGTGAATAACGGTACAACTGCGCTTAGCTGTTTGTCAGGCACAATCACTTCAACATAGGGCGAAGCCTAATCCAATCAGGAGGTTCGCCACTATGGCTCAGGATTACCACCACGGGGTGCGCGTTGTTGAAGTCAACGAAGGTACCCGATCCATTACCACGGTGAGCACCGCCATCGTGGGCATGGTCTGCACGGGCGATGATGCCGATGCAAAAATGTTTCCTCTTAATAAACCCGTGCTGATCACTGATGTGCTGACTGCCAGCGGTAAAGCGGGTGAGTCCGGCACGCTGGCCCGTTCGCTGGATGCCATCTCTGACCAGGCAAAACCCGTGACCGTTGTTGTGCGTGTGCCGCAGGGTGAAACGGAAGAAGAAACCACGACCAATATCATCGGCGCAGTGACTGCTGAAGGTAAAAAAACAGGCATGAAAGCCCTGTTATCTGCCCAGACACAGCTCGGCGTTAAACCGCGCATTCTCGGCGTGCCGGGTCACGATAACAAAGCCGTTGCGACTGAGTTGCTGAGTGTGGCGCAAAGCCTGCGTGGGTTTGCCTACCTGTCAGCGTATGGCTGCAAGACGGTACAGGAGGCGATCACTTACCGTGAAAACTTCAGCCAGCGCGAAGGAATGCTGATCTGGCCTGACTTTACTGGCTGGGACACGGTGCTGAATGCCGAAGCAACGGCATATGCCACCGCCCGTGCGCTTGGTCTGCGTGCCAAAATTGATGAGCAGACCGGGTGGCACAAAAGCCTGTCCAACGTGGGCGTGAACGGTGTCACCGGAATTTCTGCAGATGTGTTCTGGGATCTGCAGGACCCGGCAACCGATGCAGGTCTGCTGAACCAGAACGACGTCACCACGCTTGTGCGTAAAGACGGTTTCCGCTTCTGGGGTTCCCGCTGCCTGAGTGATGACCCGCTCTTTGCCTTCGAAAACTACACCCGCACGGCGCAGGTGCTGACGGACACGATGGCAGAAGCACACATGTGGGCGGTGGATAAACCGCTTAACCCGTCGCTGGCCCGCGACATTATCGAAGGTATCCGCGCCAAAATGCGCAGCCTGGTCAGTCAGGGCTATCTCATTGGTGGTGATTGCTGGCTGGATGAGTCGGTGAACGACAAAGACACGCTGAAAGCCGGAAAACTCACCATCGACTACGACTACACGCCAGTGCCGCCACTTGAAAACCTGATGCTGCGTCAGCGCATCACCGATCAGTACCTGGTGAATTTCGCCAGCCAGGTCAGCGCGTAAGGGGACAACATGGCTTTACCACGCAAATTAAAACACCTGAACCTGTTTAACGACGGGAACAACTGGCAGGGGATCGTTGAGTCGCTGACGCTGCCGAAATTTACCCGCAAATATGAGAAGTATCGCGGCGGCGGAATGCCGGGTGCGGTGGATGTGGATCTGGGGCTTGATGACAGTGCGCTGGACACAGAATTTTCCATTGGTGGTACTGAATTGCTGCTGTTTAAACAGATGGGTAAAGCCACGGTGGATGGCATCCAGCTGCGCTTTACCGGCTCTATTCAGCGTGACGATACCGGGGAAGTGCAGGCCGTGGAGCTTGTCGTGCGTGGACGTCACAAAGAAGTGGATTCCGGCGAGTGGAAGACGGGCGAAAGCAACACCACCAAAGTGACCAGTACCAACAGCTACGCGAAGCTGACCATCAATGGTGAGGTGCTCTATGAAGTGGACCTTATCAACATGGTGGAAATTGTGGACGGTGTGGACCTGATGGAAGCGCACCGCAACGCCCTCGGCCTCTGATATATCTGAACGGCGCGGGATACCGCGCCAGAACCCAATTGACAGGACAGCAAAATGAGCGATAAGCAGACTGAAAAGACCATTCAACTGGATACCCCCATCAAGCGCGGTAAAACAGAAATCACCGAAATTGTGCTGCGTAAACCGCAGTCCGGTGCGCTGCGCGGTACACGCCTGCAGGCCATTATGGATATGGATGTAAACGCGATGATGACCGTGATCCCCCGCATCTCCAGTCCGGCACTGACTGCACAGGAAATTGCAGAGATGGACCCGGCAGATCTCACTGCCATGTCGGTTGAGGTTGTCACTTTTTTGTTGAAGAAGTCGGTGCTTGCCGGTTTACCGACAGCCTGACGGTTGACGATCTGGTGGCAGATATCGCCACCATTTTTCACTGGCCGCCATCCGTTACTGACGTTATGCCGCTGACCGAAGTGCTGGAATGGCGGTATAAAGCGATTCAGAGAAGCGGGGCCAACGATGAGTGATAACAACCTGCGTCTGCAGGTCATTCTTAATGCGGTTGACAAGCTCACCCGACCATTTCGATCTGCGCAGGCCAGTTCAAGAGAACTGGCTGCTGCTGTCAAAAAATCCCGCGATGCAATAAAGCAGCTTGATCAGGCCGGGAGCAGTTTGGACAGCTTCCGAAAGCTGCAGGCAGAAAATCAGAAATTAGGCGACAGGCTGAACTATGCCCGCCAGCGTGCAAATTTGCTCAGTCAGGAACTGGGAGCGATGGGGCCGCCTTCGCAACGTCAGGTTGTTGCTCTGGGCCGTCAACGGCTGGCTGTTCAGCGCCTGGAAGAACGCCAGAAAAAGCTGCAGCAGCAGACGGCGCTTGTGCGTGCTGAACTGTACCGGGCGGGAATTTCTGCGAAAGACGATGCGGGAGCAACTGCCCGTTTAGCCCGTGAAACATCACGTTATAACCAGGAACTTTCGAAACAGGAGGCGCGGCTGAAGCGACTGGGGGAAGCTCAGCGCAGGATGAATGCAGCGCGTGCCAGTTATGCCCGTTCGCTGGAGGTGCGTGATCGTATTGCAGGTGCCGGAGCCACCACCACGGCTGCAGGGCTGGCAATGGGTGCGCCAGTGATGGCGGCAGTAAAAAGCTATACCAGCATGGAAGATGCCATGAAAGGTGTGGCAAAGCAGGTCAATGGTCTGCGTGACGATAATGGCAACCGCACTGCACGTTTTTATGAAATGCAGGATGCCATCAAGGCTGCCAGCGAACAGCTGCCGATGGAAAACGGTGCGGTGGACTTCGCTGCACTGGTTGAAGGTGGGGCGCGCATGAACGTCGCAAACCCTGACGACAGCTGGGAAGACCAGAAACGTGATCTGCTGGCCTTCGCCAGCACGGCAGCAAAGGCGGCAACAGCCTTTGAGCTGCCAGCGGATGAACTGTCAGAAAGTCTGGGGAAAATCGCCCAGCTCTACAAAATCCCTACCCGCAATATTGAACAGCTCGGTGATGCGCTGAACTATCTGGATGATAACGCCATGTCGAAAGGGGCAGACATCATTGATGTCATGCAACGCCTGGGCGGTGTGGCTGATCGTCTGGATTATCGTAAAGCGGCGGCGCTGGGTTCCACCTTCCTGACTCTGGGGGCTGCGCCGGAGGTTGCAGCCAGTGCAGCAAACGCGATGGTGCGTGAATTGTCCATTGCCACCATGCAAAGCAAGAGTTTCTTTGAAGGGATGAATCTGCTGAAACTCAATCCTGAAGTGATTGAAAAGCAGATGACGAAGGATGCGATGGGAACTATCCAGCGTGTGCTGGAGAAGGTGAACGCACTGCCGCAGGACAAGCGTCTGTCTGCCATGACCATGTTGTTTGGTAAAGAGTTTGGCGATGACGCGGCGAAACTGGCAAACAACCTGCCGGAACTACAGCGCCAGCTAAAACTGACAGCGGGCAATGATGCGCTCGGTTCCATGCAGAAAGAATCCGACATCAACAAAGACTCACTTTCTGCTCAGTGGTTGCTGGTCAAAACCGGAGCGCAGAACACCTTCAGCAGCCTGGGCGAAACGCTGCGCCAGCCGCTGTTGGATATTCTGTACACGGTGAAAAGCATCACGGGGGCGTTGCGCCGCTGGGTGGAAGCTAACCCGGAACTGACAGGCACACTGATGAAAGTAGCCGCTATTGTGGCTGCGGTTACCGTAGGCCTCGGCACCTTAGCGGTGGCGCTGGCTGCAGTGCTGGGGCCGCTGGCAGTGATCCGTCTGGGATTCTCTGTGCTGGGTATCAAAACGTTACCTTCCGTTACGGCAGCAGTAACACGAACCAGCAGCGCGTTGTCCTGGCTGGCTGGCGCACCACTGGCACTGCTGCGACGCGGGCTTGCTTCATCGGGCAACGCAGCGGGTTTACTTACTGCGCCGTTGTCGTCTTTGCGTCGCACGGCATCACTGACGGGGAATGTCCTGAAAACTGTAGCAGGTGCGCCGGTTGCACTATTGCGGTCTGGATTATCCGGTTTACGTGCTGTTGCTGTGATGTTTATGAATCCTCTGGCGGTACTGCGCGGTGGACTGACCGCCGCAGGTACGGTGCTGCGAGTACTGGCATCTGGTCCACTGGCGATGCTGCGCGTTGCCCTGTATGCCATATCTGGTCTGTTAGGTGCTCTGCTCAGTCCGATAGGTCTTGTGGTTACTGCACTGGCAGGCGTGGCGCTGGTTGTCTGGAAATACTGGCAACCCATCACCGCATTTCTCGGTGGAGTGGTGGAAGGATTCAAAGCGGCGGCAGGTCCCATCAGTGCTGCATTCGAACCACTTAAGCCTGTGTTTCAGTGGATTGGCGACAAAGTGCAGGCGCTGTGGGGCTGGTTTACTGATCTGCTGACGCCTGTTAAGTCGACCTCTGCCGAACTGCAGAGCGCAGCGGCAATGGGGCGACGATTCGGGGAGGCACTGGCGGAAGGGCTGAATATGGTCATGCATCCGCTGGACTCCCTGAAATCCGGCGTTTCCTGGTTGCTGGAAAAACTCGGCATTGTCAGTAAAGAGGCCGCAAAGGCAAAACTACCGGAAAGCGTGACGCGTCAGCAACCTGCGACGGTGAATGCGGACGGTAAAGTGATGATGCCATCGGGTGGTTTGCCGTCATGGGGATATGGCTTTGCGGGGATGTATGACAGCGGCGGCTATATTCCGCGCGGGCAGTTTGGCATCGTCGGTGAAAACGGGCCTGAAATTGTCAACGGCCCGGCAAATGTGACCAGCCGGAGAAATACAGCTGCACTGGCTGCCGTTGTTGCCGGAATGATGGGCGTTGCTGCCGCGCCAGCAGAGCTTCCACCGTTGCACCCTTTGGCACTTCCCGCGAAAGGTGGAGAAGCAATTGTGAGTCGCGCAGCCACTGTGCCGCCCGTTTACAGGATTGAGGCACCGACGCAGATCATCATCCAGACGCAGTCAGGACAAAGTGCGCAGGATATTGCGCGGGAGGTGGCCCGCCAGCTTGATGAACGTGAACGCAGGCTGAAGGCAAAAGCCAGGAGTAACTACAGCGATCAGGGGGGATACGACGCATGATGATGGTGCTGGGATTGTACGTGTTTATGCTGCGCACCGTGCCGTATCAGGAACTGCAGTATCAGCGCAGCTGGCGACATGCGGCTAACAGCCGGGTTAACCGACGACCGTCAACGCAGTTTCTGGGACCGGATAACGACATGCTGACGCTTTCTGGCGTTCTTATGCCGGAGATTACAGGCGGCAGGCTGTCGTTGCTGGCACTGGAGCAGATGGCAGAACAGGGAAAAGCATGGCCCCTGATTGAAGGCAGCGGCACGATTTACGGCATGTATGTGATTGAGGGACTGAATCAGACTAAAACGGAGTTTTTCCGCGACGGTATGCCGCGCCGGATTGAGTTCACCCTGTCGCTCAAACGAGTGGATGAATCCCTGTCCGATATGTTCGGTGATCTCAGTGCGCAGCTGAATAATCTGCAGGACACGGCAACGTCTGCCTTAAGCGATATCAGTAAAACGGTGGGAGGGCTGCTGTCGTGAATTTCAGCTCTGAACTGCTTAACAAAGGCAACAAAACTCCGGCATTCAGCATCAGTATTGAGGGCAGGGATATCACCACTGTGCTGGATAACCGCCTGATGAGTCTGACGCTGACGGACAATCGGGGCTTTGAAGCGGACCAGCTTGATCTGGAGCTGGACGACGCCGATGGAAAAATAGCGCTGCCGCGCCGTGGTGCGGTCATTACGCTGGCGCTGGGCTGGAAGGGGCAGCCGCTTTTCCCGAAAGGGGCATTCACGGTGGATGAAATTGAACACACTGGCGCACCGGACCGCCTGACTATCCGGGCGCGAAGTGCTGATTTTCGGGAAACGCTGAATACCCGCCGTGAAAAGTCGTGGCACAAGACCACCGTTGGGGAAGTGGTAAAGGAAATAGCTGCGCGGCACAAACTGAAGATGGCACTGGGTAAAGACCTGTCTGATAAACCCGTGGAGCATATAGACCAGACTAATGAGAGTGACGGCAGTTTTCTGATGCGGCTGGCGCGACAGTACGGTGCTATTGGGTCGGTGAAAAATGGCAATCTGTTATTCATCCGGCAGGGACAGGGTAAAAGCGCCAGCGGTAAACCACTACCGGTGATCACTATCACACGTAAGGACGGCGACAGTCACCGCTTTACCCTGGCGGATCGCGGAGCTTACACGGGTGTAATTGCCAGCTGGTTGCATACCCGCGAACCCGCGAAGAAAGAAAGCACCACGGTGAAGCGTAAGCGCAGGACTAAGAAGCAGAAGAAAGAGCCGGAAGCGAAGCAGGGCGATTACCTGGTGGGTACGGATGAAAACGTGCTGGTACTTAATCGCACTTATGCCAACCGGAGCAACGCCGAACGAGCGGCGAAAATGCAGTGGGAACGCCTGCAACGCGGAGTTGCGTCATTCTCGCTACAACTGGCGGAAGGGCGGGCAGATCTCTACACGGAAATGCCAGTGAAAGTCAGTGGCTTTAAACAGCCGATAGATGATGCGGAATGGACCATTACGACTCTGACGCATACCGTCAGCCCGGATAACGGTTTTACGACCAGTCTGGAGCTTGAAGTGAGGATTGATGATTTCGAAATGGAATGATTCTTCGCAATGGAGAACTTTTAAGTTTGCAAAATGGAATAATGCGGTATCATTATTGTGAATTTAGCAAAAATGGGGAGAACTCGAAAAATGATGATTTGCCCACTGTGTGGAAGTGTCGCCCATACTCGCAGCAGTTTTCAGGTATCTTCATTGACCAAAGAGCGTTACAACCAGTGCCAGAACATTAACTGCAGCCATACTTTTGTTACCCATGAAACTTTTGTTCGTTCGATTGCAACGCCAAAAGAGTCAAATCCGGTTCAGCCGCATCCAATGAAATCAGGACAGGTGGCGCTCTCTCTTTGACGCTGCCGCCATTTTGTCGCCATCATTAAAAAACAGTGCTTCTAACATCATGATTTTAAAAGGCATAAATTTCAGGCAACAAAAAACCCATCAACCTTGAACCAAAACGGCGGGGTTGATGGGCTCCACAAATTGGGGACATCAAAGAAAAGCAGTGGCACTAGTTATGACTGCACCCTGCGTAAAAAGTTCTGCGCGTAACGAAAATTTTTTCAGCCACACGCAAACTTGAGATTTATCCGAGTCCTGGCCAGATAATGATGATCAGCGTACCCGCCAGCGTCAGCAGCACGTTGGCGATGGCGTACGTGCCTGCATAGCCCAGCGCCGGGATATTGCTGCGCGCGGTGTCGCTGATGATCTCCATCGCCGGTGCGCAGGTGCGCGCGCCCATCATCGCGCCGAAGAGCAGGGCGCGGTTCATGCGCAGCACGTAGGCGCCGAACAGGAAACAGATCACCACCGGTACCAGGCTGACGATAAGTCCGGAAACCAACATTTGCCAGCCGACCGCGCCCAGGCCGTTGCCAATGCCGCTCCCGGCGCTTAAGCCGACACCCGCCATAAAGACCATCAGACCGAACTCTTTCACCATATTCAGCGCCCCCTGAGGGATATAGCCGAAGGTGGGATGGTTCGCTCGCAGGAAGCCCAGCATGATCCCGGCGAACAGCAGACCGGCTGCGTTACCAATGCCGAAGCTAAAGTTGCTGAACTGGAAGGTTATCATCCCGATCATCAGGCCGACAATGAAGAAGGCGCAGAAGGCTAACAGGTCCGTCACCTGGCTGTGGATCGAGATAAAGCCGATACGGTCGGCAACGGTTTTAACACGTCGGGCATCGCCGCTGACCTGCAACACATCGCCTTTATTGAGCACCACGTTATCGTCGATAGGCATTTCAATCTGGCTGCGGATCACGCGGTTGAGGAAACAACCGTGGTCGGTCAGCTTCAGCTGTGCCAGACGGCGGCCCACGGCGTTGTGGTTTTTCACCACAATCTCTTCGGTGACGATACGCATGTCCAGCAGGTCGCGGTCAAACACCTCTTTCCCGTTGCGGAAGCTCGGATCGAGACGCGCGTGGGCGTCCGGGTAGCCAACAAGGGCGATGTCATCGCCCATCTGGAGCACCGCGTCACCGTCCGGGTTTGCCAGAATGCCGTTACGACGGATACGTTCGATGTAGCAGCCGGTCTGACGGTAGATCCCCAGCTCGCGCAGGTTTTTCCCGTCGGTCCAGGCAACCAGCTCCGGCCCGACGCGGTAGGCGCGGATCACCGGCAGGTAAACTTTACGTTTGGAGTCCGTGTCCAGGCCGCGCTCGCGGGCGATGGTCTGGGCGCTGGTCTGAAGATCCTGATGCTGAAGTTTTGGCAGATAGCGCGCGCCAACAATCAGGCTCACCAGACCAATCAGATAGGTCAGGGCATAGCCCAGACTCAGGTTGTCCAGCGCGGAGGAAAGCTGCGTGCCTGCCATGCCAGAATGACGAAGCGTATCCCCCGCGCCAACAAGCACCGGCGTGGAGGTCATCGAGCCTGCCAGCATACCGGCCGTTAAGCCGATATCCCAGCCAAACAGTTTGCCCAGCCCTAACGCAATCAGCAGGGCGCTACCGACCATCACCAGCGCCAGCATCAGGTAATTTTTGCCGTCTCGGAAGAAAATGGAAAAAAAGTTCGGACCAGCTTCCACGCCTACGCAAAAAATAAACAGCATGAAACCTAAGTTAAGCGCGTCCGTGTTAATACTGAAATGTTGTTGACCTAATAACAGGGAGACGACTAAAACGCCAATGGAATTACCAAGTTGAACTGAACCCAGGCGTAATTTACCCAGACAAAGGCCCAGCGCCAGTACCACAAATAATAACAGGATGTAATTCCCATTTAACAAGTCTGCGACGTTTATATTCACGGAGGCTAACTTCTTGTTTACCAGTAAGTTGTTGAATGAAAGGACTATTTGGGCTACTGTTTTCAGAGTCAGGGAATCACTTTGCATCTCCCTGCTTCCTGATAAATACCCTAAACACTAGCAGTCGGTTAGTTTAATCGTAATAGCTACCGACAGCCACCTATTATCGCACGACTTCTGTGCGTGCTTTGGCAAGGATTGCCGCATTGCTTTATCTGACTGGGCGTCCACCGGACGATTTTTGTATTTGATAGAGATAAGTCAGGAGGATAGTTTGAACTTTAAACGAAACTGGGCTGGCGTAATCAGCTGTTTTTTGCTGTTTACGGTCGTTTGCATGTCGCTCGCTTTTAACGTGAAAGGCGCCTTCAGAGCGTCCGGTCATCCCGAGCTGGGCCTGTTGTTCTTCATCCTGCCGGGGGTAGTCGCTGGTTTTCTCTCGCGTAAAGGCGAGGTGGTGATGCCGCTTATTGGGGCAATGCTTGCGGCCCCGCTCTGCCTGCTTCTGATGCGCGTGCTGTTTCTCTCGTCGAGAAGCGTCTGGCAGGAAGTGGCGTGGCTACTGAGTGGCGTTTTCTGGTGTGCGCTGGGCGCGCTCTGTTTCTTATTTACGCGCAGCCTGCTGCAACAGCGGAAGCACCGTAAATAAAAACGCCCTCAGGGTGAGGGCGTCTTCGCATTACTGAGCCGCAAACAGGCCCAGGTGTTCTTTGGCGTAGGCCTCAAAATCGGTGCAGCCGCCGATGTGTTTCTGATCGAGGAAGATCTGCGGCACGGTTTCAACCGGTTTACCCACGGTTTTTTCCAGATCGGCTTTAGTGATGCCTTCCGCGTGGATATCCACGTAACGGAAGTTGAAATCATCACGTTCTTCAGTCAGTTTCTCTGCCAGCTCTTTCGCGCGTACACAGTAAGGGCATCCTGGACGACCAAAAATTACTGCAAACATTTCTCTCTCCTCAAAAAACAAGCCTGACGGCGAATGGCGCCTATAGTGCACGATAACCTGCCGTCATGGAAAGAAGGTTTCACCTGTCACTTTGATACAGTCAGGCTATGTTTCGCCAATTACATCAGGTGGATCATTGCCTATACTGGCTGCCATACGTTTTACGCAACACAAAGAGAGACAAAATGACGCCAACCATTGACCTGCTTCGTTCCCACCGTTCCATTCGCCATTTCACCGATGAGCCGATTACCCAGGCGCAGCGGGAAGCAATCATCGACAGCGCAAGAGGCACCTCCAGTTCCAGCTTTTTGCAGTGCAGCTCCATTATCCGCATCACCGATCCGGCGATGCGTGAGCAGCTGGTAACGCTGACGGGCGGACAAAAGCACGTTGCCCAGGCGGCTGAGTTCTGGGTGTTCTGCGCCGATTTTAACCGTCATCTGCAAATCTGCCCCGAGGCCGAGCTGGGGCTGGCGGAACAGCTGCTGCTGGGCGTGGTGGATACGGCGCTGATGGCGCAAAACGCGTTCACGGCGGCGGAATCGCTGGGGCTTGGCGGCGTCTATATTGGCGGGCTGCGTAACAACATCGAAAGCGTGACGGAACTGCTGAAGCTGCCGAAACACGTGCTGCCGCTGTTTGGTCTGTGCCTCGGCTGGCCGGCGGATAACCCGGATCTGAAGCCGCGCATTCCTGCTGCGATGCTGGTGCATGAAAACCACTACCAGCCGGTCGACCAGGACGTTCTGCATCAATACGATGAAGAGCTGGCGAACTACTATCTGACGCGCGACAGCAACAACCGCCGCGACACCTGGAGCGACCATATTCGTCGCACCATCATCAAGGAGAACCGCCCGTTCATTCTTGATTACCTGCACAAACAGGGCTGGGCAACGCGGTAGTCCATTCCTCCTGCGCCTCGTGTATGATAGGCAGGCTTTTACCATGTCTTTAGAGAGGTGCAGGGTGAAAATTGCCATATTGTCCCGGGATGGAACGCTCTATTCATGTAAACGCCTGCGAGAAGCGGCGGCGAAACGCGGACATCAGATTGAGATCCTCGATCCAATGTCCTGCTATATGAACATCGACCCTGCGGCATCGTCGATTCATTACAAAGGCCGCAAACTCCCGCATTTTGATGCGGTGATCCCCCGCATTGGCTCCCAGATCACCTATTACGGTACGGCTGCGCTGCGCCAGTTTGAAATGCTGGGAAGCTATCCGCTCAACGAGTCCGTGGCGATCTCCCGCGCCCGCGATAAGCTGCGCTCGCTGCAACTGCTGGCGCGCCAGGGGATCGATCTGCCCGTCACCGGGATTGCCCACTCCCCGGACGATACCAGCGATTTAATCGACATGGTGGGCGGTGCGCCGCTGGTCATTAAGCTGGTGGAAGGCACGCAGGGTATTGGGGTGGTACTGGCGGAGACGCGTCAGGCGGCGGAAAGCGTGATTGACGCGTTTCGCGGTCTGAATGCCCATATTCTGGTGCAGGAGTATATTAAAGAGGCCAACGGGTGCGACATCCGCTGCTTTGTAGTGGGCGATGAGGTGGTGGCCGCCATAGAGCGGCAGGCAAAAGAGGGCGACTTCCGCTCTAACCTACACCGCGGCGGTATCGCGCGGGTGGCCCTTATTAGCGAGCGCGAGCGCGAGATTGCGGTGAAAGCAGCGCAGACGCTGGGCCTGGACGTGGCGGGGGTCGATCTGCTGCGTGCCGGGCGCGGGCCGCTGGTAATGGAAGTCAACGCCTCGCCGGGGCTGGAAGGGGTGGAAAAAACCACAGGCGTCGATATTGCAGGTAAAATGATCGCATGGATTGAACGCCATGCGACGCCGGGATTTTGCCTGAAAACGGGCGGTTAAATGGATCGGCGCGCACTTTTTGCGTAATCTGGACAACGTTTTTATTTAAGAGGCTGCACAGCGATGGATTTACAGGTCGTACCTACACTGGATACGTTACGTCAATGGCTCGATGATGCCGGTATTACTTTCTTCGAATGCGACTCCTGCCAGGCGCTGCATCTGCCTCACATGCAAAATTTCGATGGCATTTTCGATGCCAAAATCGATCTGATTAACGACGTGATCCTGTTCTCGGCGCTGGCTGAAGTAAAGCCTTCTGCGCTGCTGGCGCTGGCGTCTGATCTGTCAGCGATCAACGCCAGTTCTTTGACGGTGAAAGCGTTTCTCGACATACAGGATGATAATCTGCCAAAGCTGGTGGTTTGCCAGTCTTTATTCTCCGGCGCGGGGCTCTCCTTCAAGCAGTTCGCCTGGTTTATGCGCCTGAGCGAAGAGCAAATTTCCATGGTAATGATGGAAGCCAACGCACATCACCTGCTGTATAGCGCGGAAGATGATGCCGAGAATAATGATGCATCTCCCAATTTTCTCCACTAAGCCTGTCTGACTTTTGCGCAGTCGCTGCCAGAGCGGCTGCATAACACCGTTTTTTCTGCTGCTTTTAACCTTTCTTTAAAGAGTTTTTCACCTCCTCTCCGGCCGTTTCGGCTTATCACGTAGACATAATCTGCATAAAAAATTGATAAAAGGCGTTTTTTCGTCTGGGCTATAGCCGGAGACACGGGCTACAGTTATTCTTGCGGTGCTTAAAAAAGCGAGCGGAACCTGCCGGAATGAGGGGGGTATTTTATTTCGGGCAGAGCGACAAACTATGCATGATTATTGCATATCTTCAGGCTGCACAGATTTGGTTCGTTTGTTAACGAACTTTCAGAAGGAATAACAATATGATCGCCTTGAATAAAAAATGGTTATCGGGTCTGGTTGCGGGTGCTCTGATGGCCGTCTCTGCCGGCACGCTCGCTGCGGAACAAAAAACGCTGCACGTCTATAACTGGTCTGACTATATTGCGCCGGACACCGTCGCGAATTTTGAAAAAGAGACCGGCATTAAGGTTGTCTACGACGTATTCGATTCCAACGAAGTGCTGGAAGGCAAACTGATGGCGGGCAGCACCGGTTTCGATCTGGTGGTGCCGTCGGCAAGCTTCCTGGAGCGTCAGCTGACCGCCGGTGTCTTCCAGCCGCTGGACAAGAGCAAATTACCAAACTGGAAAAACCTCGATCCGGACGTGCTGAAGCTGGTGGCGAAGCACGATCCGGAGAATAAATACGCGATGCCTTACCTGTGGGCGACCACCGGTATTGGCTATAACGTGGATAAAGTCAAAGCGGCGCTGGGCCCGGACGTCAAGCTGGACAGCTGGGACGTGGTGCTGAAGCCGGAAAACCTCGAGAAGCTGAAAAGCTGCGGCGTCTCTTTCCTCGATGCGCCGGAAGAGATTTTCGCCACCGTGCTTAACTATCTCGGCAAAGATCCAAACAGCAGCAAGGCCGACGACTACACCGGTCCGGCGACCGACCTGCTCCTGAAGCTGCGTCCGAATATTCGCTACTTCCACTCCTCTCAGTACATCAACGACCTGGCTAACGGGGATATCTGCGTGGCCATCGGCTGGGCGGGCGATGTCTGGCAGGCGGCGAACCGCGCGAAAGAGGCCAAAAACGGTGTGAATGTTTCCTACTTCATTCCGAAGGAGGGGGCGCTGGCGTTCTTCGACGTCTTCGCGATGCCGGCTGATGCGAAAAATAAAGAGGAAGCGTATCAGTTCCTCAACTACCTGATGCGTCCGGAGGTGATTGCCCACATCAGCGACCATGTCTACTACGCCAACGGTAACAAGGCCTCCGTGCCGCTGGTGAGCGAAGAAATCCGCAATAATCCGGCGATCTATCCGCCAGCCGATGTGTTTGTCAAGCTCTTCACCCTGAAAGTGCAGGAACCGAAAATTGACCGTGTGCGTACCCGCGCGTGGACCAAGGTGAAAAGCGGTAAGTAACGGCGTTTGATATCGTTGCCCGGTGGCGCTGCCGCTTACCGGGCCGACAAATCCCGTAGGCCGGGCAAGCGTTAGCGCCGCCCGGCGATGCGCACCCTGACGGTGCGTTTGCACCAGTGTTGATCTATGCCGGAGAACACCCCGTGAATGACGCGATCCCCCGCCCGCAGGCGAAAGTCCGTAAAGCGCTGACCCCGCTTCTTGAAATTCGTAACCTCACCAAATCCTTCGACGGCCAGCATGCCGTGGACGATGTCAGCCTGACGATCTACAAAGGTGAAATTTTTGCTTTGCTCGGCGCATCGGGCTGCGGCAAATCCACACTGCTGCGTATGCTGGCAGGCTTTGAACAGCCTACCGCCGGGCAGATCGTGCTGGATGGGGTAGACCTCTCCAGCGTGCCGCCGTACCAGCGGCCCATAAACATGATGTTCCAGTCCTATGCCCTGTTCCCGCACATGACCGTTGAGCAGAACATCGCCTTCGGCCTGAAGCAGGACAAACTGCCGAAAGCCGAAATCACCGCGCGCGTGGCAGAGATGCTGAGCCTGGTGCATATGCAGGAGTTTGCGAAGCGTAAGCCGCATCAGCTTTCCGGCGGTCAGCGTCAGCGCGTGGCGCTGGCAAGAAGTCTGGCGAAGCGTCCAAAATTATTACTGCTCGACGAGCCGATGGGCGCGCTGGATAAAAAGCTGCGCGACCGGATGCAGCTGGAAGTGGTGGATATCCTCGAGCGCGTGGGGGTGACCTGCGTGATGGTGACTCATGACCAGGAAGAGGCGATGACCATGGCCGGGCGCATTGCGATCATGAATCGCGGTAAGTTCGTGCAGATCGGCGAGCCGGAAGAGATCTACGAACACCCGACAACCCGCTACAGCGCGGAGTTCATCGGCTCGGTAAACGTCTTCGAAGGGCTACTGAAGGAACGCCAGGACGACGGTCTGGTGATTGAATCGCCGGGGCTGGTGCACCCGCTGAAGGTTGATTCTGATAACTCCGTAGTGGACAACGTGCCGGTTTACGTTGCCCTGCGCCCGGAAAAAATCATGCTTTGCGATGAGCCGCCCGCCGATGGCTATAACTTTGCCGTGGGCGAAGTGGTGCACATTGCCTATCTCGGCGATCTGTCGATTTACCATGTGCGCCTGAAAAGCGGCCAGATGCTCAGCGCCCAGTTACAGAACGAACACCGGTATCGCAAGGGACAGCCAACCTGGGGCGACGAAGTGAGCCTCTGCTGGGATGCGGACAGTTGCGTAGTCCTGACGGTATAAGGAGCGGTCATGAGCACACTTGAACCTCCAGCCCGCGTCAAAAAACCGGGCGGTTTCGCGCTCTGGCTGGCGCGCATGCAGATGGCGCATGGCCGCAAGCTGGTCATCGCCATGCCCTATATCTGGCTGATCCTGCTGTTTCTGCTGCCGTTCCTGATCGTCTTTAAGATCAGCCTGGCGGAGATGGCGCGGGCGATCCCACCGTATACCGATCTGTGGGAGTGGGCCGACGGGCAGCTGACGCTGACCTTAAACCTCGGTAATTTCCTGCAACTGACCGACGATCCGCTCTATTTCGAAGCCTATTTGCAGTCGTTACAGGTTGCGGCTATTTCTACGATCTGCTGCTTGTTGATGGGCTACCCGCTGGCGTGGGCAGTGGCGCACAGCAAGCCGTCGACGCGCAATATTTTACTGCTGTTGGTCATTTTACCGTCGTGGACGTCGTTCCTGATCCGCGTGTACGCGTGGATGGGGATCCTGAAGAATAACGGCATACTGAATAACTTCCTGCTGTGGCTTGGGGTCATCGACCAGCCGCTGACGATCCTGCACACCAACCTTGCGGTGTATATCGGGATTGTCTATGCGTATCTGCCGTTTATGGTGCTGCCGATCTATACGGCGCTGACGCGCATTGACTACTCGCTGGTGGAAGCTTCGCTGGATCTCGGCGCACGCCCGTTGAAAACTTTCTTCAGCGTCATTGTGCCGCTCACCAAAGGCGGGATCATCGCCGGATCGATGCTGGTGTTTATCCCGGCGGTCGGGGAGTTTGTGATCCCGGAACTGCTCGGCGGCCCGGACAGCATCATGATTGGCCGCGTGCTGTGGCAGGAGTTCTTCAATAACCGCGACTGGCCGGTGGCCTCGGCGGTGGCGATTGTCATGTTACTGCTGCTGATCGTGCCGATCATGTGGTTCCACAAACATCAGCAGAAACAGATGGGAGACCACGGATGAACAACTTACCGGTAGTACGCTCCCCGTGGCGAATTGCGATCCTGATTATCGGCTTTACCTTCCTGTATGCGCCGATGCTGATGCTGGTGATCTACTCGTTCAACAGCTCTAAGCTGGTCACCGTCTGGGCGGGCTGGTCGACGCGCTGGTACAGCGAGCTGTTCCACGATGATGCGATGATGAGCGCGGTGGGGCTGAGCCTGACTATTGCGGCGCTGGCGGCGACGATGGCCTGCGTGCTGGGCACGATCGCCGCGCTGGTGATGGTGCGCTTTGGCCGTTTCCGCGGGGCGAATGGTTTCGCGTTTATGATCACCGCCCCGCTGGTCATGCCGGACGTCATCACCGGCCTGTCGCTGCTGCTGCTGTTTGTCGCGCTGGCGCACGCCATCGGCTGGCCAGCGGATCGCGGGATGCTCACCATCTGGCTGGCGCATGTCACCTTCTGTACGGCGTATGTGGCGGTGGTCATCTCCTCGCGGCTGCGCGAGCTGGATCGCTCCATTGAAGAGGCGGCAATGGATCTCGGCGCAACGCCGCTGAAGGTCTTTTTCATCATCACGCTGCCGATGATTATGCCGGCGGTGATCTCCGGCTGGCTGCTGGCGTTCACGCTCTCGCTCGACGATCTGGTTATCGCCAGCTTTGTGTCGGGACCGGGCGCGACGACGCTGCCGATGCTGGTCTTCTCCAGCGTGCGGATGGGGGTGAATCCGGAGATCAACGCCCTGGCGTCCATCATCCTTGGCGTGGTCGGAATTGTCGGATTTATCGCCTGGTATTTGATGGCGCGCGCGGAAAAACAGCGTGTGCGCGATATCCAGCGTGCAAGACGCGGCTGAAGGAATTACTATTTCCAGTGATGTGCCGCGTATGACGCGGCACTGTTTTTCAGGGAAGTAAAAACATTGGGATTCTTACAAAAAACACGTCATTCGCACGCTCGTCCGAACGTCCCTGCACTGGTGCAGGTGGCGGCGCTCGCCATTATTATGATCCGCTGCCTGGATGTGCTGATGATAATGAACACGCTGGGTCCGCGCGGAATGGGGGAATTTATTCACCGCAGCGCGCAGACGTGGAATCTGACGCTTGTGTTTCTCAGCAGCCTGATGCTGGTGTTTATTGAGATCTACTGTGCGTTCTCGCTGGTGAAAGGACGTAACTGGGCGCGCTGGGTGTATCTGCTTACGCAGATCACCGCCGCAGGCTACCTGTGGGCCGCCTCGCTGGGCTATGGCTATCCGGAGCTGTTCAGCATACCCGGTGAGTCGCGACGCGAGATTTTCCATTCACTGGTGATGCAAAAACTGCCGGATATGCTGGTGCTCTGCCTGCTTTATCTCCCGGCTTCCAGTCGGCGGTTCTTCCGCCTGCAATAATGTGTATAATCGCAGCCCTCGTGTTTCTTAAGGTTTTCATATGCAGTGCGCACTCTATGACGCCGGACGCTGCCGCTCCTGTCAGTGGATAGAACAACCGGTATCTCAACAACTCACCGCCAAAATGGCCGACCTGCAACAGCTGCTGACAGCACATGCGGTGGGCGAGTGGTGCGCACCCGTCAGTGGCCCGGAACAGGGCTTTCGCAATAAAGCCAAAATGGTGGTCAGCGGCAGCGTTGAAAAGCCGCTGCTGGGGATGCTGCACCGCGACGGCACCCCGGAAGATTTAACCGACTGCCCGCTATATCCCGCCTCGTTTGAGCCGGTGTTTAGCGCGCTGAAACCGTTTATCGCCCGGGCGGGGTTAACGCCCTATAACGTTGCCCGCAGGCGCGGCGAGCTGAAATACCTTTTGCTGACCGAAAGCCAGATCGACGGCGGGATGATGCTGCGCTTTGTGCTGCGTTCGGAAAACAAGCTGGAGCAGCTGCGCGCGGCGCTTCCGGGGTTGCAGGAACAGCTTCCGCAGCTCAAGGTTATCACCGCGAATATTCAGCCGGTGCATATGGCGATCATGGAAGGGGAGAAAGAGATTTTCTTCACCGAACAGCATGCGCTGGCGGAGAGCTTTAACGGCGTGCCGCTGTGGATCCGTCCGCAAAGCTTCTTTCAAACTAACCCCACCGTCGCCAGCGCGCTGTATGCCACCGCGCGCGACTGGGTGCGTGCGTTACAGGTTCATCACATGTGGGATCTGTTCTGCGGCGTCGGCGGCTTTGGCCTGCACTGTGCCACGCCAGACATGCAGCTCACCGGAATTGAGATCTCCGCCGAAGCGATTGCCTGCGCGAAGCAGTCCGCCGCAGAGCTGGGGCTGACGAATCTGCACTTCCAGGCGCTGGACTCGACCCGGTTCGCCACCGGACAGGGCAACGTGCCGGAGCTGGTGCTGGTGAACCCGCCGCGCCGGGGTATCGGCCAGGCGCTCTGCGACTACCTGAGCCAGATGGCGCCGGAGTACATTGTCTACTCCAGCTGTAACGCGCAGACCATGGCGAAGGATATCGCTCATCTACCGGGCTACCGCATTGAACGCGTGCAGCTTTTCGATATGTTCCCGCATACCGCCCATTATGAAGTGCTGACGTTGTTGGTGAAAACGCGCTAATCCTCAACATCGCCCGGTGGCGCTGCGCTTACCGGGCCTACGATCCGGAGTAGGCCGGGTAAGGCGTAGCCGCCACCCGGCTTTGTTTGCTCAACCCAGTAATGCGACTCCCGTCTCTGTTTTAAGCCAGCGTGGCGCTTTCAACTGGTCGGCAAAATAGCCTGTCAGCTCACGTTGTTAACCAAAGCGCAGGCCGGGTAAGGCGAAGCCGTCACCCGGCATAAACCCCGCACAATGTTCAACAAAATGTGAACTCTTCCCCCGCTCGAAATCAGGTAAGCTTACGTCATAACAAATGATTGAAGGCTTACCCATGAAGCAGATCCTGCTGGTAGAAGATGACCACGATATCGCGGCACTCCTGCGTCTTAACCTGGAAGATGAAGGCTATGCCATTACCCACGAGCCCGACGGGGGCAACGCCTTACAGCGTCTTGAAACACAGCCGTGGGACGCGGTGATCCTCGATCTGATGCTGCCGAATGTCGATGGTCTGGAGATTTGCCGCCGTATCCGCCAGATGACCCGCTACCTGCCCATTATCATCATTAGCGCCCGCAGCAGTGAAACTGACCGTATTACCGGCCTGGAAACCGGGGCGGATGATTATCTGGCAAAACCTTTCTCGGTGCAGGAGCTGATTGCCCGCATTAAGGCGCTGTTTCGCCGTCAGCAGGCGATGGGCCAGGCGCAGACGGACGGCATTATTCAGGCGCACGGACTGACTATCGATCCGCTGGCGCGCACCGTGCGCCTTAACGGCCAACACGTCGATCTCACCCCGCGCGAATTTGAACTGCTCTATTTCTTTGCCCGCCATCCCGGAGAGGTCTTTTCGCGGCTGGCACTGCTGGAGCAGGTATGGGGGTATCAGCACGAAGGCTACGAACACACCGTCAATACCCACATTAACCGCCTGCGCATTAAAATAGAGAAAGATGCCGCCGAGCCGGAGATCGTTCGCACCGTCTGGGGCAAAGGCTACAAATTTGCGGAGCAGAATCATGATGCGTCGCTTTAGCCTGAGCCAGCGCCTGACGCTGCTGTTTACGGCGTTACTGCTGCTCTGCGCCACCGTCGCCTGTGCGGTGCAGCTCTACAGTAGCATGCAGTACGGCAATGCGATGGTGCAGCGGCTCTCCGGCGGGCTGGCGCAGCAGATTGTGCAGCGGGAAGCGATTGTGGATGCGCAGGGCAGGGTGGATCGCAGCGCCTTAAAACCGCTGTTCGACCGGCTGATGACCTTTAATCCGAGCGTCGAGCTGTATGTTGTCTCGCCAGATGGCGATATCCTGGCCGATGCCGCCCCGCCAGGGCACATTCAGCGGCAAAAAATTGACCTCGTGCCGATACAGAATTTCCTCAGCGGGACGGTGATGCCGGTGTTTGGCGACGATCCCCGAAGCCAGAATAAGAAAGTCTTCAGCGCCACCCCGCTGCGGCAGGACGGTGAGCTGAAGGGGTATCTGTACATTATTTTGCAGGGGGAGGAGTCCAACGCGCTGGCGGAGATGGCCTGGCACAAAGCGCTCTGGAGTACGGCGCTGTGGTCGATGCTGCTGGTGGCGCTGTTTGGTCTGCTGGCGGGGTTGCTGCTCTGGTACTGGGTGACGCGCCCGGTTAAAGAGCTCACGCTGGACGTGGCCGGGCTGGAGCAGGACAGCATCAGCGCGATTAAGCAGCTGGCGGCCCAGCCGCTTGAGCCTGCCGGCCAGGATGAAGTGGCGATCCTGCGCAATACCTTTATCGAGCTGGCGCGCAAAATCACCTCTCAGTGGGATCGGCTGGCCGACAGCGACCGCCAGCGCCGGGAGTTTATCGCCAACATTTCGCACGACTTACGCACCCCGCTGACGTCGCTGCTGGGTTATCTGGAAACGCTGTCGCTGAAATCCGCAACGCTGTCGCCGCAGGAGCATCAGCAGTACCTCGCTACCGCGCTGCGTCAGGGGCAAAAGGTACGCCATCTGTCGCAGCAGCTGTTCGAGCTGGCGCGTCTTGAGCACGGCGGCATCAAGCCCCAGCGCGAGCGTTTTGCCATGGCTGAACTGATTTCCGACGTGGCGCAAAAGTTTGAACTCGCTGCCCGCACGCGTGAGTTAAATCTGCACATTGACGTCCCGGGTCCGCTGCCGCAGGTGTTGGCCGATGTTTCCATGATTGAACGGGTGGTGACGAATCTGCTGGATAATGCGATACGCCATACCCCAGCAGGTGGAGACATTCGTCTGGCGGTGTGGCAGGAGAACGACCGGTTACAGGTTGAAGTGGCCGACAGCGGAACGGGTGTTGATGCCGCATTACGGGACGATCTGTTCCAGCGTCCGTCAGCGTTAAATCCACAGGCCTCACGGGAGCACCGGGGCGGGTTAGGGCTGTTAATCGTGAAAAGAATGCTGGAGCTGCACGGCGGGGGGATCAGGCTGATGGAGTCCGTGAGCGGGGCACGGTTCAGGTTCTTTGTGCCGCTTTAAGAAATTGCCGGGTGGCGGCTTCGCCTTACCCGGCCTACAGACCACCCCCGTAGGCCAGGTCACCCGGCAAAAAAGGTTATTGCGGGAACCACTGATCGCTGATTTTCTGGTATGTGCCGTCAGCTTTGATCGCTTTCAGCGCGCCGTTCAGTTTCTCAAGCAGAGCCTTGTTATCCGGACGCACGGCAATACCGAGGCCAGTGCCGAAATACTGCGGATCGGTCACTTTCTCCGTCGCTGTACCCAGCTGCGGGTTGGTTTTCAGCCACTCATTCACGACCGCGGTGTCGCCAAATACGCCATCAATACGGCCATTTTTCAGGTCGATAATGGCGTTCTGGTAGCTGTCGTAGGCCACGGTTTTCACTTCAGGATGCTTGTCCTGGAGGTATTTCTGGTGCGTGGTGCCGTTCTCCATGCCGATGCGCTTGCCTTTCAGCTCGTCGAAAGATTTATAAGCCCCTTTCTTCGCAATCACCACCGCAGAGTTCGCGTAGTACGGGTCGGTGAACGCGACCTGCTTGCTGCGCTCTGGCGTGATGTCCATGCCGGAGATCACCGCGTCGTACTTTTTAAATTTCAGGGACGGGATCAGGCTGTCAAATGCGTGGTTAGTAAAGGTGCAGTCGGCCTGCATCTGCTTGCACAGCGCTTTCGCCAGGTCGATGTCGAAGCCGACGATCTGGTTGCTGGCATCCAGCGATTCAAACGGCGGATAGGTGGCAGAAACGCCGAAATTGATTTTATCTGCGGCGGATGCGCCAGCGGCGAAGGTTGCGAGGAATGCGGCCAGAACTAACTTTTTCATTGTAATGCTCCCGTCTGTCAATCTTGTCATTATGCGCCGTGTCTGCGGCATGGATGTACAATGCCACTCAATGAATTTATATGCAATAAATATGATTAAATATTATTTAATGCATAAAAAAATGCGGGTAACCCATCAGGTTACCCGCACTACGAAAACAGCTTTATGCATTAAGTCGATTAATTTCTGCGCTCAAACGCCAGCGCCTTACGCTCGATAAGACGCATCATCAGGGTCAGCAGACCGTTGACCACCAGATAGACCAGACCCGCCGCCCCGAACACCATCACGTCGTAGGTGCGTCCGTACAGCAGCTGTCCGTGGCCCATCACTTCCATCAGGGTGATGGTGTAGGCCAGAGAGGTACTTTTGAACACCAGCACGACTTCGTTGGAATAGGAAGAGAGGGCGCGCTTAAAGGCATAAGGCAGCAGGATCGCCAGCGTATCCTTCTTGCTCATGCCCAGCGCCCCGCAGGACTGCCACTGGCCTTCCGGGATCGCGCGAATGGCGCCGTAGAACAGCTGCGTGGTATAGGCCGCGCTGTTCAGGGAGAGGGCAATCAGGGCGCAGAGCCATGGCTCAGAGAGCAGATGCCAGATAACCGGATATTCCTGTAACGACGGGAACTGGCCCGGGCCGTAGTAAATCAGGAAGATCTGCACCAGCAGCGGCGTTCCGGTAAAGAGCGTAATGTAGCCACGTACAATCCACACCAGCGCCGGCGTTTTCAGCGTCAGGACGATGGTGAAGATCAGCGCCAGGATCAGCGCCACGATGATAGACGCGACGGTCAGCGTCAGGCTGGTGTGCAGCCCTTTCATCAGTTCGGGTAAATAATCCAGCATCAGCCTGGTCTCCGTTCAAAACGCGTTGCGCGCAGATCAATACGCTTCAGAACGTACTGGCTTAGCAACGTGATCACCAGGTAGATAGCCGCCGCGACGATGTACCAGGTAAACGGCTCCTGCGTACGGGTGGCGATACTTTTGGTTTGCAACATCAAATCGTTCACGCTGATCAGGCTCACCAGCGCGGTATCTTTCAGCAGTACCAGCCACTGATTACCCAGCCCTGGCAGGGCATGACGCCACATCTGCGGCATCACCAGGCGGAAGAAGATCGCCGCTTTCGACAGACCCAGCGCCTGGCCGGATTCCCATTGACCCTGCGGTACCGCTTTCAGCGCGCCGCGCAGCGTTTGTGACGCATAGGCCGAATAGAGCAGGGAGAGCGCAATCACGCCGCACAGGAACGGGCTGACGTCGAAGTTCTCAATCTGCATCTGCACCGGGATCTGCGCAAAGCCGAGATTAATCGTGAAGCCGTCCGACAGTGTTAACAGCAGCTGTGAGGAGCCGAAATAGATAAACAGGACCACCAGAATTTCCGGCAGTCCACGCAGCACAGTCACCAGCGCTGAACCGAGCCATGCGACAGGGCGCCACTTAACGGACTCCCACACCGCAAAGAACATCGCCAGTACGAGGCCGATAATCAGTGCACAAACGGCAAGGCCGACGGTCATCCCGGCGGCGCTTGCTAAAGGAAAAATTTCATTCATCAGGAATTACTTCTGGAACCATTTTTTGTAGATGGTTTCGTAGGTGCCGTCTTTCTTCACTTTTTCCAGCGCAGCGTTGAATTTCTGCTGCAACTCGGTATTGCCCTGACGTACGGCAATACCCAGACCTGTACCGAAGTAGTCTTTATCGGTCACCTTGTCACCCACGGCGGCCAGCTTGTCGTTCGCTTTCAGCCATTCAGTCACAACAGCCGTGTCCCCGAACACCGCATCGATACGACCGTTTTGCAGGTCCAGCTTCGCATTCTGGTAGCTGTCATACGGCACGGTGGTGATTTCCGGATGCTTATCCATGATGAATTTCTGGTGCGTGGTGCCGTTCTGCACGCCGACTTTCTTGCCTTTCAGCAGGTCAACGGAGGCGTATTTACCTTTCTGACCGATGAACAGGGCCGAGTTGTCATAGTAAGGGGTGGTGAACAGAACCTGCTTTTCTCGCTCCGGAGTGATGTCCATTCCGGCCATTACGGCGTCGATACGGCGGAACTTCAGGCTTGGGATCAGGCTGTCGAACGCCTGGTTGCTGAAGGTACAGGTCGCGTCGATCTCTTTACACAGGGCGTTTGCCAGGTCCACGTCGAAGCCAACAATCTTGTTGTTCGCATCAATGGATTCAAACGGAGGGTAGGACGCTTCAGTGGCGAAACGGATGGTCTGGGCTGCGGTAGCGGAAAGGCTGACGCTAGCAAGCAGCGCGGCAATCAATACTTTTTTCATTATAATTTCCCTAACACATCAGTGAGATAAATAGTTTTTGAAGGCATCGGTTTGCGGGTTAGTGAAGCAGCTCGCGTCACCCTGCTCAACGATATACCCGTTTTCCATATAGACCACGCGGCTGGCGGTTTTGCGCGCCACTTCCACCTCGTGGGTCACGATGACCTGGGTAATGTTGGTTTCCGCCAGCTCACGAATAATGCTCACGATCTGGGCGGTAATTTCCGGGTCCAGCGCCGCGGTTGGCTCGTCAAACAGCAGCACTGCCGGCTCCATCATCAGCGCACGGGCGATCGCCACACGCTGTTGCTGACCACCAGAGAGGTGTAAAGGGTACCGGTCGCTGTACGGTTTCAGACGCAGACGTTCCAGCAGCTTTTCCGCACGCGCCATCGCCTGGTCTTTGCTTAAGCCAAGCACGCGGCACGGGGCTTCAATCAGGTTTTGCACCACCGTCAGATGCGGCCAGAGATTGTATTGCTGGAAAACCATGCCCACGTTTTGACGCAGTTCACGAATCGCTTTATCAGACGGGGTTTTCGCGAAGTCAAAATGGTTACCGGTGATGGCCAGCGTCCCCGAACGGGGCATTTCAAGCAGATTAAGAACACGCAGAAGGGAGCTTTTTCCCGCGCCGCTTGGGCCGAGCAAAACCAGCGTTTCGCCCTCCGGGCAACTCAGCGTAATGTCGAACAGCGCCTGGTGTGCGCCGTAGAAGCAGTTAATGCCGTTTAGTTTAATACTCATCGGGGCAGTCTTTACTCATCCAGGCAATCTATAGCAATTGAGGCCGCAGATAGTACCGTTGACAGAATAGTTATGCAATATTTCTGCGTTAAAAGTTAAATATAACCCGTGTTTCCTCTTAAACATAGCACAAAATAGCGACGGGAAAGGGGGGCGAGTATAAATGTCGGCATTCCGCAGGAAATGCCGGACATTTTACGGGGTTAACGTTTATTGAACGGAGGCGTTAGCGGTTCTCGATCGACTGGCGAAGGGTGCCCGCCGGGGCATGAACGCTGCCGCCAATGTAGCGCACATCGTCTATTGCCCAGCACTGGCCTTCACGGATCATCAGCACCTCATCCTGCCAGGTTTGCGTCCCCTGGGTGAGCTTCACGCGCAGGGGAATATTGCGTGCGTCGGTATTCGGTATGGTGGACGCGCTGGCGACGTCGGCGCTGTCCGGCAGCGTGGCGCGGCTGGAGAACGGATCGGATGACAGCAGGGCGTTGTGCTGCGGATCGCGCGAAGCGTCGGTGAGCAGTTTCGCCAGATTATCGCTCAGGTACGGGCGCAGGGCGGTCAGGTCATTACCGCGATGCTGAATACGGTAATCATAAAATTGTTGCGCCACGGCATCCGGGCCACCCTCAATACAAGGGCCGCTGCGGGTTCCGATATCCTTAAAGGCTGGCGTGACCGGCGTTGTGCAGGCGCTGAGCACCAGCGCGCATGGCACTAAAAGCGTTAAAGCAGAGTAGCGCATGTTGATTTCCTTATTTATTAACTATCCTTTCAATCATAGCGTAACGAACCGATAATGCTGTCGCTAACGCATTGAACGCTAAAGAAGGAGAGAAAGTATGCAATTTTCAACAACGCCAACCCTGGAAGGTCAACCGATTACCGAGTACTGCGGCGTGGTCACCGGTGAGGCGATTCTGGGCGCAAACATTTTCCGCGATTTCTTTGCCGGCATTCGGGATATCGTCGGGGGTCGTTCCGGCGCGTACGAGAAAGAGCTGCGTAAGGCGCGCGAGATTGCTTTTAAGGAGCTGGGCGAGCAGGCCAAAGCGCTGGGCGCGGATGCGGTGGTGGGCATTGATATCGACTACGAAACGGTCGGGAAAGATGCCAGCATGCTGATGGTGAGCGTAAGCGGTACGGCGGTGAAAACCCGTCGATGAAGCGTTCGCTCTCAACCCTCCTGCTGGCGATGTTGCTGGCAGGATGCGCCTCGGAAGAGGGCATTGTTGATAAAGGCGCGTACGAGCTGGATACGCGCCATCAGGCGCAGGCGGCCTACCCGCGTATAAAGGTGCTGGTTATTCACTACACCGCCGATGATTTCGACACCTCGCTTGCGACCCTGACCGATAAAAACGTCAGCTCTCACTATCTCATCCCCGCAAAGCCGCCAGCTCCGCAGGGCAAACCGCGTATCTGGCAGCTGGTCCCGGAGAGCGAACTGGCCTGGCATGCGGGCATCAGCTTCTGGCGTGGCACCAACCGCATAAATGATACCTCCGTCGGCATTGAGCTGGAAAACCGCGGCTGGCGGAAAACCGGTGACGTGAAAACCTTTACCCCCTTCGAACCGGGGCAAATTGCGGCGCTGATCCCGCTTGCCAGAGACATCATCGCCCGCTACGACATTAAACCGCAGAACGTGGTGGCACACTCGGATATCGCCCCGCAGCGTAAAGACGATCCTGGGCCACTGTTTCCGTGGCGCGAACTGGCGCAGCAGGGTATCGGAGCCTGGCCCGATCCGGCGCGCGTAGATTTTTATATCAACGGGCGACCGCATTATCAGCAGGTTGATACCGCAGCACTGCTCGATTTGCTGGCGCGCTACGGTTACGAAGTGCCAGAAAACAGTACGCCCGAACAGCAAAAACGCATCATCATGGTTTTCCAGACGCATTTCCGTCCGCAGTTATGGAATGGCGTAGCGGATGTGGAAACCATGGCGATTGCCGAAGCACTTTTAGAGAAATACGGGCAGGGGTAAACCTTCGGACTACCCCCGAATGAGTATATTTTCGTAAGTTTCTATCAGATTAATCCTAAGTACAAACTCATTTCATTTTTAGTTAATTGACTTAAAATTATCCGGATTTAAGATGGACACATAGCGCGCTAAGTAATTTGGCGAATTAATAAAAAGCTTCACTCTTTTTTTGTTTATTCTTGACGTTTTCATCAGGAAAAATATTTATGGCTCGGTAACAACACCGTGGCCATGCTTTTTAAAAATCACATCTTAAATCGGGTATAACAATGTTAAGCATCTATGGAAAAAAATTACGTCCGCAACATGAAATGGAAAAGATCATTTCTGCAACCTCAGGCGTTGAAGAAAGAACGTTAAAAAAATGGCAGAAAATTTCCACCTCTGATTCCGGCTATATTCATATTATCGTCAGCGGTGAAGTCGAATTTCGACGTGAATCTGATGAACTGTGCATGTTCACCGTCACCGGGCAATGCATTTTCGGCCTGTCGTCAATGTATTACAGCGCCACCCATATGTACGGCCTTGTTCGGACTAATACGGTTGTTCGCTCGATCAAGAAAGAGGTCTTCGCCCAGCTGATGACCGAAAAAAATCTGTGGCCAGAACTGACCAAAGTCCTTTCCTGGTACATCTGCATGCTGAGCAAACGTGATGATGTTCTGGTTGCCCGCAGTGCGTATTCCGTTGTCCGCGAATTTTTATATGAGATTAACGACCTGATTGTTCAACAACAGCGTGATATTAACGTTTATGATTACATTCAGGAATACACTAACCTGGCACGTAGCACTATTATTAAAATCCTCTCCGATCTGAAAAAGGGTCAATATATTGTGGTGGAAAAAGGTCGACTGCTTAACCTTACCGCACTGCCTGAAAAATATTAATACCTGCTCCCGCCGTCTCCTTTTTTACTGAAAGGAGAACGGCTATTTCCACTGTTTTTTACACTGGCTTGTGAATTATCCTGCGTTTCGTCAACCGGCGGCGCGGGAATTTTTCCTTGAGAATAATCCTGCTCCTGCTCTTTTAGCGCCTGCTTAAATAATTCTGTTAATGATGACTCTTCACTGCCCGTGCTGGCGGGAGCGTTATCGTGCTCATGCGCTTCGGTCCCGGGTAAGGTATCCCGCGAGGCGTCGTGTGGCACCGCGCCGTCGGGCGCCTGCTGCCAGTCGCCATCATCACTGTTGATCGGCAGATCCTGCATCGATGGAACATCAACTGGCACTGGCGCAGCTTTAGGCTGCGGGAACGGTTTACTCACGTACACGTAATGCATATCCGAAAGCTGCGTTTCCGGTTTAGCAACGCTGGCGTTGACCGGTTCAGGCGCCGGGTGGCGCAGGTTCCAGTAGACGTGCATATACAGGCCGACAACCAGCATGACGCAAAGCCCGACCAGCCATAACGCTGTTTTGCCGAATATGTTTTTCAGGCTGGGGAGACGGTACGAAAACCAGACCGCTTCCCCGGTTGTATAGCTGCGCTGGGCCGCAAGACAGATGGTCGACATTAGGCTTTCTTCTCCTGCATTTTCGCGTCCGGGGTGGTGCGGGTGGTCTGAATCAGTACGCCCGGCGTGCTGTTGGTCACGCGCATCAGCTGCATCAGCGTATCTTCACCGGGGATACCATCCACGTGCAGATGCATTTTTTGCTGGAACTCGCGGGTGCGTTTCATCATCTCTGTGGTCCAGATCCGGGCATGCGTTTCGGGCTGGCTCAGCGCCAGGCTTAATTGCTGATCCAGCCAGGCCATATCTTTGCTGTCGCTGGCCGCGCCGATCGCGTCTTTACCTTCCGGTGTCAGGCGGTGCAGCTGGGTGAAGTTGCCGGTCGCGTGCCGGTTAAACCAGCTGCGACTCACCTGCCAGGTCCGGTTATTCATTAACAGGTCAATGGACGTGTCCCCGACCCTGGCGACCACCGCATAGTTAAGATGGCCGCTGGTTTTCAGTTCACTGACCCACGGATACCCTTCCTGCGCCAGCGTCTCCGGCGACGCGTTCCCCTGTTTACACATCAGGTTTACTTTGGCGGCGTTCTGGCACAGCGCATCTTCGGCCGAGGCGTCATACCCCCACATGAGATACAACTGATGCATCGCATCCGGCTGATTAACTATTTCGTTGTCGATAACCGGCACTACGGGCGCTTCGACTTTTAGCGATTGCTGTTTCCAGCTGACGGGCACCGGCAGCTGGATCGGCAGGCGTGCGCCGATCGATGTGGTCAAATACCAGCCGCAGGCGGCAAACAGCACGGACGCAAACAGCCCCACGGTCGCCAGGCGCTTACCGTGTTTTTGGGCGGGCAGGATCTCTCCCGCCGCCAGACGTAAATGACGTGGGCTGACCTGCGCCGCGCGTTCCGTCCAGGCGGCGAGCATTGACAGGTGCGCCAGCGCATTCAGTTTGCTGATATTGCCTTTGGTCAGCGTGTGCATTTTGCGCACGCGGGCAGGCGGCAACGGCGAGTTTTCGCAGCCGTGTTCTTCGCACTGGGCCTGAACATAGCTCAGGTATTCGCGGCAGGTCAGGGGGCGCAGGGCATGATGCGTGTGCGTATATTCGCGCAGTTCAGGTTGCTTTAGCAGGATCTCCTGATCCGCAGTGCCCGTCAGTACCACGGCGAGCCGGAAGTTCAGCTCCTGGGCGCGCGTGAGCAGCGTTCCCAGGACTTCACGGCAGCTCTCCTTCATGGCTTCGAAATGGGCGATCGTCACTACTCTGGATTTCGCTTTCCCCTCCTGCCACTGGCGCAGGACGGCATCCACCGCCTGCATGCGATCTTTAATCGCTTTCGTTCCCGGGTTGAGTTTGTACAGCAGGCTACTGGCACTCAGTTTGGGAAACGCGTTGATGGCAAGAACGGTATTGTTGCTGGCTTTAAGCGCGTCGACGAACTGGCCCAGAAGCGGAGCGTCGTCGCAAAAAAGCCCGATAATTCCCGCCAGCTGGGTTTTCTCTTTCAGCAGGTTGAACACGTCCTGATGATAAGGCACCAGAAAATCACCGGATAAACGGGTGATTGTCCTGAATGGCGGATTTTTAAAATTAAAGTGACTCTGATACATAACGACTTACCGTCTCTGATTAGGAATAGCAACAGCAGCAGAAAGTAAGGTAATGCCCCTGAGCGGTCAATTTGCAGACAGAGTAAAAATATCCAGCCGGCTGCGCCTAACATCTGGAATTTATACGGTCAATATTTTTCTTTATGAAAGTTGGTGGCGAAGTCAGTGGTCGCGTTTGCAACAGCTTATTACTATTTTCCTCCATATTGGCGCAGTATGACGCTGCTTATTTTTGCTTTGCTATAGGCCGGATAAAAAATGAGGTTCTCATTTCTGTCACGGTGGATAACGCCTTGTATTATGTTTTTGCTGCTCATTTTTTGTGGCCAGCAAGGCTATCTCACCTTTAAAGATTATAAAAAAGTTATGAATAAGTTTGCTAATTCTGACCTACAGCCGCTGAAAAAAACGCGCGAAGACAAACCCTTCACGCTTTTTACGGCTGCCGTCCGTCAGGAGAACTTATCGGCTGCGGCAAAACCCCCGCTGGCGGCGGAGATTGAAGGCATTGTGCGCAGTGATGACGCCTGGCTCTCCTTCGCTGTCATCAAAACCCCGGGCGGCCAGCGAAGCTACCGCGAGGGTGAACCGCTCGCCGGGTTTAACGACGCATTTATTCAGGAAATAAACAAAGATAATGTGGTGGTTAATTATGAAGGTGCTACGCAGGTACTGGCGTTAAATAAACCGGACTATTTTAAGGGGGGCGTGGAGAGCGGCCCGGTTACAAAATCGACGAAAGATGCTGGCGCAGAGAGTGTGCATCTTGATGATTATCTGGTGTTAAAACCCATCATTGAAAAAGGCCGACTGGAAGGCTACAGGATAAACCCAAGGAATGCCTCCGCCTTTTACAGTCAGTCAGGTCTGGAAAAAGGCGATGTGGCGATTCAGGTTAACTCTGTCGATATGACCGATGAAGCAAAAGCGAAAAGCATTATTGCCAACTGGTCGAAAATGAAAGAAGCGGAGGTCATCGTACGACGTCACGCTCACCTTGAAAATATTCGGGTTAATGTTCTAAATAATTAATAAGTGTGCAGACATGAAAAAATTTCCCTGGGCGTGCGTGGCGCTGACCGCATTGTCGTTATATTCCAGTTCGCTGCTTGCAGCTAACTTTAGCGCAAGTTTTAAAAATACTGATATTCGCGAGTTTATCGATACGGTAGGTCGCAATCTCAACAAAACTATTCTGGTCGATCCGTCCGTCCAGGGAACCGTCTCGGTCAGAACCTACAACGTGCTGACGGAGGATGAGTATTACCAGTTCTTCCTGAGCGTGCTGGATCTCTACGGCCTGTCGGTGATCCCGATGGACAACGGCATGGTCAAAGTGGTGCGCTCAAGCGTAGCGCGTACCGCCGGTGCGCCGCTGGCAGACAGCAAAAACCCGGGCAAAGGTGACGAGATTATCACCCGCGTGGTGCGCATGGAAAACGTACCCGTTCGCGAGCTGGCCCCGCTGCTGCGCCAGCTCAACGATGCCACCGGCATCGGGAATGTGGTCCACTTTGAGCCGTCCAACGTCCTGCTGTTAACCGGTAAAGCCTCGGTGGTGAACCGACTGGTGGATCTGGTTCAGCGCGTCGATAAAGACGGTATTCAGCGCCGCGAAATCATCCCGCTGCGCTTTGCCTCTGCCAAAGAGCTTTCGGATATGTTGAATAACCTCAACAACGAAGAGCAGAAGGGGCAGAATGCGCCGCAGCTGGCGACCAAGGTGGTGGCGGATGACGAAACCAATAGCCTGGTGATCAGCGGCTCGGAAGATGCGCGCGCGCGTACCCGTTCCCTTATCCATCAGCTGGATCGCGAGCAGAATAACGAGGGGAACACCCGCGTCTTCTACCTCAAATATGCCAGCGCCACCAAAGTGGTACCGGTGCTGACGGGGATTGGCGAGCAGCTGAAAGACAAGCCGGGCGCGGCCAAAGCGAAAACCGCGAGCGCCTCAACAGACCTGAACATTACCGCCGACGAGTCGACCAACTCCCTGGTGATCACCGCGCAGCCTAACGTGATGAACTCCCTGGAGAAGGTGATCGACAAGCTGGATATTCGCCGTCCGCAGGTGCTGGTGGAAGCGATCATTGCCGAAGTGCAGGACGGCAACGGCCTGGATCTTGGCGTGCAGTGGACGAGCAAGCACGGCGGCGTGCAGTTTGGCGCTACCGGCCTGCCAATCAGCCAGATTAAAAATGGCACCATGAAAGGGGCGAGCTTCACGGGCCTTGCGACCGGCTTCTTTAACGGTGATTTCGGTGCGCTGGTGACCGCGCTCTCCACCGACGGTAAAAACGACATCCTCTCCACGCCAAGCGTGGTCACGCTGGATAATAAAGAAGCGTCGTTCAACGTCGGTCAGGATGTGCCGGTGCTTTCCGGTTCGCAAACCACCAGCGGCGACAACGTCTTTAACTCGGTTGAGCGTAAAACCGTGGGGACCAAGCTGAAGATTGTGCCGCAAATCAACGATGGCGACATGATCCACCTGAAGATTGAGCAGGAAGTATCCAGCGTCGACAACAGCGCAACGGAAGATTCCAGCCTCGGCCCAACCTTCAACACGCGCACGATCAATAACGAAGTGATGGTCCACAGTGGCCAGACGGTGGTGCTCGGCGGTCTGATGGAAAATGTGACCAAACAGTCGGTCTCCAAAGTGCCGCTGCTCGGCGATATCCCGCTGGTCGGGCAGCTGTTCCGCTACACCTCGCAGGATACCTCTAAACGCAACCTGATGGTGTTTATTCATACCACCGTCCTGCGTGACGACGACAACTACAGCGCAGCCTCGAAAGAGAAATACGACCAGATCCGGGTGCGCCAGATGCAGCGAGCGGAAGAGAAGAAGCTGGGCATTATTGAACCGACGGACAACGCCGTACTGCCAGCGTTCCCTGCCGCCAGCGCCGCACCCGCGAAAACCTCCGCGGCACGCAATCCGTTTAAAGAGTAAGGCGGAGGGGAAACGTGGACGAACTGACTAAAACCCTGTGTAGCAGCAACTACGCAAAAGATAACGGCGTTCTGCTTTACAACAATGACGTCTATATCCGTGAGGACACCCCGGCATTAGCACTGCTGGAGGTGCGCCGGGTGCTGGGACGCGCATTCGTCCCGATCACCCTGGCGCCGGAAGCGTTTGACGAGATGCTGGCTAAAATCTGGCAGCAGAGCAGCGGCGTGTCGCAGCAGCTGGTGGACGACATGGACGCGGATATCGATCTGATGGCGTTAACCGAGGAGATCCCGGATAACGAAGATCTGCTCGATAACGACGAAAACTCGCCGGTGATCCGCCTGATCAACGCCATTCTCGGCGAGGCGGTGAAGGACGGCGCGTCGGATATTCATATCGAAACCTTCGAGCGCACCCTGAGCATACGCTTTCGCGTTGACGGCGTGCTGCGCCCGGTGCTGCAACCGGCGCGTAAGCTCGCCCCGCTGCTGGTGTCGCGTATCAAGGTGATGTCGAAACTCGACATCGCCGAGAAACGCCTCCCGCAGGATGGCCGTATCTCCCTGCGCATCGGTCGCAAGGCCATCGACGTGCGCGTCTCGACCATTCCGTCCCAGTACGGCGAGCGCGTGGTGATGCGCCTGCTCGATAAAAGCAATCTCA
Source organism: Enterobacter cloacae complex sp. IR5441 (assembly GCF_049238215.1). NCBI lineage: Bacteria > Pseudomonadati > Pseudomonadota > Gammaproteobacteria > Enterobacterales > Enterobacteriaceae > Enterobacter > Enterobacter cloacae complex sp. IR5441. The sequence goes on from NZ_JBMKIA010000032.1 coordinate 34,516, forward strand.
AGCCCGACATCAACAAGCTGGGGCTGATTGATGAAGAGCTGGAGAAGCTGAAAGGGCTGATCGACCGCCCGCACGGGATCATCCTCGTTACCGGCCCGACGGGTTCCGGTAAAAGTACCACGCTGTACGCCATACTCTCGGCGCTGAACGGCCACGAACGCAACATTCTGACCGTGGAAGATCCGATTGAGTACGAGCTGGAAGGGGTGGGGCAGACGCAGGTTAACCCGCGCGTGGACATGACCTTTGCCCGCGGGCTGCGCGCCATTCTGCGTCAGGACCCGGACGTGGTGATGATCGGGGAAATTCGCGACGGTGAGACCGCCCAGATTGCGGTGCAGGCGTCGCTGACCGGTCACCTGGTGATGTCGACGCTGCACACCAACAGTGCCGCAGGGGCGATAACCCGTCTGCGGGATATGGGGCTGGAGTCCTTCTTAATCGGTTCATCGCTGCTCGGTGTCATTGCCCAGCGTCTGGTGCGTCGGCTGTGTACGCACTGCCGGACCACCAGTCCGCTGGACGCCAATGAAAAAGCGCTGTTCAGCTTTATGGCCGCGCCGCCAGACGCGATTTACCGCGCGGTGGGGTGCGAACACTGCCGTCAGAGCGGCTATCAGGGCCGCGCCGGTATCCATGAATTCCTGGTGGTGGACAGCGCCATGCGCCGCGCCATCCATGAAGATAAGGACGAAATGTCCCTCGAAACGCAGCTTTTTAAGCATGCCTACAGCCTGCGTGAAAACGGGCTGCTGAAGGTGATCGGCGGCGTGACGTCTCTGGAAGAGGTCATGCGCGTCACCGCCGAACGTGGGGGGGATGCGTAATGGCTTTCTACGCCTGGACGGCAACGGATGCCGCGGGGAAAACACAGCGCGGGACGTTACAGGCCGAGGGGCAGAAGCAGGTTCGCCAGTGGCTTCGCGAGCAAAAGCTGATGCCCGTCAGCATCACCGAAACCCGCGAAACGGCGGCTGGCGGGAAAGCGAAAACCGGGGTGAAGCTCTCCACTCCGGTGCTGTCGATGTTTACCCGTCAGCTTTCGACGCTGGTCAACGCCGCGCTGCCGCTGGAGAGCGCGCTGAAAGCGATCTCAAAGCAGACGGAAGACAAAAAGCTGGCGGCGATGGTGGTGGAGATCCGCGAGAAGGTGGTGGAAGGCCACACCCTGTTCGATGCCTTCAGCCAGTTTCCGCGCACCTTCGACAAGCTTTACTGCACGCTGGTGATGGCCGGGGAGAAAACCGGTCACCTGGGCGACGTGCTGGAAAAGCTGGCGGAGTACAACGAGCAGCGCCAGAAGATGAAAAGCAAGCTGACGCAGGCAATGGTCTACCCGATAACCCTCACCGTGGTCGCCATCGCGGTCATCAGCATCCTGCTGGTGGCGGTGGTGCCGCAGGTGATCGAGCAGTTTACCCACATGAAGCAGCAGCTGCCGATCACCACCCGGACGCTGATTGCGGTAAGTGATTTCCTGCAAGCCTGGGGCATTTATATTGTGGGCATTCTGGGGGGCGGCTTTATCGGCTTCAAAACCTGGCTGAGGAATGCCAAAAACCGTTTTCGCTGGCACAGCTGGCTGGTGAACGGCTCGCCGATTAAAAAGCTGGTCTGCGCCATCAACAGCGCCCGCTATATCCGTACCCTGAGCATTTTGCAGGCCAGTAGCGTGCCGCTGCTAGAGGGAATGTATATCGCGATGGACGGTATTGAAAACCGCTATGCCCGGCAGGTGCTGGAGCAGGCCGCCGACACCGTGCGTCAGGGGGCGTCGCTGTATGCGGCGCTGGAACAGGCGAAATTATTCCCCCCCACCATGCTGTATATGATTGCCTCCGGTGAAGAGAGCGGGGAATTAGGTAATTTAATGGATCGCGCGGCGGAAAATCAGGAATCGGCCTTACAACATCGAATTACATTAACGCTGTCGGTCTTTGAACCGGCGCTGGTGGTATCCATGGCGACGATTGTTTTATTCATCGTTCTGTCAATATTACAACCGCTTCTGCAACTTAATAATATGGTAGGTTAAATCATGGCTTTAAAACGTAAAAACCTGGCTCGCCAGGCGGGCTTTACACTGATGAATCCCCTAATGATTTTGGTAAAAATCATTAAGTTAAGGTGGATACACATCTTGTCATATGATCAAATGGTTTCGCGAAAAATCAATAATCAGACAACAAGATGTGCGAAC
>NZ_JBMKIA010000033.1:0-36227 GCF_049238215.1 Enterobacter cloacae complex sp. IR5441
ATTATTCCTTCACGCTGGCAGAACTGGTGACCAAAGGACATCTGAGACCATTAAAAGAGGCGTCAGAGGCAGAAAACGTTGCTTAACGTGAGTTTTCGTTCCACTGAGCGTCAGACCCCTGTTACCGATGCAAGAACAGGGGAGTTTCATGAAATGCCTGTTTAGGAGTGATTAAAGGTAACTTGTGCGCAGAAGGTCAGGTGTGTGGTGGTTAGTACAGACTAGTGAATGTTGTAACTAAACTATATTTTTATTAAAGGCCGGAGGTGGTGTTCCTCCGGCCTTAATTACGTTTCCGTGTTCATTAGTCGATGAACTGGCGGATCAGTTCCAGAATGGCAATCAGCGCGTTTGCAAGCGCCGCTACCGCCCTCAGAACGATGATTAACAGGTTAATCATCCGTTTTCTCCATAAATGGAGTAAAGACACCGTGGCTTGCTCTTACACTGCCTGTCACCACGGCTTCTCTTCGTCTTGTCAGTTGTAGAGAGTCTCACTCCTGCCAGAGCACAGATAACCAGCACCACCTGTATTACCTGTCAGGACTTTGAACCTGTTCATGCCGCATTTAGCGGAATGCAGGGAGAGACTCACCACAGAGCTAACCCTCTGATTATACGTTTATCTAACGTTCAGGCAAACCGTTAACGCACAGTCACTGCCCGTCATATTGCATAATCAGGCTTCACGGATTATCATACTATTGTCAGTTGTAGAGAGTTTCCCTTCCGGGCTGAGTTACCAGCTCGCACCGGAACCGTAAAAAAGCCGACCTCACCAGTCGGTTTTTTTACGTCTGCGGTTTCCCGCTTCGTTTAAATCTATTTTAAATGAATAAATTGTTCTGCGGCAAACCCAACAACATAAGGACGTTAGGGTTGATGGTTGCCGAAATCGCGGTGCGTTACGTGAATTCTGAGGTTTTGCGAGGGGGATTGGGCGCGAGAATTTACGAGAGAGCGCCGGAACAATGCCGGGATCACAAACCATCACCCGTGAAAGAAATCTTCCGGCATTGCCCGGTCAGGTAGTATGACATTCATTGTCAACGGCCATCAATTTATAAGCTGCTTTGCACTTCATAAAAGATCACCACCAGGGCTGCTAAAACAGTACCGATAGCCAGCACGTTAAAAAGTACGTCCTTCATCTTTACGAACGACATACTGATTTGCGTCCTTTCCCTTTTGTCAGCCTTCTCTATCATCCAGCGTTGGTATGAATCACTGTTACTTTTTCTGTCCATGTTCCCCCCAATTCATCAATGAGCACCAGGCGGCCACCAGGCTTCTTGCCAACAAAGTAACGGCCTCGCGGCAGACGTTCGCCAGTCTTCAGCCGTTCGATCCAGTCCTGAAATGCAGGGCGCGGTTTATAGCTGTAGCGGCCAAAATCAGCTAAAGACTGCGTGACCATGACTGTTTGGCAGCCATGCTTTCTCATATCACGAAACGTATTTTCCAGTGCAGCCAGTGTATTCATTTGCACGTTCTCTCTGCTTTTCCCATGAAGATATTAACGACACTCAAAACTAACACCGTTGGCATGATCACGGCAGCATAGCCGACAGCAACGGCCTGATATATGGTCAATGAGTAGTCGGGCTGTTTATACAATACGACTGAAAAAATGCTCCCCAAACAAGCAAGCAGAGTTAAAAACAAGTAATCGACAAATCTGTTTTTATAGATAACCCATGCAACGATGCAGGGATATGACACCAGGCACAGGATAATCGCATTTGTGGTATGCACGTTTCGCTCCTTGTTATTTAAGGGTTGTCAGCCAGATCAAACAGATTGTTCAGGCTGGAACGGAATTGTTTTACCGATGATACCAGCTCCTGACTCCGCGCTTTTTCCTGCGCCAGTTCACGCCGTAGCTGCGCCATCTCGTCTCTGTTACGCTGAAGCTCAAGGATAGCCGTCATAAAGGTTTTGCTGGCTGATGCCTGTCCGGTCGCTTCCTGCGCCTTTTTAATGGCCTGATCTTCGTCGTCATTCGTTCTGATTGTGTAATGCCCCATGATACCCCTCTTTTGCTGTCATTTTTGCGCTGCCGGCGCGAACCCGGGAAGAAACTTTGCTGGCAAAAAACACTGGCCAACAGATGTGACCGGGAAAATTTGCTGGCAATTAATTTTCGATGAAAGCCAGCTCGCAATCGCCGCATTCAATATTCAGTCCGGCTTTGCCCCACACGGCAGCGCCACACCCGCGACACTGATATTTAACTTTATTTCGTTTTGGCTTGTCCTCAAATGCTGCAACTGACAAATCATTGTCATTGCTCCCGGCCATATCATCTGAATGGCTCCCGTTCTGCGGTGACACTGACGGCAGCAGAGCCATAGAAAGCACCGCTTCTATATCAATCCCGGCCTCAGCATTTTGATGCGCCAGAGCAAGCGTTTCGCGCCATTGCTCTATTACGGCGGTCATATCTTTTTGTTGTTCGACCTGGACAGGGAAGCGATCAAACCAGCTCAAAGCAAATTGCCCCTGGAACAGTTCCAGTGTGACGCGCTGGAAGCGGCCACCAGGGATCGGATAGTCATTAATCTTCTGGCCGACTTTCGCACCACCAGGTCTCCCGGTGGAGGAGGGCATAAGTCCGATACTTTCCATTTTTGCCGCCCACTGCGCATTGTGGTACGTCTTACGCGACGGGTTGCCGTAGTGGTACTGCCACATATGGCACTGCTCATGAACCAGCGTTTGCATGACTTCAATAAGCGGGTACACCGGGAAGTATTCAGGATTGAGGGCGATTTCATCAATCATCCTGCCGCTGCCGTCAGCAGCAACAAAGCGCCTGTAACTGAAATAGCCCATTGTGTTCTTGCCGCGCTGGAACGTAATCAGACAGTCAGGGAGTTCGCCGTCAAAAAGGCGCTGGTTATAGAAATCAAACGCCTGTTGTAGCTCGCTGTAAGCGCGTTCCGTGGCTCTTGTCATGCTGAAGTTCGCTTAGCGGCGTTCCGATATTCCTGTAACTCTGCAACAATAGCAGGGAACACATCAGCGCAACGCTGTGCCAGCTTAACCGCCTTTGAACAAACGCCCATACCATGTGCTCTTTTGAGCGCCTCCAACAAATCTGCCAGTTCCTCGTCAGTGATTTTTTCAGTCATCTATTAAGCTTCTCCATTATCTGTATCGTACGATACAGATAATATAAACCACACCTTTGATAGCGGCAATCTTTTTTGCTGGCAATTTCACGCCCAGGGCGGGCATCGAGCGGGTAATATTGCTGGCAAAAATCAACGGCCAAACCGGCTGCAGGAAACTGGTTTGCTGGCAAGCGTGATTTACTGCTGGGCTTGACACCTTGCCATTGTATGACGCTTGTTTTAGTGTCAAATGAACAACCAGCGCGAGAAGAATATAGGAAGCAAAAGCAATGGATATCAAACCTAACTCAGTGATCCACCTGGAGCCAGGCGAAACATTACCCGGCTATACCAATCTGAAACCCGTACCTGATAAGTATTTCGATGAGTTAAAGGCACTCATAAATAAACTCAATACTCAATCCGGTAATATTTACCTCAAGTTAAAACAGATGTACGCCTTTTTGGATCGTTTTAACAAAGAATTTGTGAGCACGTTTACCTCCTGTCAAAAGGGGTGCTCTTCGTGCTGTAAAATGGATGTTCATTTAACCGCGCTTGAGGCAACACATATTGCACAAGCAAGTAAACTTACTGCCAGAGACAACCCGCTTACGACCGGGCATGAGTCAAAATGTCCGTTTTTGTCTGAGAAGGGAACATGCTCAATCTACAATTACCGCCCGCTGTTATGCAGGACATATCATGTACTCACTCCGCCGGAGATGTGTAATGACCTGGATGCACAAGTCATGCAGTATGGTTCTCAAAGCGCGAACATGGGAAATCACATCTACAAAACAATAGCAGAGTGGATCTATTTTCAGACGTATCACTGCACTGGTAAGTTAGAAACCAAAGATATCAGAGACTACTTCCCTTATCCCCGCGAAGATATCCAAAGATTTCTTCACCATAACCCCCCGCGCCCTTTTTGCTAAAAAAAAGCCTCTGACGCAGTGTCAGAGGCTTGTTAGATTACTGTTCGTCACCAGCAGTGCTGGAAGCATCTTTTTTGATGAGAAACTCATCAAGAGAACGGCCAGCTTTTAACGCTTCGTCGATTGGTTTTGGTGTCCGGCCACGACCAGACCAGTATTTCGTTTCGCCGTTTTCATCAAACTGATATTTAGGCGGCGCTTTTGGCAACGTCTTTTTGCGTGTTTTTTGCGCATCTTCGGACAGGCCAAGCAGTTCTTCCGGTGAAAAACCTTCTCCGGCAATCAACTGGAGCAGTTCCTGGCGCTTTCTTTCGCGCTCTGCGCGTTCTGCTGCCTCACGCTCTGCTTCTTCACGACGTTCTTCGATCACGGCGTTAAGCTTTTCCTGCATTTCCAGCAGTTGTTCAAAGCTGGTTTCTCGCGCAAAAACACGAACAGAGCGAATATTCAGGAGTAGCTTTTTTGTTGCGTCAAACGTTTCATTTTCACTCATCGAGTTAATCCTTATTTTTTACTGAACTGAAACCCAAGTTTACCCGTAGTTTTATCCTGCAAAACAATTGCAGCGTCAAACTTTTTCCCGGTTTTATTACTGGTAAAGCCTTTAATCTCTCCGGTTTTACCTTTTTTGATTAATGTCTCAACCTGATTTTGTGTCAGTTTTTTTCCTGACACTTCAGACCAGATTTTAAACTCGCACCCGGAACAGAAAAAGCCTTTAGGCCGGATAATAATTTCTTTACTGCATGAAGGGCAGGGGGCTTCGAGCCGGGACATGGAACCTTCTGATCTGGATTTTGCTTCCATATCCGGTTTGCCGTCTTTGTCCGGGAATGTTGTCTTGCATTCAGGGTAGCAGGAGCATCCCCAGAAAAAGCCATTTTGCCCCTTACGCTTACGCAGGAAACCGTTGTTACAAACCGGGCAGGGCGTGGCATTTGAAGAAATCGAAATTCCGTTCCTGTCCAGCTCGTCGATTAACCCCTGGACGTACTCATCATTTTCCTTAATAAACTCCTCAACTGTCAGCTCTCCGGCTTTGATCTGAGACTGCTTTTCAGCCCACAGAGCGGAGATATCCGGTTTAGTGATTTCAGGAGGCAGTGCAGCGCAAAACTCCTGGCCTTGTTTTGTGGTTTTCCATACCAGCTCCGAATACCCCTTTTCTTTTTCGATGGAGATAAGCCCGGTATTTGCCGCCAGTTTCTCAAGAATACCCGCGCGGGTGGCTTCCGTTCCGATACTGCCACGATCACTGCTGCCCTCGTCTTTCGCTTCCAGCGCCTTTCTGAGAGCCGGATCATCAATGAATTTTGCCGCACTCGTCATGGCGGCCAGTAACGTTGACTCTGTGAAATAGCGAGGTGGTGTAGTCTTTTTCTTGTCCACGTCTGCCGATTCACACAGGCCGCTGTCATTAAATTTCAGCAATGAAAGGTCAAAACCGTCCGTTCCGGCATCTTCGGTTTCGTCCTCGTCATCACTATCCTTACCCAGCGCTTCCCAGCCCTTTTGTACCAGAACGCTCTGTGTGGCCGTAAAGGTATCCCCCTTAATATCAAAGTGGATTTTCGTCTTGTTGCGGATCGCATCCGGGTAGAACAGCCCGATAAAGTAGACGGACACCAGGTTATAAACGTTCCGCTCTTTTTCATTAAGCTGAATACCGGCTCCGCTTTTTGTCGTCGGGATGATGGCGTGGTGCGCCTCAATCTTACTGGCATTAAAGGCTTTGTGTTTCTGGCCTTTATCCATATCTACGATCGCAGACGCCAGTTCGGGTACGGTGGCCGCTATAGCAGTGGCAATATCTCCGGCCTGGTAATAATGCTCATCTGAAAGATAGCGATTGTCAGAACGTGGATAGGTCAGAAGCTTGTGAGTTTCATACAGCCCCTGCATCACATCGAGCGTATCTTTTGCAGAATAACCAAATCGCTTTGCGCAGAGCTGCTGAAGCGTGGAAAGGTTAAGCGGAAGCGGAGGCTTGCTATTTTCCGGCTTTGTCGTCGCGATAGTAACAATAGCATCCTTACCCGTAACACGTCCGGCAATATGCGCGGCCTGAGCTTCGGAGATCAGGCGTTTTTTCTCGTCTATCTGATCGTCGTCTGTTGTCTGATATTTCGCCTTAATCTGATGCCCGTTCATCGACAGACTGGCGAATACATCGTAATAAAAGCTTTCTGTGTGATTCTGGTTCGCCAGCGTGCGCATGTTCACCAGACCAAGAACGGCACTTTGTACCCGGCCAACGTTCAGAACGCCGTCATAGCCCTTCTCACGGCCTTTTAATGTACATCCCCGCGTCATGTTATAGCCAAAACCCTGATCGCACAGGGAACGCGCCAGGGCGCTTAACGTCATACCGCGAAATTTATCGTTAGGTTGTAAATTCGACAGTGATTTTTGCACTGGCGCAAGGTTGAGGTCGGCAACAAGCAGTCGCTGGACGGGTTTCTTGTTTCCGGCATAACCCAGAATCTCATCAACCAGCAAACATCCTTCATCATCGGGGTCGCCTGAATGAACGATGCTGTCGGCTTTATCGATAAGAGACAAAATAATGCGGGTCTGTGCTTCTGATTCAGGCTTGATTTTATATTTTGGCGGATAAACCGCTTTAATGGGTAAATCACTATAACGCCAGTTGGAATATTTGTCGTCATAATCCTGTGGGTCGTAAAGCTCCAGCATATGACCATAACACCAGGTAACGACATCAGAACCGTGTTCAAAATAGCCGTTTTTCTTTTCTGTATTGGGATTTCCGCCCAGTCCTTCAAAAATAGCCTTTGCTAAAGACGGTTTTTCTGCAATAAAAAGTCTCATTAATCAATCCTCAAGGTAACTTGAATAGTCAGGCTGCGCACCATTCTTTTTAAAGATTTCTTCCCTTTCCTCTATGTCTTCTTCTGCCTCCTGCACACTAAGGTCAAGGGTTCCTTTCAAAAAGGCACGCGCATTCTTGATTACATCTACTGTTAATTCGTTTTTTGTTCCGCGAATCATGCCAATAGCAATATTTATTATCTCCTTTATTTCAGCAGGAGTCGTTCTGTCCAGCACCGCGCCAAGTTCTTTAAGGTCAATATTTATATCGTCTGGTAAGTACATTTTGGCACAAGCGGCAGCGGCTTTAGTCCGAAAAGCACCTACAGATATGATTCTGTCAATTCTGCCAGGGCGTTTTCTGATGCGCGGATCAATCCGGTTAGGATAGTTCGTTGAAAAAATAACATATGTCCCGGCAAGATTTCGCGGTGTATCAGCCCCATCAAGAAAACTTAACGTTCCGGCATCAGCCCGATAAAGTTCATCAACCTCTTCAGCTATTATGATAACGGGTATTTTCTTTTGAGCTGCGGCATAGCAAACATCTTTAAAGTAATCATCAGCATAAACAAATACATATTTATCCTGATATTTTGCCCCCAAAGCTTTTGCGATAGTCGTTTTCCCTGTGCCCGGAGGACCAGTAAAAAGCACTTTTCGCATTCCTGACTGACCATAACGGGTGTAGAAATCAATATCCGAAAAGAACTGATTAAAGTCATTCTCCAGCTCATTAAACTTTGGATGAACAGAAAAACGTAAAGCGTTTTCTATTTCTTCCTTCCTTGCCTTACCGTGATAATAAACGCCGTCGTAACACCCGATTTTCCAGATACCTTTACGGGGTAAAGAGCGGTTTAATTTAGCGCGTCCAGCTTCGCAAAGATTATGAAGCATCGACATACTTTTGGTTGTGCCAACTGCGTACTCCATTCTGACTTTAGAGTTAAGAATGAAGCGAATAATATGAACCACTTCATTTTGACCAAGATGAATCCGGTATGCTCCCGAACCATCTTTAAACATAAGCTTTTTAATCCTCCCGGCTTTAGCCATAACAGGGCTACTTCCCGTATGAACGACGGTTGAAGCAACGGGTTCGATATCAAGATTCGAATAAATTTTACGATTCTTTCTGTTTATAAAAATCTCTGCCACTTTAGGATAGTAATCACAATCCTTTACGACAGTACCAAAATTATCTTCACCGTAATATTCTTTATGGAGCCGTAAAGCCTGCTCTACCAGAGTTAATTTACCCATATGCGCACCATGTATATTAAAAACCGTGACGTTGCCTGAAGATTTTCTTCAGGCAGAGGAGGGGTTGGACAAGCGAAGCGCGTCAGTTTTGTTTATGACGCCACTCCCACGGAGGAACGGGATTACTGTCAGCCCACAGGCCGCGCTTCTGTGTCTGAGCTTCCCGTTGCAGAGCCGGTAATGAGTTATCGGTGTTGTACCTGTCATAAACCCATGCAGCCCCTTTTAGCACTTGCTGGCGGTTAGCCTCAGTGCCGTTCGCTGTCACCACTCGTCCCAGGACTCGCCCGTAGCGATCTGTTTGCGTATAAGAGACGGTAACTGATTGCCCTGCCAGCAGGGCTTTAAGTTGATTGGTTGACCAGCGACCAAAGGGTTGTTTTTTTTCCGGTGCATCGATATTTATCAATCGGACTCGAATCGGAACTTCATACACAACAATTTTCGCGGGTAGTGTTTTAACTTCGATGGTATCTCCATCGAGAACGCGAATAACTTTCCCCTGAATCTGAGCAGCACACAATGTAGCTGGCAACAGGGCAACAGCAAAGGAAAGAACATTAAAAAAATGTCTCATTGCTTTCTTCCCTCCCATATTGCTGAGAGTCTTTTAAAAATGGATAAAACGACGACTAAAGCCACTGCGATAACAGCCAACGAAGGAAGTACATAGCTGTATAACTCAACCATGAAATTAATAAACTCAATGAGCGATTGCGGCTTTAAGGAAGCATCCCACAAAACGATAACAAAACGATAAAGCCCATAGACAATTGCCGGAAACCAGACCATAAACAACAAAATTTCAGTAAAAACAGAAGCGACCGATTTGACACTATCGATAATTTCAATTCCGGCAATTCTCACACTTCTTGCATCAGGTACGTTAATAATTTTCATCCTCCCACCCCTGTAAAAAATGTTCGCAAGTTCCAGTCTCAAACCTGAAACTTGCGTATTCACATCAGAATTAAATCAAACAGAATTAAAAGTTTTTCAATCGGCCAAAGCTTGAAATAATTTTACTTACTGTACCTGCATCAGCCGCAGGACATTCATTTAGTTTTTTCTTTCTGGCATCTGCCGTGTGATCGGGTAAAAAACCATGTTTATTCTTTTTCCTGATTGACATAAAACTTTTATACATCGGGTCACATTCTGCCGGACTACTTCCGTCAAGTTTTCCGGCAAGGCATAACACCATTGCACATGGATCGTTCGGGTCGGCCTTTTCCTCAGCATGAGCAGTTCCGGCAGCGAACGCACAAAGCAGCACTGCCGTGGTTACGGTCTTTTTCATATACACCTCATGGATAACGGGCAACTAACGCCCTGCGGTTGTTCAACCCCGGCTCAATAAAATTACAAGAATTTTATTAATCCGGCGTTATCGTGATAAATAAACACTGGTAGTCCGGCAAGAAAAACAGTTCATTTTATAACGATACTGTATGACACCGTTTGCACCGTTCGCCCTCAACCAGTTTTTAGCTGTGAAAAAGTCTGTTCCGTTACTGGTTTCAACAATCACTGAATCAGAATGTGCAACAGAATAAAAAACAGCATCATCGTAAAGGCGGTTTTCAGGCCTGAAATTATGGATAACCTTAACCCACGATGAATTAACCTTGTCTGATTTAATAACTGAGTATGTCGGTTGCCAGTCCATTAATTGTGTATTCACCGTTTCAGGATTCTGTTCCCAGTCAACCTGTGGTGGTTCAGGCGGAGAGGAACAGGCAGAGAGAAAAAGGACACTGACCATTAACATTTTTTTCATAGTAAAACCTCTGACTCCAGCTCACCGACGGAGAGCATTTTTTCTTTAGAAGGATATTTAAGCCCTTTAACACCCAATACTTTTTTAGTCTTATTCAGAGAGGCGGTTAACTCGGTAAGTTTGGGGCTTACCATCATCAGCCTGTCCATAAAATACGGGTCGAGGAAGTAGAGGGCTTTCTCAGCTTTAACCGGGTTTTCACCTTTAAGAATGATAAATTCTTCTTTAAAATCCAGCGTTCCCAGCTCCTGCGGGAGCACAAGGGCGCGCTGCGCCTCACTTTCTGAACTGCTTTTCGACGTTGAGCGTCCGCTTGTCTTGCTTGAACCTGTCGATTTGGTGGTGATATAGCCCAGCTTTTCCGAAATCTTTTTAGCGTCATCTTCTTCACTGACAGCGTAGATAATCCGGCAGGGATGCGCACTCATCAGCGTTTTGGCACCTTCAACACCATAGATTTCATTAAGCTGACTGATATTCTGGTAAATCGTCAGAAGTTTGAGTTTAAACCCGGCAATATAACCCGAACCTTTTTTAATGATTGGCATGTAACCAATAGACGGAAACTCATCCAGGAACATCAGACAGTCATGTTTCAGTGTCGGGTCAAAGTCAGGGTTTTCTCGTAACGTGACTTCCACAACGAAGTTAAAGAACAGGTTGAGGAAGTCATAGGCCAGGGACATATCTTCAGCATTAACGCCAACATAAACAGTGATATCTTCCCGGCGCAACTGGCGAAGGTCGAAATCATTGCCGTCTGTACATTTGCGAACAGTCGGAAGATAAAACAGACTCATTTTCTTACGAAACGAACCATCAATACTCGAACGTTGTTCGTCTTCGGTTTCGTGATACTCCCTGATTTTGGTCAGGGCATCGCGCAGATGATACAGCGCGTTTTCATCAAGTCCTTTTGTTCCCTCCAGGTCTTCTCGCTTACTGAGTATCAGCTCCCGGTCGATGTTGCTGTACAAATCGACTACAGAACCAATTGAGAAAACAGGTTTAAGCCCGAACTCACCAAGCCAGGAGGGGTCGTAGTTAATAAAGAAATGAAGCAATTTTGCCAGCCCCGTCCAGTACTGCCCCGCGAGGTTATTAAAGTGTGCTTCCGCTCCGGTCAGACCGTAAGACGGGAACAGGATCTCAATCAGCTTCAGCAGGTCTTTAGCCCCGCTCTCTTCTTTTAAATCAATATAGAAAAGCGGGTTAAACTGATGCGTTTTACTGTTGAAAGGGTCAAGAAGATAGACCTTATTACCCAGCAGTTTTTCACGTACCTTACTGGTGATTTTCCACAGTTCCTGTTTTGGATCTAATGCAATCAGGGAATGTTTCCTGACCAGCAGGTTTGGAATACCTATTGCAGCCCCTTTACCTGCGCGGGTTCCTGCGCCAAGTGATACAAAATCTGGTGCGGTATACCACAGGTATTTACCTTTATATGCACCTACAAGAATATCAGTATCGTTTTCTTTCTCCCATTTCAGAAGTTTCGATTTTCTTAAATCATTATCACTGGCAAACTTCGCGTCACCATAAAGAGCAACATCCGTTTTATTCAGTTGCCAGATAATAAAAACAGGCACAATGAGAGACGAAACCATACCTGATAAAAGAGAGGGGATTGCGGTTAACCTGATATCTGTCCGTATATTACTCTCTGTTATTATCCGCCACAGCAGCATGGAATCAAAATTCTTCCATATATAAAGCGGCGTTTTTCCGTTCAGGAAGTAAACAGCAACTGAGCCAGTATAATACGTCACAAGACACATAACCAGACCGATAAAAGCCCACTGGCCTTTATCGGGTAGTTTCAGAGACATAATCACTCCTTCAGCTTTTCAAAGTATTCCTGAAAATGAATATCACGATAGTAAATACCCGATGCAAATCGGTTATCTTCCTCATCGATGTACTTAATACTCATAATCACATCGACGTTGCTTAACACCCTCCGCAATATAATGTTATAAGGCAAATTCTGACATTCAGGGTTCATATAGCACCGTTGAACCAGTCCAAGCACAGCATCTTCAGGGGTGCTCTCATGGACGGTTGTAAGGTTCCCTGCATGGCCGGAACTTGAGCCTTTGAGAAAATCCCAGGCTTCCGCGCCGCGAACCTCAGTCATGAGGATTCTGTCCGGGTTCATACGAAAACCAGAACGTAAAAGAGAAGCGGAACTGACAGTGCTACTTTCCCCTTCTGACGGGTAATACAATTTCACATGATTTTTGTGGAACCTGAACTTTGCTTCATCTGTATCTTCAATTGAAATACATCGTAAATGATGGGGTATGTACTGAAGACAGGCATTTGCAAAGGTGGTTTTACCCGCCCCCGTTCCGGCACAAAATACCATCGTTTTACCCTTAACCAGGCATTCAGGGACAAATTGTTCAAAACAATTATCTTTAAACATTGAAGATAATTCATCTTCTTTATCCCTGAATTTCCCCCCTTGATTTAGCCTTGAGTAAAACCCTTGTTTAACAAAGGTATCATGGTCGATAAACACACTGGACGGCTTACGGATTGTAATAGACACCGTTTCCCGTTCCGTTGCCGGGGGAATAACTATTTGTACACGCTCCCCTCCGGGGAGCGTAACAGAACGTAAGGGATATTCTGGCGTAACCGACCCACCATCATGATAATCAGAAATTGCCCCTGCAAATGACATACAATCTTTAAAATCCATTTTTAATTCATGCTGCTGCCATTTCCCACTCACTTTAACAAACAGTTCATCAGGCCGATTTACCGCGATTTCAGTTAAACCATCGACTTCATTAAGCCAGTGGTGGAAGTATTCATCTATTATTTCATAAACAATATGTCTGTTCTCTGCATCCTTCATAATTCACCTTTTCCTTTAAGATCTTCAATAAAACGCATGACTTCTTCGTAATTAAATCGATGCGTTTTGATTTGTTTCAGTGGTTTGGGGAAAGGAACGCCATTTATTGGTATGCCCTTACGAATATGATGGTATATTTCGCTTTCCCTTATTCCTAACAGCATTGAAAACTCTTTGATATCCAGCGTTATCAAATTACCTCCGGGTACCCACCATTTTTAATTTGTAGATGCTGGAGAAATCCAAATCCTGACCAACGATCAGAGTAATGATTTCCCCCTGGTTTTTATAAAGCGTTGGAGGGATATTTACGCTGTTTGCAAACGCTTCGCGTGCTATATCAGCAAAAGCCTGGCGACTGTTAGCTGTATAGTCGGTCTGATTGTCTTTATTACTTTTAGCCGCTCCACTTGCGGCCTGTGCCACATCGGGGATCATGCCAACCATCATCGCGCCCATAAAGCGATCTGCAAAATGTGTGTCAATCCAGCCTGAAGCCCCGGCCTCACCCAGCGCTCCCGCCGCCTGTGTATCAATCAGCGGAATATCAATGAAAGGTTCCTTACGTGTTCTAAGCTTCGTAGCAGCGATAAACACGGCTCCCTGACCATGATTGAACGTGCCCGTTTTATACATCAGATATGCGGCTGTTCCCTTTTCAATTAGCTTTACATTCCTGTTTGCACTGTATACGTCCTCATTAATCGTACAGACCAGCTTGCCAGCCAGATCAGAAATAAATCGTCTGTCCAGCGAGCACTTAATCGCGGTATTTTCAGGAATGAAAAGGTTAGGGTCATAAGGAACGCGCGTAATTTTAGAAAGCTGCGCGGGTTGCCCTGCATTAACAGGCTGAACCTCTGCCTGTTTGTCACTGCCGTCCCCCTCGTTCCTGGTATTGCTGGCCGTTGATGAGCTACCACCGGAATTTGAGGAAGCAGAGCTGCTCCCCCCATAGGCCACATCCAGCGCACGACTGAAGTTTTGTTGTACTTTTTCCGGTGGCGTTTCCGCTTTGCCGCTGCTTTCCTTCCGTTCTTCCGTCTTAGCCGGTTCTTCCCTGGTGTTGAATGGATCAACATCATCGCTGAGTCCTGTCGCGCGTTTTACTGAACCAGTAGATACCGCATTACTGGCAGGCTTATCATCACCGCTGGACATTGCACGAATAATCGACGGGATATAGTAGACAGACACCCCGGCGGCCAGCAGAAGGAAAGCGGCCACAATAATCACCAGCCCCTTACGCGATTTTTTAAGCTTCTCGATACCCAGGCGTTTTACTGATTTACCGTCATCTTCATCTCCCTTATCCGTTTTATCGTTTTGCTCAATTTCTTTCTGATGCCGTTCCCGTAGTGCCTGTTCAATTTCTACAGCGGTCGGGATTTTATTTTCCTGTTCGCTCACTGGATCACCTCTTTCTCAACGTTCGGGGAAACGGTATCTCCTGCCGGAAGACGGACTTTGCCAAAGCCCCGGTTTTCAACCCCAACAACCTGATTTCCCATACGCAAAACAAAGCGCTGGTCTACAGGAACACCAACAACGGTGAAACTACCGCTGTTTTTGACTACCGGGTTAGTCAGCGTTTCCTGTTCGCCGCTCATAACAAAGACGCTGGGGATTTTCTTCAGGGGGCTGAAGCCAAACCAGGTATAGCGGCCATCGTCATACGCATAATCCGGGCTGATTGACTGGCTGCCGTCAGCTACCCGCTTCCAGTAATCCCAGTTCTTGGGCGACTTCGCATTTTCAAGAGAACGGTTGATTGCCTGCTCCTCCTGCCGCTTGTTAAGAGCCTCAATCCGTTTCTTCTCGATTTCGGCTTGCTCCTTCCGGCGTTCCTGCGGGTACTGGTAATTAACAACAAACGCGATCTTATCCGGCTGCCGGAACGTTCGGGCGTTCAGCTCCATGCTGTAATTACGTTTTGTTGTGCGAACAAACAGGTTTGTTCGCCAGCGTTCCAGGTCGTTTTCAGGATCAAGGGCTACACTGACCACCTCTGAAGACTGGTTGCCATTGTCATCGGTACTGTTCTTCTGTACGGTCTGTTTGACGGGCTTCACTTCGAGATACACCAGGTTATCTTCTTTGTTCACTTCCCAGCCCTGGGGAAAGCCGGTTCTGGCACTGATGACCGTTTCATCCTCGTCAAATACCAGTGTGGTTGTATAGCCAACCGCACTGTTTATGACTGTCGTGTTTTGCGGGTTATAACTGACAATCTGATTACGGGGATCAAAACGGCTGGCTGCTGGCGTAACGGCTGCATGGCAGACGTGCGACACCAACAGAAGCGCCACAATTAGCGCTCCTTTATTCATTTTCATAGTTTTCACCCTTTCACTTCTTTATCGCGTACATAGCTCGTTACAACGAATTTAAGCGGGTTATTGTTTCGGTCACCCGATGCCATTTCGACCTGTGGTTCAATACGGTAGGTCAACCGGACGTTCCAGTATTCATAATCATCCTGGCCTGTCGCGACATTTCGAATGGTTAATTTAAACCGGATATATGCTCCCATATCCTTATCATCGCGCCGGGATGACGGACTGATAATCACGGACGGATTATCCTGAACAGATGCGGTTTTTTCCGCTTTATTATAAATAACCTTTGGTGACTGGTTGCCGTTGATTAAAGCGTTGTAATCCGTCGCCACATTCTCAGCGCTGTATAACAGAACATAATCATAATCATGCTGGAGACTGAAATAGTTATACCCTTCACGACGCTTCACATACTGAGTAATGAAGTATTTCGCCAGCGCTTCATTTTCAGAGAGGTTTTCTTTTTTAACAGAAGTCAGTCTTTCAGCAACGCCAGTGACACCATTAATAAGATAAGCTTCGACAACCGTACTCTTTAACGGTAGCGCTCCATTCAGTGCCAGCAGAGACAACACACCTACGGCAATTCCTGCAATACCACCGAATTTATAAATGCGGTTCATTTTCTCCTGCATCAATACATTTTTCTCTTCAAAAGTAGTTGAAGAGTCTGTTACTTCTTTTTTCTTGTTAAAACCGGGAAGTTTTAATCCTGAGAGTTTAAACCCCATTGCGCATTACCTCTGCTGAATTAACAGGTTCGCTTTTTCCGGATACCGGAGGTTGTTTATGTGACGCCTGGCATCCGACAAGGCAAAGCGTCACGATAGCCGTGATAAGTAGTTTCATAATGTGAGAACCTAAATAGAGGAGTGAATATTTACTGCGGAATACTCAGAGTTGACAGATTTAAATAATAAATCGGTTAACCTCCATATTTCTTTTTCGCCGCATCTATCGCAGCCTGGCGAAGCCTCTTAGCGCCAATATTAACGCCCTGCCCGGTCAGATTCCCCAACTTACCGGATACACCAGGAGACTGGTTGAACCCTCCATCCTGACGGCGAACGCCTTTCCATGCGCCAATCCCTGCATTTTTACCCATACCAAGCAGATTACGCCCCATACGGGAAGCGCCGAACACGCCAGCACCAATCCCCATTGCGGCTGCCCCTTGCATCGCGCCTTCAACACCTACCCCTGCGAGCTGGGAAGCATAGGTTTTGGCTTGCCAGATAATCCAGGCCATAAATGCACCTGCAACCCCGGCCTGAGCACCTGTTGATATCAGATTTAATTCATCTGCGTTAGCTATCGAGATTGTCAGAATGCCATTAAGGAACGTCATTCCCGCTTTAATTGCCAGTCCACAAAACAAGAATATGAAGCATGAGCTAAATATTAACTGAAGCCAGCTATTAAACATCTGCCTTAAAAAACCAAATGAAAGACAAATAATAAACAACGGCGCGGTAATAGTAAGTATCTTAATAGTAACTTCGGCGGCGAGATAAACTATTGAAGTTAGCAATAATGCAATTATCCCTCCAGCATATGTTAATAAAGATGCGATTGCCCCATCTGTTTTCACATACTTCGAAGTATCTTTGGACATAAGATATGCAGCTACCTGCTGAACTTTCTCCCAAAGCTCGTCAACCCATTTCCAAGGATCACCTCCTGCAAATGTTTCCTTCAGCCCATCAATGGCCTGAGTTGCACTATCTAACCACCCCCCCATATTTTTGACAAAAACAAGAATTAACCAGAATCGACATAGATTCCATAAAAAATCCTGCACTGCGGTTTTTTGCTTCCCAACTATTGTGGTATAAGCATACCACAATATATAAATGGAAATACCATACTTACCCAACTGAGACGCTATTGAAGAAAAGTTATCTAACTGACCAGTCAAAGACTGGTCAAGAGTTTTAACAATAACGTCATGAGCGGCCTGGAAATACCTAGAAGTTGCCATAGTGGCTCCTTTTAACTTCCATCTTTACCCAATACATTTTTGAATGCATCTTTATAGTCAACATGCTTAGGATGTAATTGCTTATACCTAAACAAACCTTCCTTAGCGTTTTTACAATTTTCGCTATCACTCCCAGACTTTTTGCATTCAGCTACTTTTTTCGTTGCATCGTCTACGTGAGACTGCCACCAGTCTACAGATTTAACCTCTTCACACCCGGTAAGAAAGAATGTAAGCCCCAACGCCGCAACTAATCCATATTTTTTCAAAATGCCCCCTCAGTTCATTTCATAACTCTGCTGCTCAAATGCTGCCTTATAATCAACAACTGGAGTTTCTTTATTAACAGCCCCTAATTGTTTCTCCTGGAAAGCAGCCTGTAACATTTTCTCCTTGTATTCTGCAAGATCGCGCTGCTTATCGCGATACATTTCATACTGAAATTTGAGCTTGTTAAATTTCAGGCTTGCCAGAGATACAGCGTTTGTCGCGTCCTGCGTGGCTTTCGTGTCCTGGGCGTTCTTCACCTGGTCGATAAGGTCGGCCATTTCCTGATTATCTTCACGCAGTTTACTTTCCAGCTTATTGCCGTACTCGATCCCCGCCAGTTGGGACAGGAACGAGGCTTCACAGCCCCGCACCAGGTCGCCCGTATATCCCAGCCCCTTACAGGTGTTTGTCACCTTATAATCGGCCAGTAGTGATCTGGCTTGCTCAGACAGGGTGGCTTCCGGGTTCTTAATGTAATCATCAATGAAGGAGTTCCCCTGGTCGTAAATATTCTCCAGCTCCTTACTGACAGATTGCGCAGACTGCACCAGTCCCTGAACATCACGAATGCCCGTTTTGGTCAGCAGCTCCTGCTTATAGGCATTAATCTGTTTCTGGTAGTGGTTCACGGTGTCCTGCCACTGTTTGAGGCGTTCTGTCCAGCGCTGCGCTTCGACAGCCCATTCAGGGTTTGCATCAATGGCAACGGGAACACCAGCCTGAGCACCAGAAATAACCGTAACAGAGGCGATAAGTGCCGCAACGATATGCTTTTTCATAGGGATTCCTTAAATCAGGTTTGCACGTTCCAGATAGGTATCAAGCCACTCTTCCGGCTTCATACCCTCTTTCCAGATTTCATCGAACAGTTCAAGCTGGGGTTTCGATGCGCTGAGAACCGGTAGGTAATACGCCGCTTTTCCCAAATCCAGTCTTGCGAAAGCCGCAAAATCATCACTTTCCCCCTTCCTCTGTGGGTTTTTGACGACCAGGAACTGACGAGATAACGGGTCAATGGCTTTAATTTTGTCAAAATAAAGTTCTCTCACTTCCAACTCGTCTACGTACTCACTACGTTTCGCTTTGGGGTTCGCCAGATAAATATGTGTTGCGCACTGCTCACGAACGGCAGCCGCGATAGGTGATTTAATTAGTTCATCCGGCGATTGTGTCGCTACGACAAGCACCATATCCAGCTTACGCGCGGTTTTGAGTTTGTTATAAACAAAATCTCTGAACGCTTCGTTGTTAATCCATTGCCAGAACTCATCCATGTAGATAAGGAGTCGGCGGCCATCAGCCAGCATGGTGACACGGTAGATGAGATAGAATGAAGCGGCGCTGGAAAGTACTTTGTTATCCAGAAACTCCGTTCCGTCTATACCGAAAACGTCCAGGTTGTCCACATCAAACGTATCGTCCGGGTTATCAAACACCCAGCCAAATTCCCCTCCCTGCACCCAGGCATTCAGGCGTGCTTTAAGCCCATGCCGCCGGGTTTCAGTATCATCAGGCTCCAGAATGAGTGGTCGCAACTTACTGATCGGATAAGAGCGGTTTGACCTCTGCATCAGGCGCTCAACGGCATCAGAAATCAGGCGGTTCTGGTAATCATCAAGCGGCTCACTGTTAAGCGTACAAAGTAGCCTCACCAGGTCTTTCATAAAGGAAATATTTCGTTTGGTTGGTGGCAAAGCCGCAGGGTTCCAGCCAGTCGGCTCTCCTTCTTTCACCCGAAAGTAAGCACCTCCCATTGAACGTATACCGGGTTCCGCTGCCCGATCTTTGTCGAAAAATACTGTAGTTAACTTCTTTAATTTCCTCTCAGGTGGAAAAGACTCCGGCGTTCCGAACTGCTGGGCGGCGAAAGCCTTAGTCATCATCACTACCGTTTTACCCACGTTTGACGTACCAAGAATTTCGGTATGCCCCAGCGTGGGGTTTTTACCGAAGTAATTTTGATGCTCGGTAGTCATGTGATAGTTCAGGTTATAAATATCATTTCCTGAGCCGCCCAGGGTGATAAGGTTGTTACCCCAGGTATTTCCTTTCTCCTTGCCCGTAAAGAAATTATGGAAGCTTTCCATTTCGGCAAAGTTCAGACTGCTGATAGAACTCAGGCGTGGCCGTAACGTGTAGTTACCAGGTAACTGAGCAAAATACGCTGCGCCAAGACTCAAGGTTGAATAGGTTACGATCAGCCCTAAATCCTCCAGGGTCGTCGTTACAATATTGGTGTCCTTCACCAGACGCTCCGGCGAATCTGCGTAAACAATCAGTGTCTGGTGACTTTTCCCGAAAGAAATATAGCCGCTGGAGACCATATCGAGACCAACTTTCAAATCAGCGAGCAAGGATTTAGCGGCATCATCGGTCATTTCGAGTTTGTCGATCTGATCATCCAGCGCCTTGATTGCAGACTGCTTGTCTATCGGAGTTAAAGAGGAAGTCTGTACATACTCAACCGGGAGATACATCAGTGCATCAAAAATTCCGGCATCCGTTTCCTGAAAGTAGTCCTTGATCTCGATGCAACGAAAGTACCGGGCATGGTCAGAGGCAGTGATTTGTCCAGCATCGTTACCAAAGAACAGGTCTTTACCACCCAGGTATGTATAAAACGGACTATTGGTGACTCTGACTTTCTGCCAGCGCCCGGATAGCAGTTTCTGGAACAGCGTAAGCTGTTCTGAATAAACTATATTATTTTCTTCATATAACCCAAGACGACGGGAATGAAACCGGGAGAGATAGGTGCTCAATCTGCCACATATTTCATTCATATCATTAATGGGTTCTTCGAAGATATTTTTATTACCCTTTTTCCTTGAAAGAAAATGCGTCACTTTATCTTCAGCGCTGAACGGTTTATAGCATACGGTTAAGTATAATTTGTTTTCAAAATACTCAGCCGCCGAAAGCGATTCGTAATAATCGTTCATCACTCTGTTGACGAATGGGATCTTGCTGTCAAATACAGGTCGCACTTCTTTTCTAACCCGAATACGATGCGTATAAAAGGTAACGGGTTTCCCATCAAAACTACGTATCAGCGTATTGAGCTGGTCAGTAAGCAAGGCTAGATCCGCTTCATCTACACATTCAAAATAAGCTCCGTCAATCTGCCAGGTCGCCAGTAGATCATGGTTTCTGGTAACAATGAGGTTATCAGTGATGTGTGATGAATACGGGATTAACTCTTCAAGAGAAGACTGGTCTTTAAGCTTCATAAAATTGTCCACTTTCGATATATCGACTGCGTCGTACGAACTCCCCGCATAATGGACGGCATTGAAGCGCTTGTTTGCCAGAGGATTACCTTTGATTTGCATTCGCAGATAAAGCAGGTCAAAAAAGCGTTCATCTATCTTCGTAACTCGCTTGATGGCATACCAGCCAGGGAGGATGAGGGCATACATAGCCTCATGAATCCAGACACCAAGCAAAACGCAGATAACGCACATTCCAAGAAAGGGGTAGAGCGGAACGCCCAGCCCCCTAATCAAAGCGGGGCGTGTCAGCCCTTTAAAAACGGTACTCATTTTTACGCCCCCTTTTATTACATATTACGCTAACCAGTCAGGCAGATATGGCGCAACAATAAAGATGATAATCCCGATAATTAAAGGCGTAATCCACGCTGCATGCTGGCGTGAGAAGATAGCGATATAACCAATTACCAGCGCAATGATGGTGATTGCTGGCTTACGGATATCCGTCAGAAAATCGATAATCTTCTGCAAGAAGCCAGTTGTTTTAGTGGATACATCATCAGCAAAGGCGGGTTCTGCTACACAAAGCATCAATGCAGCCATAAATACAGAAAGAGTTAAATAACGTTTATTGAGTTTTAACATCGTTTGTTTCCTTTTCATCTAAAACAGTGCCACGCATGGCATATTGGGGATATACGGTAACTTCTTTAGGTTTGATACTCTGTGTTACATTCTCCTTTCTGATTGCATCTTTAACTGAAGGAACCACCCAGTTTTTTTTGTTATCAGGCGGATTAAACCCTATGCGCTGTATATAACTGGTGTTATTAAAATCTGATTCAGGTTTAGTTCCTGTTTCTGGATTGCCGGAATAATAGCAACTCAGGCCACGTAAAATATCGCCACCACGTTTATAACAATCCACCAAAATTTGCTCTGAAACCTTGAGATTTTCGCAGGGGTCAAACATTTTCTCAGCGGTTGTATTGAAGTTTGCAAAATTCGTACTCGTTATTTGCATAAGACCGACTGAGTAACGATGATTTCGTGATTCAATTTGATTTACGATCTGGAGTGCAGCCTCCTTAGTTTTGGGAAAGTAGGACACTACGCCTTTGTCACCGGGCTTACGTTCAACCTTCGGTATTATCTCGGCAATAGCATATGGGTTAAAACCAGATTCAACCCTTGCAACTTCATGCGCAGTATCGGGATGAACGCTGGCCGCGCATTGCAAAGCAAGCGCCGCAAAAGCAGTAGTAGATAACATGATTTTCTCCCGGCCAGAACAGCGCGGAAAGTTTAGACTGAATGGTTAGTCATCGAAGTCGTCATCGTCTTCATCGTCTTCGTTTATCAGCTCCTCAATAGCCTGGCTGGAATATTTTTTTATGAGGTACTGGACAACACCAGAGCTTGAAATACGTCGCCCCCTGCGATAGCCAATCTCCAGAGCAATTTTATCCAGTTCCTCACGAGAAGCTGAGGGCAGGTAGAGTGTATTACGTTGGGGCTTGCGTCTCGTTGCGGTTTTTTTTCGGGTAGCAGTCATTTTTCTTCCGTTTCATTTTGTGGGTTAAGCTTCTCTCTGTGATGTAGTGGATGAAAGCCATACTTCTTTGCTGCGGATTATCCATGAGTAGAATTTCAGCAAAATCGTGTGGAATTGATTTCCTTAAAAGATTTGCCTGAGCTGTTGTATGTGATTGTCTGTACAAAAGCTCCGCCATCACATCTTCTGGTACAGGTAAAGGCTCACCGCCAAATGAGATAAAGCGTTGTACGTAAGGGATAGCAGTTATTGTAGTGGAATGAACCTCTTCAAAATCTGCCTGGATAAAAAGATAACCGGGAAAAAGCGGCAAACGTCTTTCTCGATATGAAATTATCTTATCCGGGCGACGATACCTTTCAGTCTCCATAGGACAGAAGTAAGAGAAGTTCAGGCGTTCGAGATGAGCAAAAACTGCTGCAAATCTCGTAGTGGTGAATTGCAAAACATACCATTCCATAGTTTTTCCTTTCAGGCGCTCTCTCGACTCGGATGACCCCGAATCAGAGAAAAAAAACAAAAGGACAAATTTACATCTCATAAAAACTTTATCAGCTACATGTGCTGCGTTCAACCACACAAGCAGATCTTTAGATCGCATTTACGACACATTTCATTTTGTTTGTGCTTGTATTTTATTTATATCTAGATACATATGCTATTTGATAACAAAAAAGCAGATCGATTGATCACCATGCGCTTATTTTATAGTCAAGTTAACTAAATTTTTTACCGCTAGTTACTTTTTACAAAAACTCTGCTAACAAGATAAATAAATCGATCTTAATCAATAAGTTACCGGAGAGTATGAATTATCCTAAACGAATTCCGATTTTCACTTTCTGTTCGCTTTGAATCATCGACTGTTTTATTTGCGAGAAATTTCTCATCTGGAGTTGCTGTTTCTTAATCATCTCCGCGCTGTTCAGCACCAGCTCTTTACTGGATGAAGAGATTCTGTCTATGCCCTTAACCCCCAGGTTCTCTAGCTGCCACTCATTCCTGTGTGCAGTCTTCCAGCCATGCTGTACACCGTTCTTATCAAGTGCAGGGATTTTCACCTCCTTTTGTCCTAACTTCTTCAGCTTAACAAGATCACCTTTCTTAACGTTCTCGCGAGTGGTTAACTCACCAAAATCAGCCCCCCAATATGTTTTCTCCACGCCCTTGTTCAGTGTCTTAAGCTTTATGAAATGCTGCTTTGGTTTGGTTTTATCGTTCTGATAATGGTCGTAGCCAACATCAACAACCTCATAAACGCCCTTCTGTCGTTTTGGCGCTGTTTTGTGCGCATCTTTAATAGACTGGTTAAGTCCATGCTGCTGCTTATGAGTGGCTTTAACGTCATAGCCCTTCATCTTCAGCTCTTCACAAAAACCTGTACGAATTTCCCGTAAATCTTTTTTCCTGATATCAGCTCGTTTACCGTCATTATCACGAATACGAAAAACGACATGCACGTGTGGATGTTCTTTTTTGTCGTTATGATAGCCAAGCACAAAACGATGATTTGGGTACTTCTTGTTCATCGTTTTCCTGACAGACTCAAGCAGATCTTCAGGTTTTACCTTTGCTGATACAGGCGGTGAAAACACAATATTTTGGGTTACTTTTTTATTTTCCTTACCTTTATCATCGAAAACATTTTGAGGGTCATTAGCACGATCTATCATGTGCTCTTTAGCCTCCTGAATCTCATCACCTTTCCATACCTGACCGCTTTCACTCATCACTGGCAGCTCTGACTCCCGGCTCATATAGTCAATACTGTTTCGAACTCCCTGCCGGGTAATCGCACCTCCTGAGATTTTGACAACAACCTCCTTACTGGCACCCTTGCGGTTGATACGTTCCTGAACGTTGCGTTGATAGTTTTTACCACCATTTTTAACTTTATGGGCGAAAGCAGACTTGCGGCCAGCTTCAGAGGACTTACGCTTAACCCTGAATTCCTTGTCAACATAAACGCCCATGATTACACCTCAACCTTGTTAGAAACAGTTCGCCCTTTGCATAACATAATGTAGTTTTCAAACTCACTTTTGAGACTCATTATCTCTGAACTCAACCGCTCAGCGTCCTGATAGAACCCATCTTTATCAAGTACTCTGGCATTATCATTAACGATAATATAATGAAAGTTTCGCCCTATTTTATCTATTGCATTACGGCAACGATTCATCACCAGAAGTTCCTGATCGAAAAAATCAAGTTCATTTTCAAGTGTCGTCTGGATTCGATAACGACATTCTCTGGATAAATTCCAGCCATGACGATGAGCCGCTTTCTCTATTAAAGTTCTTTGTTTCCCTGTCAAATACATTGTGGTTTTGATAAAATCATCATTGTCTTTTGACACATTAACATCTTCATTTTTAACCTTGCTTTTCAGTAAAGCATTGGCAAGCAGCTTCATTCCTTTTGCCACGGTTAAACCCGGTTCATCTGGATAAAGTGTTTTAAGACAATCAAGTAGATCATCATGTTGGCTTTCTTCAATCCTGAATTGAACTTTTTTCATAAAACTCTCCAACAAGAACCGACTGTAGGTCACCGGGCAAACGTTGCGGAATGGCGTCAGAGACGTCATTTTGCGGCGTTTGCCCTATCCTGCATCGCAGTGAACTACCTCCACACATAAATTGTGCTTCAGCGTCCATCGAAATGCAAAAAATGAAAGGCTATCGTGGCTGTGATCTGGTGCGTCTGCGACCGGAGACAACGGATTCGCGGCTAACTTGGGCGGAAATAAATTCGCTACGCGAATGGCCTGGCAGGGGGCGCGAGCGCTGTTTTACGGAATATACAAAAAAAGCACCTCCCGTAAACGGGAGGGCTTCGGCGATTCAGGAACGGGAATTTTATTCTGCCTCTGGTGTGTCGCCTTCCATGCCCTGCCGGGCATCATGGAGCCAGCGGCGGAGGTTACTCATTCTTTCCCGGTTTGCCCGGCTGGGACTTTTTCCCCTGTTACCGCTTAGTATACTCCAGACTCTTAACCCGGCCTCGTTAGTCCAGTGCAATACAATTTCCCCTTTGCTGTTAAATCCCAGCGAAAACCGGACAGCTCCCCGCCTCTGTTCTGCACTGATAAAATCTAAAAACTCCTGTTTTTTCATAGCACCTCCTGTTTTTCTATCAGTGCTTTTGTTTCTTTCTTTTCCAGGGCTTTTCTGAGTAATGCCATGTACTCAGGAAAAGCAGAGAATGGCATCAAGGGAAAAACCGGACGCCCACCCTTTTCAACAGTCTGTATTGCTGATAACATGCGTTCCGACATTTTATATTCCTCGCGAGGGAATTGAGTGTCACGGTATCAGGTTGCCTCCACAACCTGATACCACCCCTAATTGATTAACTCCGCAGTTCTCTTATCGCTTCATTTTTGGCTTCCTCCAGTTCTTTAAGGGTATATGCGAAATTCTTCCAGTTAATTACTTCGTTTATAACCTCAGATTTACTTAAACCACACTCATTAAACCAAAAGTTAATATTTTTCTTGAGGGAATTTTTCGCCGTCAGTTCCTCGGACAACAATTCACTAACAGACGTGATAACATAACCACGACCGCGATTTTTATCTTCGAAAGAATGAACGGCAAGGAAGAGAGTTTCTGAATGGACAAAAGCAGAGCAGGTGATTTTTTCTTTCTTAGTGTTTAAAGCCTGGAAAGTGATAACATACGTGTTCATTTTAGTCTCCCGCCCGTTTGGGCTACTGGATCATGGTAAGGAACTATTCCCGACCTACAAATAAATTATACCATCATATGATGGTAATGCAATTTATTTAGTCACTTTATCCTGATTTTTTTCTCTCTTAACGAGCTGGTAATCTGGATGTTCATCAGCCAGGAGCAAAAGTAATTCATACGTACCAGCGGCTAAACCACGAGACGTTTTACCGGATGTTTCTTTGGCTTGCCAGGCTGATAACGTAAAACCAAACCGTTCAGCGGCTTCCTGCTGCGTAAAGCCAGCTTTAATACGTGCTTGTTTCACCTCTTCAGGTGTTGGCTTAAAACTCATGATTTTGTACCTTCACAATAGTATCTGTATAGAATTTCAATAAAATTGGATCATCAATTTCATCTTTAACGTTCGAGAATTCTTCGTAATAAAATGATTTTTGGAAAACAATCTTTTTAGTTGTTTTTTTATCCGCTTCTTTAGAGCGTACCTTCATCAGTTTTTCAAGTTCAATAAACAAACGTGTTGCATCTTCAGACACAACAATCCTGTATGTTACATTACCTTTGTTTTTCCTGTCGCTCAGGACTTCATTCATTTTTTGCCTCATAGCTGTTTAATAAACCCCGCTACCTTTATGAGCTGATCTACACTCAGGCCACGAATTACCATTTCATATCCGTCGCCCCGTTCTGATACGTTACCATCTAACCCATTCTCAACTTTAAACCCGGTCAATGTCCCATGCCAGCTTTCAAGATGCACTAAACGAGATAGCATTCCTTTCAGGATCAGTTTTTTCTCGCGTTTTTGCTGTAACTGTTGTTCATACTCTCGCGCCATATCTACATTATCTAAAGCATCCGACAGGATTTTCTTTTCAATATCGGCGGCGATTTCTACAGGGTTACGCTCTGGCGATACTGTGCAAGTATGGTAAGGACTTCTCCAGCTGCGACTATCTACGCTTCCAATGATAACTAACCTTCCTTTCTCCATTCGAATATGTATAGAGTAATTTTTAAAATCAGGTGAGGTTAGCTTAATCCTGTACTGGCAATCATCGAGCAGATTTACACGCCAGCCGTTCCCCAGGATTCGACAAACGATTTCAAACACCGGTTTATACCGTTCAAAGAAATTTTTCTGTTCTTTCATCGATTCAGCCTTTTGAACTCAATAAAAAAGCCGTAAATCGAATTACGGCAGTTTTAAGACTATTCATCAAAGTGTCCATCATCACTTGCAGCTTCCTGGGCTTCGCATTCCTGCTGATATGCTTCTTCCTTCGCAAAAAGATGCGCCCATCCTTCTGCGTTTAAGCCACGGTGCAAGACTGAACCATTTTCATTGCATTCTTTGGCTGTAACTTCGATCTCATCCGGGCAAATGTAGGCTCCGTAACTTTCAAAAATGTTTATCAGCTCCGCTTCCGTTATGGTCTTGTTTTTCATCAACGTGTCTCCGAATCAATCTTTGCCATGTTCTAGGGGGCTTTCGCCCCCATTCCGGTTATGCGCTTGCTTCTACACGTGTCCAGCCTGACGCCTTACGTTTACCCGCTGTACCATACATTTCACGAATTTCTTCAATGCTGTGTTCTTTACGGTTCCAGCGGCTTTTGTGTTCTTCAGGACGGTAAAACCATTGTTTTTTCTTAGATGCCCACTTACAGCCCATTTCCTTTAAAATGTCTTTGTGTTCTTTAGTTTCTCCGCTAATCCAGACCCAATTACCAATAACTTCATAGACAATCCCTGTAAGGCCGGAAAGCGTATTCAGAACTTTTTCCAGATCTTCACCGTAGTTGTAACGTGCGTTTTCATCAGTGCTTTGAAACTGATTGATTTTATCAATGTTAGCCATGAGAAAATCAAACGCAGCATTTACTGCTTTCATCAGCTCGGCACCCAATGGATTGCGGTCTGGATGATATTTTAAAGCCGCTTTTTTGTATGCCGCCTTGATGTCCTTTTCAGTCAGATCACCGGATAAACCAAAAACGTTTAATGCTTCCTGAATATTCATTTTTCGCTCCCGCCCGTGTGGGCTTCTGGAATCTGGCAGGGAACCATTCCCAACCAACAAATTCATTATACCATCAAATGATGGTTATGGAATCATTTTTAATGCTTTACATTGTAAAGATTACATAAAGATGTATATTGCTTTACCGCGCATGAAGGGATTTCCGAAAGAGGCGCGAACTGTAGTTACATAATGCGCTGTCGTAACATCGCGCCGGAGACGTTCGCCAGGACTGGCGAACCAACAAGCCCGAATGAGAGCGATAACCCCCCTCACCCCTGCCAGGCCAATTTCTGACTATCAGACGATGTTTAGCCTGTCGCAGTTAGCGCGTGAGCTTGCGAACGGTACGCCGGGTCAGTGTGAAACACTGGCGCGGGGCGCTGTATCTGCGCGTTATGAGATGCGTTAGCAGCGAATTACGGGGCGGGTTGCTGAAACCGATTGATGCCTGACAGCAAAAAATGAATCCGGGCGCCAGCTGCTGCACGAAAATTGCCAGCAAAAAACACTTGGCCATCCTCGCCGGTCGTGAAATTTTGCTGGCATAAGAAATAATCCCCCCGGTATGAGGGGCTTGTCTGAAAGGTTAGTGGTTGGGCTTACTGAGAGTGAACTGTAACCCGGCTACTGCTGCAAGCTGTGCAAGTGTTGTGATGGTCGGGTTTCCGTTCGGGGATAATGCGCGGTAGATACTCTGACGAGCAAGGCCGGATTTTTTGGCCGCCTCTGTTATACCCCCTGATTAGGGATCAGGTTAAAAACGAGCTGTATGACGTTCTAAGCGCATTTTACCCGCTCCGTTGAACCATGACCGGGTTAAAGCGGTTAAAACGCCTCTGAGGGCTTTTGAGAGCATTTAAGAATTGGATCGGAAAAGGATCCCGTCTGGATCTTTTAGAGAGATTACACCGCTCGCCGCAGCCGAACGACAGGGCGAAGCCCGCGAGTGAGCGAGGAAGCGGAATTTCCACGGGGTTTCAATAGAGCACTTACGCGCTAAGGTTAATATTTGCTCAATTTTTGGTGGTGCAGTGCTCAGGGAGGCCAGACGGATCTATCCTCTGGATTTATGCTGAGTTATCCACAGACGCTGTGCATTAAAAGCCTTATATTTTCTTCTTGATCTTAAAAACTTAAAAACTTAGCTCGCTTCAATTACCTGAAAATTATGGAAAAAAATTGCTAAAGGTGAGAGGATTTTTCACGTAAGGTGAGAGGATTTTTCACGTAAGGTGAGAAGATTTTTAACGGTTTCCACAGTTTGACTGAACATCAAGTGAAACATGCGGTTGTTGCTATCTTTAGATATGAAGATCCTCAGATCTTCATATCTAAAGGTGAGAGGTTTTTTAATTAAAGGTTGTATTGTTGTCTTGAATTACAACCTTTGTGGGGTTATGATTTGCCTACATAGGAAAGGTTATATGAGGCTTATCGTGAAGACAGTAACGGGATTAACGAAAGTTAGACATAGAAATGAAGTTGGGGTAACTCTTGCATCCCTTTCCCTTTCAGCAAAAAGAGTGCTTTTTCTGGCTCTTTGCCAGATTGATACAAAGGAAATGTTAGATGATGATATTTTGGAGGTTGATGCTGACTTTTTTTCAAAAGCTACTTCTTTAGATAAATATGCCTCTTATGCAGCTCTGAAAGAGGGAGCTAAAGTTCTTTCTTCAACTACGTTAGTTTTAAACAGAGATGATTTAAAAAATTTGGCTGATGAACTTGGGATACTATCATCTAAGAATAAAATACCTGATCGCTTGGATTTAAACTTAACAGAATTCTGTGCCTATTACGATCATCTTGCAACTGTACGGATAAAATTCACAAATACAGCTAAGCGATATTTTTCTAAGTTGATTGGTTCTGAAAATAGATATACCACTCAGGTATTGAAATCAGTTGTGTTGTTGAACAGTGTAAACTCAACAAACCTTTATCAAGTCATTAGGAAATATTACAGTCAGAATAGTTCAAAAAAATCTTTTGATATATCCGTGGATGATTTAAAAGAGGAAATGGGACTTTATACTATTGAGGAAGGGGAGAAGAAATATAAGTATCCTAAATACTCATTTTTTGTTCGTGATGTTATCAATAAAAGCATTAATGAGATAATTGAGAAAACGGAAATAAATCAGTTATCTTTCTCTGTTGTTGGGAAAAAAGGGAGAATGGCTCACATGCTTAGATTTGAGTTTAGTATAAATGAAAAATCCTCATCCTTTTCGGAAGATGATATGGCATTTTTAGAGGAGTTTGACAAAGTCGTTCCACCAAAAAAGAATAAGTGAGGCAAAACATGGCTAAAATATATGAGTTTCCGCAGGGAGCCGAACGAAGTAAGCTGAAAAAAGAAATCATCCGGGAACGTAAAAAACGATTGCGAGAAACGAACGGTAACCCGGTTATCCGGCACGCTAAATGGTTCTGGTTTTATCTACGTCTTGCTACGGCTGGCGCACTGCATTTAGTCTCTGTTATTTCTCTGGCAGTCCTGGGGGCTTTCAGTAAAGCTATTTTCTGGATTGGTGGAATGCTCTGTGTTGTTACATGGTTCCACCTTGAGCGCCAGTTCTGGACGCCGCAAAATTTCACGATTCCAGTAATCGTAACGCTGTGGGGATTGAGTTTGTTTGCCACTCCCCTGATGGAGCTGCTTAACAAAAAAATGCCGTGGTATCGTCTTCTGGTTCCTGATGCAAAGCACACTAGCACTGAGGCAACCAATGATGATCAGCCGTGAAGCAACAATGTTATCCAGTCGGCTTGCAGTGCTTCTTTCAGCCTTTTATCATCGGTTAATCATAGCGCACGAGGCGAGTTCTTTTCACTGCGATGCAGGATAGGGCAAACGCCGCAAAATGACGTCTCTGACGCCATTCCGCAACGTTTGCCCGGTGACCTACAGTCGGTTCTTGTTGGAGAGAGTTATGAAATATCAGGTTAAAGAGTTTATTAACGAAAAATATTCTAAGGCTGTTAATATTTTAAAGGATAACCTTAAAGAACACTACCATATTTTTTATGGTTTGAGATTAAGTGAGATTCTTTTTCCTGCCAGCGAATACGGCTCTGAAATGTTTTTTCAGGAGTTTGAAGCGATTAACAGTGTAATATTGCCTTTGGTGATTTTTGATTTGATAGACCGAAAGCCGATTATGGTTATCGGCTTCGGTGAAGTATGTGGAGTTGATTCACTTGTTGATTCTGGTATAGAAGTTGTTTCTTTAGACGGTTTAAGCGATCTGCTACTGGTTGAAAAACTGACGCCATTATTTAACTAAACCTCTGGATAACTATCTTTTCAGTTTTCCAGTAAGATTTTTTCTATATCTGAAAGCACTATTTTTTCAATGCTTTCTATATAGTAATGCTCATTAAAACCTGTCATTTCTGTAAATTTTAGCTCTGCATCATCTTTCGAATAAGCAATAACAACTCTGAAATCATTTTCCCACAAATCCCACCTGTATTTGTCTTTTATACGAACCCTGTACAATCCTTTTTGGATAGTGCCATCTTTTTTCTCTTCCTGTACTTTTTTTAATTTTTCATTTTGCACCTGTTGTTCAAGCCATGATTTATTCATAAATCCCCCACGGTTAACGTCTTTAGGCTCGGTTTTTACTTAACGAAATCTTCCGGTTTTACACCTGTTTTTACCTTCATATACTTGCCCTCCCCCCTTAGCTTCGGCTGAAGTTCGGTAAAGTACCATCCGGCAACGGTAATAATGCCTAAAAATACAAAAATAGCAGGCTTCAGAACATCAATAGCTGATACAGCGCATAACTCAATATTGAGATTAGTACAAGTTCCCTCATCAGGTGCATAGAACCCCCATAAGCCTATACCTATAAGGAACATCCCCAATATCGGTTGGATGTATAACAAGTAGATATTAATAAGAGTTTTAATATATCTGAATATGAACATTTTTCTTTCCTTAGGTTTCTTTCTATTTTGGATTTCCAATTCTTAACCAATGTGATGGTTCGACAATCCATTCTCCGCAGTCATAGGCAACGGCCTTATTATGCCTGTTAGCGAACCATACTAACCAGGCTAATAATCGCTGATTGCCGCTGTATTTGGTTTATCTCTAACCATCACAACATATCTCTTTTTCTTAGCCATAACGCTACCCTAATTTTGCAGATTCAAGCAGCCAGTGGTTTTTCAGGTTCTCGTCCAGGTTATCGAATGCGGCCAGCGCTGCCTTTAGAACGGTTGTCTTGCTCTGGCCTGTTCTCTGCGCCTCCGCTTCCAGGATCTCCTCAAAGTACGCTGGCAGTCTGAAGTTCATCAACTTTGGTTTACCCGCTACAGGCGCTCTGGTAGCGCCGGAGATAAAACGCGCGGTTTCTGCGTTTGTTGCTGGTTGCTGAGATTCATCGATGTTCGGGCGGTTTAGTTTTAAAGCCATGAAAATTTCCCCTTGTACGGTATGCATTAATTGTAAATATCATAGTATCTTTATGGTGTATTTACAATGTAAAGATTTCGATGAATATTGTTGATATTTCTATAAAATGCCAATTTCCTGTGCCACAAGTTCAATCTGTGCTTTCGCTGTTGAAAGGCTCGATGCCCGGCTAACGTCATGTACCCCTGCCCCTTCATTACAGGCGCTTTCATACACATCCAGCTCGGATATCCGGGTTTTCAGAGGTTGAATCCAGATGTTGTCCGAACGCAGTAATTTATCCAGATCAATGGCCGCTTTTCTGTGGCGGGGTTTCGCTGAGTTGATTCTGGTGAACAGCACCCACGGTTCCAGAGCTGCGTTAGCTTTCTGAGCGGTGCGGATTTTCTCTGTAACACTGGTCAGTGTTTCGCTTTCGAAATCAGAGGACGGCTTAACCAGTGTCACCACGATATCTGATACTGTCAGGGCGCTACGGAACTCCTGGCTGTCGTGGCCGGGGCAATCGACAATGAGAACTTCACACAGCTTACTAAGGCGCTTAATTTCGTTGCTGACGTTTCCGTAAGCTGCGTGAACCGGGATAGTGAGTAAGCCGTTATCTGTCCGCTTTTCGTTCCAGCTCAACAGATCGTGGTTTTTATCTGTCTTCAGGATAATTACCGACTTACCTTTGTTGACCAGCATTGAGCCTGTGTTAGCCACGTAGGTGCTTTTGCCTACCCCACCTTTATCTGATACGACAAGCAAGATTTTACCCATTTCAGAATCCCTCTCTTTATGTTGTAAAGCTCATGTAAAGATATGAATGTCTTTACATGGTGTGTTTTTCGTAAAGATACTTTTGTCTTTACAGTGTCTTTATAATGCAATGGCTTTACCATGTAAAGCACAAATAAAGATATATTTATCTTTATGGTGTCTTTACATGGTAAATGTTGCTGTGTCTTTATGTGCGCTTTATGGTGTAAATCTTGGTGTGTCTTTACATCATCTTTATGTTGTAAATTTTTAGTGTGACGTTGTCACTATAGGGCTGGGGTCTGTTTGCTGGTTCTTTTTGAGTGTGCCTTCCCTGAACCAACTGAAATGGGTACTGTATGGGTGTGTCTGGTTAACTCAAAATGAACTGGTTCCCTATAATGACTCAAACAGTACCGAAAGGCTTTGTCAGAGCTTACTTACGCGCATCCACGACTGAACAGGATGCAACACGCGCCCTGGACACGATAAATACCTTCGCCATCGAGCGCGGCCTGAGCATCTGTAACTACTACATTGAAAATGAATCAGGTTCTAAGCTTGAACGCCCTGAGTTGTTCCGGCTCCTGAAAGATTGTCAGCAAAACGATATCTTGCTGGTAGAGGATGTGGACAGGCTTTCACGCCTGGTAGGGGAGGACTGGAACACACTGAAGAAAATGATCCGGCAGAAAGATATCCGGGTTGTGGCCGTCAACGTTCCGACAACCTGGCTCGCATCGGGTCACAATGATTTTGACAGCCGAATGTTTTCGGCCATAAACGATATGTTGCTGGATATGCTGGCCGCCGTCGCCAGGCGAGACTATGAACAGCGCCGGGAACGGCAGCAGCAGGGGATCGCCAGGGCGAAAAGGGAAGGGAAGTATAAAGGCCGCCAGGTTAATCAGTCTCGCTATGACGCCATAAACAGGCTGATTGCGAGCGGCAGCTCCTGGAGCCAGATTCAAAAAGTGCTGGGTTGTAGCCGGGCGACTATCAGCAAAGCTGTGAAGCAACAGACCGTTAACAAAATGAACCATGAACCTGAAGGTAGGGAGTAGTTACAACATAATAAACAGTGTGTTGAAGAATAAAACTGATTCTTTATACTGTATATGCATGGGTCTTCCCCGATCATGGTGGGAAGGCTCAGAACGCCATATTCAGCTTTCCGTAGTGGAACATCACCCCCAGTTTAAAGCGCTCCCGGTTTCGGTATCCCCTGGCTTTTATCCTCAGCAGCCTGATCTTGCTGTTAAGTGCCTCCGCATTTCCGTTTGAGACACTGTGTCGCATCGCATTCAGGATCCCGTACAGCCTTTTTCCTATCGTTTTCGCGGCATTTTTCATCATGGGAACGTCACTGTTAGCCGCCAGCGCCAACCATCTCTGCCAGTCACTCCGTCTTTCC
Source organism: Enterobacter cloacae complex sp. IR5441 (assembly GCF_049238215.1). Taxonomy (NCBI): domain Bacteria; kingdom Pseudomonadati; phylum Pseudomonadota; class Gammaproteobacteria; order Enterobacterales; family Enterobacteriaceae; genus Enterobacter; species Enterobacter cloacae complex sp. IR5441. The sequence goes on from NZ_JBMKIA010000033.1 coordinate 34,470, forward strand.
TCGCTCCATGGCCTGTTCCAGATATCCTTTGCCAGCTCTTTCAGCGCCCAGCACTGGCTCGTCAGCTTCATCTGTGCACGCAGCCACATCAGCTTTTCCTGCCGGGATTCGGTCATCCACTTATCGCTGTACTGCCACAGGAAGCGGGTTCCTTTTGCCTGGTGTCGGCTTTCAACAGGGAGGTGCGGATGTTCATTCTGACGGGTTTTATCAACTACCTCGCCCAGTTGCTTCGCCACATGGAAGCGGTCAAAGGCGATTTTCTCAACCGCACTGGGTAAGTGGATACGCGCTGCTCTTATATAGCCCGCGTTCATGTCCATTGAGAGCGTTTTGATAGCCAGCAACTGCCCATCAGTGAGCGTGCGAAGATAGCCGGCAAGACTCTCTGTGCCGCGATCATCCGTTAAGGCCAGCGCCCGACCATCGCGATCGGAGATCACCGTTATGTAACGATGTCCTTTTTTAAAGGCGACCTCATCCACATTCATATGACGGGCGGATAATGGCTTTTTTATCCGGGCAAGACCTCGCTTAACTGCCCGGGTCATAATGCCGTCAACCGCATTCCAACTGAGCTTAAGTTGCTTCCTGACAGCATCAACGGTGCTGATTTTCAGCCATGAGAGAACGAACGATTCGAATAGCAACGTATACCGGCTTCCGGGGCCAGCCCACGGAACAGGCAACGTCAGGCAGCCATGCTCCGGACACATAATTCGTGGAACATCGGCTTCAACAATAGTGGTGAACTGGCAGGTATCAAGATGGCGCCATTTACGATGACGGTGATCGTGAACAGAACAGGATTTACCGCAGGTCGGACAGGCTAGCCGGGTGTTTTCAGCGATCTCAATAGTGACAGTAACAGAACCGGCATTTTCATCGAGAGAAAGGGACTTTACCTGCCACGGATCGGACAGGTTGAGAATATGAGCGTAGAGGGACTTTTCGTCCATGGCGGTGACCTCTGGCGATTAAATACACCATTATCATGCCTTCAGCCACCACAACAAGGGAAGACCCATATGCATACAGCTATATTGATCGGAGGTTTTTCATGCCTAGACACTATGAAATTGACTCAGCCTGGCGTGCGAGCATTAAGCGTGAGCCGAACGGTCGTCAGACAGTTACGACAGAAGCCTTTGTCAGCCAGCTTGCGCTGATTAATTTTCACTGGAGTTGTCGCCAAGCAAATCAGTGGATTGAAACCTACGTGACCGTTTTTAAAGACATTTCCACTCAGGAAGGAGAGAACCGGACATTCATGCTTTTTAACCCCAACGGAGGCCGTTAAAAATGGGTTTTCCATCGCCAGCAACCGACTACCAGGAAAACAGGCTGTCACTCGATCAGCACTGTAATACAGGAGCGCCGGGAGTATTCTTTTTTCGAAGTGATACCTACTCTTTCCGGGAAGGGATAAAGCCTGGTGCGCTGCTCATAGTAGATTTTGGGGGCACGCCCGTTGACGGGTCTTTGGTGCTCTGTGTCCTGGAACAAGAATTCAGGATCATGCGATTGCGACTACACCCCAAGCGGTGTCTCCAGGAACTCGATAAGCTGGATAACTTCAGGGCTATACCTGATGACGATGAGGACGGGTTGGAGGTCAGGGGGGTCATTACGCACATTGTGGCACTGTTGCAAAGTTAGCGATGAGGCAGCCTTTTGTCTTATTCAAAGGCCTTACATTTCAAAAACTCTGCTTACCAGGCGCATTTCGCCCAGGGGATCACCATAATAAAATGCTGA
>NZ_JBMKIA010000034.1:0-34949 GCF_049238215.1 Enterobacter cloacae complex sp. IR5441
CGGCATTCTGGCTACACAATAACAAGGGAAGACTTACTCGTGGCTGCAACCCTACTAGCTCAAAATTTATTCACACATGGTTACGCTTTGGGGAAATTATGAGGGGATCTCTCAGCGCCAGGCACCACTAAACAGATACCATTTGAAAAATGCGCCGATAGCGCTGATCGCGCCGCGACCAAGAGAGGGACGTATCGTCTGATATTGAACCAGGCGAGTGGTATATCCGTTTAATTTATTAAAAAGTTCATGCAGCGAATGAAACGTCTCATGTCTGACATAACCTGGAATACGTTCAGAACGGAGAAAACCTTCAACCTGATCGTCTACTGGCCGGTTATTAAATCGCGACTGCGTACGGTTAAAAAGACGCACCGGATAATCCGGTGATGAGACGGGATAAATCGTTCGGACATTTTCTCCCAAAATAAACCAGTGACGACATATCCGCCACGCCATATCCGGTTCGGGTTCATCGCCCATTTTTAATTTTAAAATAGCATCAACGGTTTCTTGATCGAGTATTTCGTCACTGTCCATGCACAGCACCCAGTCGTTGTGCGCATGGGATACGGCATGGTTCATCTGCTCGCCGTGCCAGCTATATTTTTTGAATATAGGCGACAATCCATAACTCTGGCAAATATATATCGTCGAGTCTGTACTTCCGGAATCCACTATAACGAATTCATCTGCTATTTTTAAAAGAGGAGGAATAACATCGCGCAACGTTCTTTCGGAGTTAAACGTTAATAAGCAGACCGTTATTTTAAACATATTTTCACTCTCTCAATAACGACATAAAATTTTTCACTCATACTATCGAATTGAGAAGAGGCGATTAAAGTCTTAAATCGCACTTTTAAAATAAGCGCGTTTAAAATGTTTTCTTGTAAAAAGACAAAGAAATACAAAAAATCTATTTTATTTCAGTAAATTCTTTATAATGCGGTCAGATGAAGGGTAGCATACGGATTCAGACATGCCGCAAAAACGTAAAATCCTCCTCCTGGACACGGGCAAAGAATGGGGGGGAGGTACCAACAGTATGCTTGAGCTTCTGAAGCGAATCAACCGCGACAAATTCGACATTACCTGTTGTTTTTACAGTGATTATAGTCGTGCTGAAGGTCAAACGATTGGCCAGGTGCTCAATAGCATTGGGATCCCGCTACTCGTTATCCCTCAACGTAAGCAACCGGCATGGGCAAAACTCCTGAAAGAAGCGGGACGTGGTCTGCTGTTTTTTTCGCGTTCAGCGCGCAAAGCATTTACGCGGCATATCGATACCCTGTGGCGCATTCGCCCCAACGTCAGCAAGATCGAGACCATTTTCAGAGAAGGTGGTTTCGATACGCTGTATATGAACAACCAGCCAGGCTCTAACGAAGAAGGGTATCTGGCGGGCGCAAACCTGCATGCGCGGATAATCCAGCACTGCCGGATTGAACCGGTGCTGACCCCGCCGCTGGTGAAGCTGGTGAATACCCATGCCACAAAAATTATCGCCGTCTCGCATGGCGTTGAACGCGTGCTACTTCAGCATGGCGTCCGGCCCGAGCTGTGTACCACGGTCAACAACGCCATCGACATCCACCAGCCTTTGCCCGACCGACGCGCGATGCGCCAGCGCCTGAACATTGATGACGACACGTTTGTGTTCGGCAGCATTGGCTCGCTAATCCCTCGCAAAGCCAACCACCATACGCTGGAGGCGCTGGCACAGTTCAGCCAGAGGCACCCGCAGGCAAAATGGAAGATGGTGCTGGTCGGTGAAGGGGCGGAGCGCGGCGCACTGGCGGCACAGGCTGACGCGCTGGGTATTGCTGAACACGTCATTTTTACCGGTTTCCAGAACACGCCTTTTGACTATCTCGCCACCTTTGACGCATTTATTCTGGCCTCGAAGAGCGAAGGTCTGCCGCGCGTCGTGCTGGAGGCAATGCTGCTGAATATTCCCGTGATTGGTTCAAAGGTGACCGGCACGGCAGAATTGATCGATCATGAGTCGACCGGCCTGCTGTTTCCCTGGAGCGACGTGTCGCAACTTGCTCAACATCTGGATAATATCTGGCAGGATCCTGCTCTGCGCGCCCGGCTCGCCGCTGCCGCACACCAGAATGTCTGCAACATGTATGCCATTGAAAGCTATGTTAACGGTGTCGAGGCCGTTCTTGGCGCGCAATAACCAAACGAGAAGAACATGTTTAAATTCCTGAATGCTCGCTACCGCCACATTACCGGGCGTCATAACATTCCTTACGCTTCCCTTCCGGTCACGCGCGATCTCGTTGCGGTGGATTCCATTGTGATCCCGTGTACGGGCGCGGATTTCGTCGAAGAGGCGTTATTGTCAGCGACCTTTGCAGAGCGTTATGCCACCGACGTCAGCGAGATTGTTATCGTCAGCGATCAGCCTGAATCCGCTTTCGGCGAGCTGCCGCCAAAAACCCGCGTTGTTACCCTCACGCTTCCAAAACGTGAAGAAGGTTACCGCTATAAGCAGATCTACCTCAGTCGTCTGGTGAAGCTTAACGCTCCGTTGCAGGCGCGCGGTGAAGGTGTGCTGATGATCGACTCCGATCTCAACCTGCTTAAAATGCCAGAGATCAACATGGCGGATATGCACATCTACTCCAGCTTCCGTCAGGGCAAAATGATTGCCAAGCTGGACGGCGCGCCAGCGGAGAAAGTGCCGGCATATTACAAAGAAACGGTGCGTCCGTATCTGGTCGATCACGTTAACGGCGCGTTTCTTGCCGCCACCAAAAAGACCTGGCGCCGTATCTGCCCGCTGTGGCTGACGCTGTTCCAGGATACCTGGGAGCTGATGGACGACACGCAGCCGCCGACCGATCAGCTGCCGCTCGCTGCGCTGCTGGACATGCTGGATGTAAAAACGGTTAACCTGGGCGACTGGATGAACTGGCCGGTCTCCAAGAAGATCGGCGGTCAGGAAGCCGTTGTGCCGAAAGAGGTGATTGGCGCGCACGGTGGTTTCCCGCTTTCCGAATGGCAGAAGTATCTGGAATCGCCGGATAACAGGCTGCTGTTCAAAGGCCAGGATTACACCCGCAAGGTGCGTTACCTGACGGACGAAGAGAAAAAGAATCAGTAAAAAAAGGGGCCGCTGGCCCCTTTTTAATTACTTATCCCAGCTCAGGATCACTTTCCCTGACTGGCCGGACCGCATTGCGTCAAAGCCCTGCTGGAACTCATCGATGGAGAAACGGTGAGTGATAATCGGGGACAGATCCAGACCGGACTGGATCAGCGCGGCCATCTTGTACCAGGTTTCGAACATCTCACGGCCATAGATGCCCTTAATGAACAGCCCCTTGAAGATGACTTTGTTCCAGTCAATGGACATATCTGACGGCGGAATACCCAGCATCGCGATACGGCCACCGTGGTTCATGGTGTCGAGCATGGTGCGGAACGCCGGTGGCGCGCCGGACATCTCCAGACCCACGTCAAAGCCTTCGGTCATGCCCAGCTCTTCCATCACATCGGTCAGGCTCTCTTTCGAGACATCCACCGCGCGGGTGACGCCCATTTTGCGCGCCAGCGACAGGCGGTATTCGTTCACGTCGGTGATCACCACGTTGCGCGCACCCACATGCTTCGCCACGGCTGCCGCCATAATGCCGATGGGGCCCGCGCCGGAAACCAGCACGTCTTCACCCACCAGGTCGAAGGAGAGCGCCGTGTGTACCGCGTTGCCGAACGGGTCGAAGATGGAGGCCAGATCGTCAGAGATATTGTCCGGGATTTTGAACGCGTTAAACGCCGGGATCACCAGGTATTCCGCGAAGCAGCCCGGACGGTTCACGCCCACGCCGACGGTGTTGCGGCACAGGTGGGTACGCCCACCGCGACAGTTACGGCAGTGACCGCAGGTAATGTGGCCTTCACCGGAGACGCGATCGCCAATGTTGAAGCCTTTTACTTCCTGGCCGATACCCACCACTTCGCCGACATATTCGTGACCGACAACCATCGGTACCGGAATGGTTTTCTGTGACCACTGGTCCCAGTTGTAGATGTGAACGTCAGTACCGCAGATGGCGGTTTTACGAATTTTGATCAGCAGATCGTTATGACCGACTTCCGGCTCCGGCACGTCGGTCATCCAAATCCCTTCTTCCGCTTTCAGTTTGGATAACGCTTTCATCATACGTCCTCAGGCAATGACGCCCAGCTGTTTGCCGATGCGGGTAAAGGCTTCCACCGCACGTTCAATTTGTTCAGGCGAGTGCGCCGCAGACATCTGGGTGCGGATACGCGCCTGACCTTTTGGTACCACCGGGAAGAAGAACCCGGTCACGTAAATCCCTTCTTTCTGAAGCTCACGAGCAAATTTCTGCGCGACAACCGCGTCGCCCAGCATCACCGGAATGATCGCGTGATCGGCACCGGCCAGGGTGAATCCTGCGGCACTCATTTTTTCACGGAACAGGCGGGCGTTAGCCCACAGGCGGTCGCGCAGCTCAGCCCCGGATTCCACCATCTCCAGCACTTTAATGGAGGCAGCCACAATCGCCGGCGCCAGGGAGTTGGAGAACAGATACGGGCGGGAGCGCTGGCGCAGCCACTCGACCACCTCTTTACGCGCGGCGGTGTAGCCGCCAGACGCGCCGCCGAGCGCTTTGCCCAGCGTACCGGTGATGATATCCACGCGGCCCATTACGTCGCAGTATTCGTGGGAGCCACGACCGTTTTCGCCGACAAAACCGACCGCGTGAGAGTCATCCACCATCACCAGCGCGTCGTATTTATCCGCCAGATCGCACACGCCCTTCAGGTTGGCGATCACACCGTCCATGGAGAACACGCCGTCGGTGGCGATCAGGACGTGGCGAGCCCCCGCTTCACGGGCCTCTTTCAGGCGCGCTTCCAGCTCCACCATGTCGTTGTTGGCGTAGCGGAAACGCTTCGCTTTGCACAGGCGTACGCCGTCGATGATGGAGGCGTGGTTCAGGGCGTCGGAGATAATCGCGTCTTCTGCGCCGAGCAGGGTCTCAAACAGACCGCCGTTGGCGTCGAAGCAGGAGGAGTACAGAATCGCGTCTTCCATTCCGAGGAAGCTCGCCAGCTTTTGCTCAAGCTGCTTGTGGCTGTCCTGGGTACCGCAGATAAAGCGAACGGAGGCCATACCGAAACCGTGGGTGTCCATGCCGTTTTTCGCCGCGGCAATTAGCTCAGGGTGATTCGCAAGACCTAAATAGTTGTTCGCGCAAAAGTTGATCACATGGCTGCCGTCGGCAACGGTGATGTCCGCCTGCTGGGCAGACGTGATAATACGCTCTTCTTTGAACAACCCTTCCGCACGTGCGGTGTCGAGGTCGCTGTTTAACTGTTTGTAAAAATCACCACGCATTGCAATTCTCCAGACTCGGCAAATTTTGGCACATATTACCCAAACCAATAGTTCATGACGAGATGACGCAGTATCTCTTCTCGTTTTTGCAGCATAAATCACGCGTACCCCTGCTGCATATCGGTGAATGGCTGAAGCCTGAGCATTGTGATGATATGATAAAGAGATTAGCGTTCGGGATATTCCCCGACTCATACTTCAAAGGTTACAGTTATGATCATCGTTACTGGCGGCGCGGGCTTTATCGGCAGCAATATTGTTAAGGCCCTCAATGACAAAGGCATCACCGACATTCTGGTGGTGGACAACCTGAAAGACGGCACCAAGTTCGTTAACCTGGTGGATCTGAACATCGCTGACTACATGGATAAAGAAGACTTCCTTATCCAGATTATGGCGGGTGAAGAGTTCGGCGAGATCGAAGCCATCTTCCACGAAGGTGCTTGCTCCTCCACCACCGAGTGGGACGGCAAGTACATGATGGATAACAACTATCAGTACTCCAAAGAGCTCCTGCACTACTGCCTGGAGCGTGAAATTCCGTTCCTGTACGCCTCTTCCGCGGCAACTTACGGTGGGCGCACTTCAGATTTCATCGAATCCCGCGAATATGAGCAGCCGCTGAACGTTTACGGTTACTCCAAATTCCTGTTTGATGAGTACGTACGTCAGATCCTGCCAGAAGCGAACTCGCAGATTGTCGGCTTCCGCTACTTCAACGTCTACGGGCCGCGCGAAGGCCACAAAGGCAGCATGGCGAGCGTGGCGTTCCACCTGAACACCCAATTAAATAACGGCGAAAGCCCGAAACTGTTCGAAGGCAGCGACGGCTTCAAGCGTGACTTCGTCTACGTGGGCGATGTGGCGGCAGTAAACCTGTGGTTCCTGGAAAATGGCGTGTCCGGCATTTTCAACCTGGGCACCGGCCGCGCGGAATCCTTCCAGGCGGTGGCAGACGCGACGCTGGCGTACCATAAGAAAGGCAGCATCGAGTACATTCCGTTCCCGGATAAGCTGAAAGGCCGCTACCAGGCATTCACCCAGGCGGACCTGACTAACCTGCGCGCCGCAGGCTACGACAAGCCGTTCAAGACCGTTGCCGAAGGCGTAACGGAATATATGGCCTGGCTGAACCGCGACGCATAAGCATGAAAATTCTGGTGATCGGCCCGTCATGGGTGGGCGACATGATGATGTCGCAAAGTCTCTATCGCACGCTCAAGGCGCGTTATCCCCAGGCGATAATCGACGTGATGGCACCCGCATGGTGCCGTCCGCTGTTATCGCGTATGCCGGAAGTGAACGAGGCGATCCCGATGCCGCTCGGACACGGGGCGCTGGAAATCGGTGAACGCCGCAAACTCGGCCACAGCCTGCGCGAGAAACGCTATGACCGCGCGTACGTGCTGCCTAACTCCTTCAAATCCGCCCTTGTGCCCTTCTTTGCGGGCATCCCGCACCGTACCGGCTGGCGCGGTGAAATGCGCTACGGCCTGCTGAACGACGCCCGGGTGCTGGATAAAGAGGCCTGGCCGCTGATGGTGGAGCGCTACGTGGCGCTGGCCTACGACAAAGGCGTAATGCGCAGCGCGAAAGATCTGCCGCAGCCGCTGCTGTGGCCGCAACTCCAGGTAAGCGATGGGGAGAAATCCCACACCTGCAACGCATTTGGCATTTCGTCCGAACGCCCGATGATTGGGTTCTGCCCTGGCGCAGAATTCGGTCCGGCAAAACGCTGGCCGCACTATCACTATGCAGAGCTGGCGAAACAGCTTATCGATGAAGGCTATCAGATTGTGCTGTTTGGCTCGGCGAAAGATCATGAGGCGGGCAATGAAATTCTCGCCACGCTGAGCACCGAGCAACAGGCATGGTGCCGAAACCTGGCCGGGGAAACGCAACTCGAGCAGGCGGTTATCCTGATTGCCGCCTGTAAGGCCGTGGTCAGTAACGACTCTGGCCTGATGCACGTCGCCGCCGCGCTGGACCGCCCGCTGGTCGCGCTGTATGGCCCAAGCAGCCCGGACTTCACGCCGCCGCTGTCGCATAAGGCGCGCGTGATCCGTTTGATCACCGGCTACCACAAGGTGCGCAAAGGCGATGCCGCAGAAGGTTACCATCAGAGCCTGATCGACATTACCCCGCAGCGTGTTCTCGAAGAACTCAACGCACTGCTGTTGAGCGAAGAAGGATAACGGATGCGGGTATTGATCGTTAAAACCTCCTCAATGGGTGATGTTCTGCATACGCTGCCGTCGCTGACGGACGCCATGCGGGCCATTCCCGGCATCCGTTTTGACTGGGTGGTGGAAGAAGGCTTCGCGCAGATCCCCACCTGGCATGAAGCGGTTGATCGCGTGATCCCGGTGGCCATTCGCCGCTGGCGCAAAGCGTGGTTCTCCGCACAGATTAAAGCCGAACGCAAAGCCTTCCGCGAAGCGGTGCAGGCCCGGCGTTACGACGCGATCGTCGACGCCCAGGGGCTGGTGAAAAGCGCCGCGCTGGTCACGCGTCTGGCGCACGGCGTAAAGCACGGCATGGACTGGCAAACCGCCCGCGAACCGCTGGCGAGCCTGTTCTATAATCGTCGCCACCATATTGCGAAGCAGCAGCACGCCGTGGAACGTACCCGCGAGCTGTTCGCTAAGAGTCTCGGCTATGCAAAACCCGACCTCCAGGGTGACTACGCCATCGCACAGCATTTTCTGCGCGAAACGGACAAGGATATCGCGCCCTATCTGGTCTTCCTGCATGCCACAACGCGCGACGATAAGCACTGGCCGGAAACGCACTGGAGAAGGCTGATTGAACTAATGCAACCTTGCGGTATCCATATTAAACTCCCGTGGGGCGCTGAACATGAGCGGCAGCGAGCGGAACGTCTGGCAGCAGGTTTTTCCCACGTCGAGGTGTTACCCAAACTCACGCTGGCGCAGGTTGCCGCACAGCTGGCGGGCGCTAACGCCGTCGTTTCTGTGGATACAGGGTTAAGCCATTTAACCGCCGCACTGGATCGTCCTAATATCACGATTTTCGGCCCGACCGATCCGGGGTTGATCGGGGGTTACGGTAAAAACCAGCATCAGATGGTTAGCCCTACGCAACAAACGAAGGATATTAGCGCAGATGCTATTTTTTCATTTTTACAGGGCAGCCATCGGCTTTCCAACAGGGATATTTAACCCATGAGTTATGTATTTCTGCTGATTTTACTCTTTCCGGTGAAACTCATCCGGAAGCTGTTTCGAAAAGACACGGGCAAGAACCTTGTCATTCAGACAGCCAAAATCGGTGACTTTATTAATGCGACGCCTCTTCTGGCATATCTGCAAAAAAGCGATGTGTTGATCAGTCGCAGCGTTGGCGCGCTGGCGAAGCATGATGAGACTATTGAGCAGATCTATTTTATTGAGCAGCATAAGCGCAACCTGTGGCGTAAACTGTGCTTCGCGTGCAGGATCATGAACCGCTACGACAACGTCTACCTGCTACAGCCCAATAGCGTGAACCTCTTTTTTGCCGCCGTCTGCAATGCCAAAAACAAACAATTTTTAAGCATTTACACGCGCAGGTGGTATCACGGGATTTTCTATCTCGCAGCCGACGGCACCGTTGAGCATGGCAAAAAAACGCTTTCGGTGACGAACTACCTGAAACTGGCCGACCGCTCGCTCACGTGGCAAGACTCTCCCAAGCACGCCACAAAGCCACTCTTCAAGCCGACGACCTGGCCGGCCATTCTTGATAAACCTGGCGTTATCCGCATCGGCATCAGTATTGCGGCGGGCAATAAAGCCAAAACCGTCCCTCCGGTTATCTGGAAGCGGATTGTTGATCAACTCGCTGATTTACCCTGCGAGTTTTATGTCTTCGGCGCGCCAAACGAACAGTCGTGGATGGACGATATCACCCGTCTTTACGGTGACATCCCCAATTTTATCAATCTTATTGGCAAAATTTCGCTGGAAGAGCTTCCCTGGGCCATTTCTAAGATGGACTGCTATATCGCGTCTGACTCGGGGAATGTCTACATCGCAGACGCCGTCGGCGTGCCGGTGGTCCTGCTGTTTGGACCGTGTTGTCACTATGAACAGCGTCCGCTTGGCAATGTGATGCTGATCGGGAATGACGATAACATTTGTTCTTATGTGTTTGAAACGCGCTATTACTTCCCGCAAGAGCGGGAAGCGCTATTCTCTGTCACTGACTCCGCGTTACACGATCTTCAGCAGTTTATCCGTACATTACCAAAAGCCCGCTCACTGGCTAGCGCTACCGACGCTCAAGGAAACTAATTTTTATGGCTTTTTTAAGCGTCATTATTGCTGCGCATAACGCTGAAGCTACGCTGCACGCCACGCTTTCAAGCCTGCTGTCAGCAACCGATCAGGATACTGAAGTCATTATTTTCAATGACAGTTCTGAGGATGCCACGCAGGCAATAATTGAAGAGTGGTCGCCGAAATTTCCTCAGATCATAACGCGCACCGTGAACTTTCGTAACGTTGGCCGGGTAAGAAACAGCGCTGTCGCACTGGCATCGGGTGAGTATATTACGATGCTCGACAGTGACGATTGCTTAAAGCCTGGCAGCCTCAGGGACGCAATGGCCTACCTGAAAGCGCAACGTCCGGATATGTTACTGACACGTTTGCTTGAGATTCGCGATCCCCGGAGAATGACTTCAGACTGGCAGGGATTTAATCCTGTGCCATTGTCACAACATGAAGCAATTGCTCGTTTCTTACGTCATAAAGACTTTCAGGCACATCTCATTGGCCAGTTTATTCATCGTAGTCTTTACGAGAAAAATCCCATACCTCCGATGTTATGTTATGAGGATTTCGCTGTCTTCCCGGGAATGTTGATGCAATCGAGCAAAATAGCCTATCAACGCCAGGGGCATTATTATTACATCAAGCGTCGCGACAGTTTGTCGAGCAGTCTGGACGCCAGCAAAATTTCAACGCTTGTCGAATGCACGTTACAGATGGAAAGAACATTTCCGTCACGCTACAAACATCTCGTCAATTGCCACTGGTTTGATATTTACAGCAACCATCGGTCCTGTCTGACAGACCAACAATTGCAGCTCGTGAAACAACGCGTAAAGACCATGTATACATTGTCTTTTTTCATGTCCACCGATGTTCGTTTTAGCTACAAAAAAAGGGTTATTGAGGCGTTATGGAAAAAATAAAACCACACCTAACGACTCAATACGCCTGGCGGGCATAACTATTTTTTGTACTGGTAAAACTCCGCCAGCGTCATCCCCACGGTCTTATCTGATAACCAGGTAAAGAGCTGCTCCAGATCCTGATACAGCCCCTCAATCGCGGCCTCGTCTTTAAAAGTAGGGCTCCCGCCAGGCATAAATTCCGACGAATGCAGCATGAATTCCACGTAGTCATTCCCCTGAGCCAGGCACTGCTGCGCAACCTTAATCATCTCCGCCGCATTTCCTCCGGACGGACGTAACCAGTTAACTGACGGAGAACGGTATTTACCGCGCAGACGATCATAACCCTGCTTCAGGGAATTCAGCCATGCCGGGTGTTTATACTGGATGCTCATCGGCACTTCGAGGAGAGGGCTGTTTCCCGGCCGGGAAATGTCGTCTACGTCCAAAAAGTAGGCACGATCGGGAAAATGCTGGTAATTCGTTCCGCCATTACCCTGCGGGGCACCTTTCGCGTTGCGCCAGTTCACGCGCGGCGTAACGGAACAATCTACCTGATACCCCAGCTCAATCAGCAACTGGGCGTAACGGCTGTCGAATGCCCAGCGCCCGGCGCGATGGCTGAGCATTTTTGTCTGGAAAGTCTCTTCCAGTAAGCGGGTCATGAAGAGCACTTTCTCACGCATGACCTCGTCTGAAAACTCAATCAGATAAGGCTGCCAGCGCCAGTCATCACCGGTCAGATCGTGCTCCGGAGGGCTATTCCAGGCATGGAGATGCATTCCCACCTCACCCTGACCGCGGGCTATGACCTCTTTCGCGAACTCAATGAATACCGGTTCGACTGCCATCTCGTAGTTGGTCAGCCAGACGGGCTTAAAGCCGAAGCGTTCACAAAGCGCCTGAAACCGCGCCAGGTAGCGCGCGTTTTCCGTTTTGATCACCCGGTGGTTCTGCCAGAGATTATCCCCTTCGGTATCGATCGTGATGATAAACGCTGGTTTTTTCATAATGAGCCCGCAAGACAAAATAGTTAGCGCTATGTTACGCACGCCCGAAAGCAGGAGTAAACCCTTCCAGGGAAATTCCTGACATTATGGAGAAAGAGTGCAAGTCGTTACCAGGTCTATTAGAATTGCCAATAGTACAACGCCGATAAGATGATGATGAATAACTTACCTGACACGCCTGATTTGCGCATTTTACTGATCAAACTTCGCCATCATGGTGACATGTTACTCACCACCCCCGTCATCAATTCATTACGCCAGAAATGGCCTGACGCCCAAATCGACGTGCTTCTCTATGAAGAGACGCGAGACATGCTCGCCGCGCATCCGGCAATCGGGACGATCTATGGTATCGATCGTAAATGGAAGCAGCTGGGGACGCTGAAGCACCTGCAAAAAGAGTGGCAGTTGCTTCGTGCTTTACGCGCTCAGCATTATCATCTGGTGATCAATCTTGCCGATCAGTGGCGCAGCGCGATTGTTACCCGCTTCACCGGCGCACCGGTTCGGCTCGGGTTCGCCTTTAACAAGCGCAATAATGCCTTCTGGCGTTTTTGTCACAGTGAACTGGTCTCGGTCGCCAGCCATCAGTCACTGCACACCGTTGAACAAAATCTCTCCATACTGTCAGCGCTGCCGGTAATGGCCAACCCTACCGTGACCATGGCTTACAGCGCGGATGACTGGCGCCATGCTCACCAAAAGCTGTCGCAAAAGGGCGTGGGAGACCGCTACATCGTTATTCAACCCACTTCACGCTGGTTCTTTAAGTGCTGGGATGAAGGCAAAATGGCGCAAACTATCGCCGCGTTGCAGCAGGACGGCCACACTATCGTCCTCACGGCGGGACCGGACAAGAAAGAGCTGGCGATGATTGACCGCATTCTTGCCGCCTCCCCGCAGACGGGTGTTGTATCACTGGCAGGCCAGTTAACCCTGCGCCAACTGGCCTCGCTAATCGATCACGCGATCCTGTTCATTGGCGTTGACTCCGTACCCATGCACATGGCCGCCGCTCTTCAGACGCCCTGCGTGGCGCTGTTTGGCCCGTCAAAATTGACGTTCTGGTCGCCATGGCAGGTTAACGGAGAGGTCATCTGGGCAGGTAACTACGGCCCGCTTCCCAACCCTGACGCCATTGATACAAAAACGACGGAACGTTATCTCGACGCCATCCCCGTTGATGCTGTCGTCTCCGCCGCAAGGAGAAACCTGCAATGAAGCTTCATCGTCTGGCCATTGTGCGCCAAAAATATCGTCCGGATGGCGGAGCAGAACGTTTTGTCTCCAGGGCACTTACCGCGCTGAGCAATCAAAATCTTGAGCTCAACGTCATCACCCGTGAGTGGCAGGGCGAAAAGCAGGACGACTGGCATATTCATATTTGCGATCCACGAAAGTGGGGCCGCATCAGCCGTGAGCGCGGCTTTGCACACGCCGCGCGCGCGCTGTGGCAGCAACAGCAGTTTGATATTGTCCAGAGCCATGAACGTATTCCGGGCTGCGATATTTACCGCGCCGGGGATGGTGTACATCGACGCTGGCTGCTACAGCGTACGCGTATTCTTCCCGCCTGGCGCGCGAAGCTGCTTATGCACGATCGCTATCACCGCTACGTGATGCACGCAGAACGTGAAATGTACCAGGCTCCCGAGTTGAAAGCCGTTATCTGTAATGCGGAGATGATCAAGCGCGAAATCGTCGAAGACTTTGATATTGACGCAAAAAAGATACATGTGATTTATAATTCAATAGATTCCAGCCGCTTCGTTCCGGCAGAAGAGAGACAACGCGCTGTACTGCGTCAGCAATTTGGCTTACCCGCTGATGCCGTCATTTTCTGCTTCGTGGGTTCAGGATTTGAACGCAAGGGGCTGGCAAGCGCTATTCGGGCTATAGCAGGAACCTCGGCGTGGCTGGTTGTGGTCGGTCAGGATAAAGCGGAAAGCCGTTATCGCGACCTCGCCCGTTCATTAGGCTGTGAGGGGCAAATCCGTTTCCTGGGGATGCAAAAAGAGACGCTGCCATTTTATCAGCTTTCTGATGGTTTACTGCTGCCGACGCTGTATGATCCTTTCCCTAACGTCATACTTGAAGCAATGGCCTGTGGATTGCCCGTCATTACGTCAGAGAGTTGCGGTGGTTCAGAATTTATTGAGCAAGGCCAGAACGGGTTTTACTGTGATGCACTTGATATCCACACATTGAAGGAGGCCGTCATGTCCATCCCTTCACTGGAAAAAAATAACAATATGGGGCTTGCGGCGCGTGAACGCGTCAGAGAAGCAACCCCTGAAAAACTATCAAGTCAGCTTATTTCGCTTTATCAAAAATTACTGGATTAATAATGCGCATCCTAATGATTATTGATGGTTTACCCGGTGGAGGAGCCGAAAAAACGGTTCTCACCCTCTCCAGCGGACTGACAGAACTGGGGCATCAGGTCACCCTTTTCTCCTTACGGAAGGTGTGCGACTACGCCATTCCGGAAGGCATCGATTTTCAGGTTGTGCAGGATACCTGTAAAAAACCCTGGCGGAAGCTGACCGAGATCCCGCGTCGCGCCCGTTTGCTGGATCGCGCCATCGAGCAGGCAGAACGCAGCGGTAAATTTGATGTCGTCTTCTCACATCTGCATAAAACCGACCGTATCGTGGCGCACAGCCGCGTGCTGGATCGGGATAAGGTCTGGTTCTGCGTACACGGGATGTTCTCCTTCTCCTATTTGCGCCATCGCAGCGGGCTTTCTCGCTGGTTTAAGCATTATAAAATTCGTCATACCTATGAAAACCGCAACGTGGTGGCGGTATCCGGCGCCGTGCTGCACGATCTGTCTGAAGTCCTCGCGATCCCCCTGCGGCGCAAAGCGGTTATCCATAACCCCTTTGATATCC
Source organism: Enterobacter cloacae complex sp. IR5441 (assembly GCF_049238215.1). Lineage (NCBI taxonomy): Bacteria > Pseudomonadati > Pseudomonadota > Gammaproteobacteria > Enterobacterales > Enterobacteriaceae > Enterobacter > Enterobacter cloacae complex sp. IR5441. Next base: position 14,467 of record NZ_JBMKIA010000034.1, read on the forward strand.
CTGAAATTCAGCGTCTGGCGGAAGCGCCCTTTGAGATGCAGGGGCAGGATTACATTATCCATGTTGGCCGTTTTCATGAACACAAACGTCACGACAGGCTGCTGCGGGCGTTTGCGCTGAGCAAGATCGACGCATCGCTGGTGTTGATGGGCAAAGGTTCTGACGCGAAAATAAATCAGCTCAAACAGCTTGCCGCTAAGCTGGGAATTGAAAACAAGATCGTCTTCCGCCCGTTCGAAACCAACCCCTACCCGTGGATCAAAGGGGCACGCCTTTTAGTGTTAAGTTCCGACTGCGAAGGTTTTGGTAATGTACTGGTAGAGTCCATTATCTGTCAGACCCCACCGGTGAGTACAAACTGCCCTGGCGGCCCTGCTGAGATCCTTACTGGCCCCCTGGCGCGTGGTCTGACAGCGTTAACCGACGAATCACTGGCGAAAACACTGGCAGAACTGTATGCCTCTCCGCCGGTTGTTGATCGCGAAACGATCGCATCGTTCGGTATCAACGCCATTTGCCAGCAATACATTGCTTTGGTCGACAACCAAAAATAATCAGGTTTCATATGCAAAATTCAGCGCCTTTATTAAGCGTGGTGGTGGCCGTTTATAACGGTGAAGCTTTTCTCGATCAGTTCTTTACCTGCCTTGTAAATCAACACATCGACAGTATGGAAGTCATCATCGTGAATGACGGTTCCACTGACCGCTCGATGCAGATTGTCGAAAAATGGCGCGAAAAGCTGCCACAGATGCAGGTTATTGAACAACCTAATCAGGGCGTGTCCATCGCGCGTAATACTGGCCTGGCCGTTGCGACCGGGCAGTATCTCTCTTTCCCGGATATTGATGATGTCTTCAAACCCGGCATGTACCAGCGTCTGCTGGATATGGCCGTCACGCAGAACCTGGATGTCGCCACCTGCAATGGCAACTACGTCTGGGAAAATAACAAAAAACCGTCTCGCCCTATCTTCCCTGAAGATAAGCTCGCCTCAACGGGCGTCATGAATGGCGCGGCATGGTTAAAAAAGGCGCTGGATTCACGTAAGTTCCTGCATGTGACCTGGCTGAATATCTATCGTCACGATTTTATTCGTCAGCACGGCTTCCGTTTCGAGCCAGGCCTGCGCCATCAGGATATCCCGTGGACGACTGAGGTGCTGCTTGCCGCGGAACGCGTTCAGTACACCAGCGAACGCTTTTACGACTACTACATTCACTCCGCCTCGGTATCGCACACCCCGGATAATGACGACACGCTGATTCGCTCTGCGCGCCATTATATGAAGATCCTGAAGATGCTTGATGCCATTAACCAGCGCTACCCGGATAAAGTGAAAAATATCCCGGCCTGTTACTGGCAAATCGCTAAAGAGGGTCTGGGAATTATTCATACCTTCGACAACATGAAGGATGAGGCGAAGAAATCAATGATAATCAAAGAGTTCTTCGACACCGGGATCTGGAAGCTCATCTGGAAAAGTGCCAAAAGCCCGCGTTTGCGCTGGCGCCTGGGCCGGCGCTACTTCCGTTTAAAACGGTATCTGGCATAAGAGATAGCTTTAGCACGCTTAAATGCTTAGAATTTCCCGGCCGAAACTAAAAAAACGGATAATCGCTTGGAATTGTTGTATACCGCCCTGCTCTACATCATTCAGCCACTGGTGTGGCTGCGACTGTTGCTTCGTAGCCGTAAAGCGCCTGCGTACCGTAAACGCTGGGCCGAACGTTATGGCTACTGCCGCAATAAAGTGGCGCCGGACGGTATTCTGCTGCATTCCGTGTCAGTCGGGGAAACGCTGGCCGCCATTCCACTGGTGCGTGCCCTGCGCCACCGTTATCCGTCACTGCCCATCACCGTCACCACGATGACGCCAACCGGCTCAGAGCGCGTGATGTCTGCCTTCGGTAAAGACGTGCATCACGTCTACCTGCCGTACGATCTCCCCTGCGCCATGAACCGTTTCCTGAATACCGTGCGCCCTAAACTGGTGATCGTCATGGAAACCGAACTGTGGCCGAATATGATTTCCGCCCTGCATGCCCGTAAAATTCCTTTGGTTATCGCCAACGCGCGTCTGTCGGAACGCTCGGCGAAAGGGTACGGCAAGCTGGGTAAATTTATGCGTCGCCTGCTCAGCAAAATCACGCTGATCGCCGCGCAGAACGAAGAAGATGCCGCGCGCTTTATCGCCCTCGGCCTGAAGCGCAACCAGCTTGCGGTCACGGGTAGCCTGAAGTTCGATATTTCCGTCACCCCTGAACTCGCCGCCCGTGCGGTAACACTGCGTCGTCAGTGGGCGCCGCGTCGCCAGGTCTGGATTGCCACCAGCACCCATGATGGCGAAGAAGCCATTATTCTTCAGGCTCACCGCCAGCTGCTGGAAAAATTCCCTGATTTACTGCTGATTCTGGTTCCTCGCCATCCTGAGCGTTTTAAAGATGCCCGCGAGATGGTGCAAAAAGGCGGTTTCAGCTTCACCCTGCGCAGCAGCGGCGAAATCCCCTCTGGCAGCACGCAGGTGGTGATTGGCGATACGATGGGCGAACTGATGCTGCTGTACGGGATCGCCGATCTTGCTTTCGTTGGCGGAAGCCTGGTGGAGCGCGGTGGTCATAACCCGCTGGAGCCAGCAGCCCACGCCATCCCCGTACTGATGGGGCCACACACGTTTAACTTCAAAGATATCTGCGCGAAATTGCAGCAAGCCGATGGCTTAATCACCGTGACCGACGCGGATTCGGTGGTCAAAGAGGTCTCAACCCTTCTGACTGACGAAGATTACCGCCTGTGGTACGGTCGTCACGCCGTTGAAGTCCTGCATCAGAACCAGGGCGCACTGACCCGTCTGCTGCAACTTCTGCAACCTTACCTGCCGCAGCGGAGCCACTAATGTCAACGCGTCTGTCGGTCGTGATGATCGCCAAAAACGCCGCCGACCTGCTTCCGGATTGCCTGGCCTCTGTTGCCTGGGCTGACGAAATCGTCATTCTCGACTCCGGAAGTACGGACAACACGGCGGACGTTGCCCGTGCAGCCGGAGCAAAAGTCTTTACCGACACCGACTGGCAGGGCTACGGTATTCAGCGCCAGCGTGCGCAGGGTTACGCCACGGGCGATTACGTGTTGATGATCGATACCGATGAGCGCGTCACCCCGGAACTCCGACAGGCCATTCAAACGGTGCTTGCCGCGCCACAGCCCGGCGCGGTCTACAGTATCGCGCGTCGTAACTATTTCCTGGGCCGCTTTATGCGCCACAGCGGCTGGTACCCCGACCGCGTGATGCGCCTCTATGCGCGCGAGCGTTATCAGTACAACGACAACCTGGTCCATGAATCTCTGGCCTGCGATAGCGCTCAGGTCATCCCTCTGACGGGCGATCTGCTTCATCTGACCTGCCGCGATTTCGCCAGCTTCCAGCGGAAACAGCTGAACTATGCCACCGCCTGGGCACAGGAGCGGCATATGCGCGGCAAGAAGGCCACGCTGACCGGCATCTTCACCCACACGCTGGGCGCGTTTCTGAAAACGCTGCTGCTGCGTGGCGGCGTGCTGGACGGCAAACAGGGCTGGTTACTGGCCGTAGTGAATGCCCAGTATACTTTCAACAAATACACCGAGCTGTGGGCGCTGAACCGCGGCTACTCAGAGAAAACGTGAGCCATGAGCACAAAAGCGATTTATCCGGGTACCTTCGATCCGATCACTAACGGTCATCTTGATATCATCACCCGTGCGGCGTGTATGTTCGACAAGGTGATTCTGGCCATTGCCGCCAGCCCGAGCAAAAAGCCGATGTTCGACCTGAACGAACGCGTGCAGCTTGCCACCGATGCGATTTCGCATCTGTCGAATGTTGAGGTCGTCGGATTCAGCGACTTGATGGCAAACTTTGCCCGTGACCGGCAGGCCAATATCCTGATCCGCGGTCTTCGCGCGGTAGCAGACTTCGAATATGAGATGCAGCTGGCACACATGAACCGCCATCTGATGCCGGAGCTGGAGAGCGTATTCCTGATGCCCTCCAAAGAGTGGTCCTTCATCTCTTCCTCACTGGTGAAAGAGGTGGCGCGCCATCACGGGGACGTTACCCACTTCCTGCCGGTTAACGTCCACCAGGCGTTGATGGAAAAGCTAAAGTAACCCTACTTCTGGCACTGACGGCAGTAAAACGTGGCGCGCTGAGCGTGCTTCGTGGCAATAATCGGCGTCCCGCAGGCTCTGCACGGCTCACCCTTACGGCCATAAACCTGCAACTCCTGCGCAAAATAGCCCGGCTTCCCGTCGCTTTGCAGGAAATCCTTCAGCGTCGTCCCGCCCTGCTCAATTGAGCGCAGCAGTACCGCTTTAATTACTCTGACCAGCAGCTCGCACTCCTGCGCCGACAGCGAGGAGGCCAGCCGATCGGGATGGATCCCGGCGGCAAACAACGATTCGCTGGCATAGATATTTCCCACGCCCACCACCAGCTTGTTATCCATCAGCCAGGGTTTAATCGGGGTTTTCTTTTTCGCGCACTTCTCTTTGAGATAATCCGCGTTAAACGCCTCTGACAGCGGCTCAGGTCCGAGATGCGCCAGCACGTTGTGTCCTTCCAGCTCTTTGGTCCACAGCCATGCGCCAAAGCGACGCGGGTCGGTGTAACGCAGCACTTTGCCGTTACTCATCACCAGATCAACGTGGTCGTGCTTTTCCGCAGGCAACTCTTCGGTGAGGATGCGCAGGCTTCCCGACATGCCCAGATGGATAATGATCCAGCCGTCAGGCAGCTCCAGCAGCAGGTATTTCGCGCGGCGCTGCACGCTCAGGACGGGTTTGTCGCTTAACGCGTGGATCTCATCGGACACCGGCCAGCGCAGACGCCCGTTGCGAACGACAGCATGAAGAATAGTCGCGCCAACCAGATGGGGCTCAATGCCGCGGCGGCTGGTCTCTACCTCAGGTAATTCAGGCATGGTTCCTCCGTTGAGATGCAGAATGCAAAAAACCCCGCAGTTGCGGGGTTTTTCAATACAAGGAGACTAAAATTATTTGATTTTAGCTTCTTTGTACAGTACGTGCTGGCGTACAACTGGATCGAATTTTTTCAGTTCCAGTTTTTCCGGCTTAGTACGTTTGTTCTTCGTGGTGGTGTAGAAGTGACCTGTACCAGCAGAAGAAACCAGCTTGATTTTCTCGCGAATACCTTTAGCCATGATTTATTTCCTCTTTAAGTACTTAGTACTTTTCGCCACGGGCACGCAGTTCGGACAGAACTGTATCGATGCCTTTCTTATCGATTACACGCATACCTTTAGCAGATACGCGCAGGGTGACAAAACGCTTCTCGCTCTCAACCCAGAAACGGTGAGAGTGCAGGTTCGGCAGGAAACGGCGTTTAGTCGCGTTCAGTGCGTGGGAACGGTTGTTACCGGTCACCGGACGCTTGCCAGTAACTTGGCAGACTCGGGACATGTCTATTCTCCAAAAATCAAATTAGCTCGAGCTTCGTATGGGGTATCGGCGCCTCGTCAGGCTTTACAGCCCGGTCATCGCATAGTTCTATTGAACTCTCGATTGCCAGGCCCAAATGCCAAACCCGAGATTCTCAAAGGTGGCGTAGTATACGCTGACTCGGCGGTGTGCTCAAGTCCCGAACAGACAAAGATCCCGATGGATCGCGAGAAAAGGCCTAAATCCAGCCACGTTCGGCAAAAGAAATGTACTCTCCGCGGCCAATTATCAGATGGTCCAGCACACGAATGTCCATGAATTGACAGCATTTGATAATACGTTCGGTAATTGCTTTGTCAGCTCTGCTTGGTTCTGCACAGCCAGAGGGGTGATTATGCGCGAGGATCACGCCGGCCGCATTCACTTTTATCGCTTCCCGCACAATTTCACGCGGATGCACCTCAACGTGGCTCAATGTTCCCGAAAAAAGGCGGGTATGTTTCAGTACCCGGTTTTTGTTATCGAGAAAGATCACCATAAAGATCTCCCGCTCCAGATCGGAGAGCTGGCTTTGCAGAAATTCGCGGGTCATGTCGGGGGTGAGGATCGGGTCTTCTTCCTCCATACGCACGTTGTAAAATCGCCGGGCCAGCTCGGCAATGCCCCGTAACTGGGCATATTTCGCCACGCCAATGCCCTCAACGTGCGTAAACGCCTCCAGCTCAGCGGTCAGCAATCCATACAGTGAACCGAAATGGTCTATCAGTTCTTTCGCCAGCGTAAATACCGTTTTCCCCGGCGTGCCTGTGCGTAAAAAGAGCGCCAGCAGCTCGTCGTCCTTTAACAACGTGACGCCATGACGCAGCATTTTTTCACGCGGTAGCAGCAGTTCAGTCTCTTCCATGCCCGGCCTCCTTCTGTTTGCCATTATGCTGCCACAGGCAAATTCGGGGTTCGACGCTGGCATTTCGTTCTTGCGTAACGCCTCGCAAAGTGAATTAAGGACATCATCACCCCGTTTTAGGGATTGTGATAAAATGCCCGCTCTCTGGTGAAACCCAACAGGAAAGAATCATGATGAGCCTGGCCGGTAAAAAAATCGTTCTTGGCGTCAGCGGCGGTATTGCTGCCTATAAAACGCCAGACCTGGTGCGCCGTTTGCGCGAGCGCGGGGCCGACGTACGGGTCGCGATCACCGAAGGCGGCAAAGCCTTTATCACCCCGCTGAGCCTGCAAGCCGTCTCGGGATACCCGGTATCCGACAGCCTGCTCGACCCGGCAGCCGAAGCCGCAATGGGCCACATTGAGCTGGGGAAATGGGCCGATCTGGTTATCCTTGCCCCCGCCACGGCAGATTTAATTGCCCGCGTGGCAGCCGGTATGGCGAACGATCTGGTAACGACCATTTGCCTCGCCACGCCTGCGCCCGTCGCGGTTGTGCCAGCAATGAACCAGCAGATGTACCGCAACGCCGCTACCCAGCATAATCTGGACACGCTGGCCTCGCGCGGCCTGCTGATTTGGGGACCGGACAGTGGCAGCCAGGCCTGCGGCGACGTTGGGCCAGGGCGTATGCTCGACCCATTGACGATTGTTGATATGGCCGCCGCCCATTTCTCGCCTGTCAACGATCTGCAACATCTCAACATCATGATTACCGCGGGCCCCACACGCGAGCCGCTGGACCCGGTGCGTTACATCACCAACCACAGCTCCGGCAAAATGGGCTTTGCGATTGCTGCCGCGGCAGCCAAACGCGGCGCGAACGTCACGCTAGTGAGCGGCCCGGTGTCGCTTACCACCCCTGCGTTTGTGCAGCGTATTGATGTAACGACCGCGCTGGAAATGGAAGCCGCCGTACAGGCACATGCTCAACAGCAGCATATTTTTATCGGCTGTGCGGCCGTCGCTGATTACCGCGCCGAAACCATTGCCGACGCCAAAATTAAAAAGCAAGGTGATGAATTAACAATAAAAATGGTGAAGAACCCGGATATCGTTGCCGGTGTCGCCGTATTGAAAACTCATCGACCTTACGTTGTTGGGTTTGCCGCAGAAACGAATAATGTGGAAGAATATGCCCGGCAAAAACGTACCCGCAAAAACCTCGATTTGATTTGCGCGAACGACGTATCGCTGTCCACGCAAGGATTTAACAGCGACAGCAACGCATTGCACCTTTTCTGGCAGGATGGAGATAAAGTCTTACCGCTTGAGCGCAAAGAACTCCTGGGCCAACACTTACTGGACGAGATCGTTACCCGTTATGATGAAAAAAATCGACGTTAAGATTCTGGACCCGCGCGTTGGCGAGCAATTTCCGCTGCCAACGTATGCCACCTCCGGCTCTGCCGGTCTTGACCTGCGCGCCTGTCTTGATGACGCCGTAGAACTGGCGCCAGGTGCAACGACCCTGATCCCGACCGGGCTGGCGATTCACATTGCTGACCCGTCACTGGCAGCGGTGATCCTGCCGCGCTCTGGCCTGGGCCACAAGCATGGCGTCGTGCTGGGTAATCTGGTCGGCCTGATCGATTCTGACTATCAGGGTCAGCTGATGGTATCCGTCTGGAACCGTGGCCAGGACAGCTTCACCATTGAGCCGGGCGAGCGTATCGCGCAGATGGTGTTTGTACCGGTGGTGCAGGCAGAATTTAACCTGGTGGCAGACTTCGACGCTACCGACCGTGGCGAAGGCGGCTTCGGCCATTCCGGGCGCAAATAACCGCCCGACAAACACGCATCTCACAGCGCCATAATGCAATAACAAACCGCAAACGTCAGTTTGCGGGTCGCTGTGTGGTTGCCAGCCTGACAAGTGCTTATTTTCAGGGGTATTTTGTAACATGGCAGAAAAACAAACCGCGAAAAGGAATCGTCGCGAAGAAATACTTCAATCTCTGGCTCTGATGCTTGAATCCAGCGACGGCAGTCAACGCATCACCACCGCAAAACTGGCGGCCTCTGTGGGCGTGTCAGAGGCGGCGCTGTATCGTCATTTCCCGAGCAAAACCCGGATGTTTGACAGCCTGATCGAGTTTATCGAAGACAGCCTGATCACGCGCATCAACCTGATTCTGAAGGATGAAAAAGACACCAGCACGCGTCTGCGTCTGATTGTGCTGCTGATTCTGGGCTTTGGTGAACGTAACCCGGGTCTGACCCGTATTCTGACCGGCCACGCGCTGATGTTTGAACAGGATCGTCTGCAAGGCCGTATAAACCAGCTTTTTGAGCGTATCGAAGCCCAGCTGCGTCAGGTTCTGCGCGAGAAGAAAATGCGGGAGGGCGAGGGATATAATACGGATGAGACCCTGCTGGCAAGCCAGATCCTGGCTTTTTGCGAAGGGATGCTCTCCCGGTTTGTGCGCAGCGAGTTTAAATATCGACCAACGGACGATTTTGACGCCCGCTGGCCGTTAGTGGCTGCTCAGTTACAGTAACGCCATCGCCGGATGGCGGCTTCGCCTTATCCGGCCTACGAACGGGTAGGCCCGGTAAGCGTAGCGCCGCCGGGCAATTGAATTATACGCCAAACTCTTCGCGGTATTGACGCACCGCCGCCAGATGATCAGCCATCTCAGGCTTCTCTTCCAGATACGCAATCAGGTCTTTCAGCGTGATAATCGACGTGACCTTGCAGCCATAATCGCGCTCCACTTCCTGAATAGCAGAGATGTCGCCGCGCCCGCGCTCCTGACGATCGAGCGAAATCAGCACACCCGCAAGCGTTGCGCCGTTAGCCTGGATAATCTCCATCGATTCACGGATCGCGGTACCTGCGGTGATCACGTCATCCACCAGCATCACACGCCCCTGCAACGCACTGCCTACCAGATTGCCGCCTTCACCGTGGGTTTTGGCCTCTTTACGGTTAAAGCAGTACGGTACGTCGCGGTCATGGTGCTCCGCCAGCGCTACCGCCGTGGTGGTTGCGATTGGAATGCCTTTGTACGCGGGGCCAAACAGCAGGTCGAAATCAATCCCGGAATCCACCAGCGCTTCGGCATAGAAGCGGCCTAACAGTGCCAGGTCGCGCCCGGTATTAAACAGTCCGGCGTTGAAGAAATACGGGCTTTTACGCCCGGATTTCAGCGTGAACTCGCCAAACTTAAGTACCTGCTTGTTAAGCGCAAACTCAATAAACTGGCGCTGATACGATTTCATGGATTTGCTCCTTTGTCTTTTCAGTCTTACAGGCAAAAAAAAGGCGACTCATTGGTCGCCTTAAAATCAATTTTCTAACGCCGCTTTCTGCGTCGCTACAATAGATTCGATTCCCCCTCGGGCCAACGCCAGCAAGGTGAGCAGTTCTTCGTGAGTGAATGGCTCGCCTTCTGCCGTACCCTGCACTTCAATGATGCGACCATCTTCGGTCATCACCACGTTCATGTCGGTTTCTGCGGCAGAATCTTCAACGTATTCCAGATCGCAAAGCGCCTCGCCGTTAACGATACCAACGGAGACAGCAGCAACCATCCCTTTCATTGGGTTGGTTTTCAGCTTACCGGCGGCAACCAGCTTGTTCAGGGCATCTGCCAGCGCCACACAGGCACCGGTAATAGAGGCCGTACGCGTGCCACCATCGGCCTGGATCACGTCGCAGTCCAGCGTGATGGTGAACTCACCCAGCGTTTTCAGGTCAACCGCGGCGCGGAGCGCACGCGCGATCAGGCGCTGGATCTCCATAGTACGACCGCCCTGCTTACCTTTTGCCGCTTCACGGGCATTACGGGTATGGGTTGCGCGCGGCAACATACCGTATTCGGCGGTGATCCACCCCTGGCCCTGACCTTTCAGGAAGCGAGGCACGCCCTCTTCAATGGACGCGGTGCAAAGCACCTTGGTGTCACCAAACTCAACCAGCACGGAGCCTTCAGCGTGTTTTGTATAGTTACGGGTCAGGGTGACGGGACGCACCTGGTTGGCGCTACGACCTGCTGGACGCATGATGGATTCTCCGGCTTGAAACGAATGTGGCTGCGCATTATACGGATAAAGGACGCTTATTCCTATCCTGAGAAGCCCCTGAAAGCTATAATCCCCCCATCTCTCCTTTAAAAACGGGAATGTCTATGATCCGCAGTATGACCGCCTACGCCCGGCGTGAAATCAAGGGTAGCTGGGGTAGCGCTACCTGGGAAATGCGCTCGGTAAACCAGCGCTATCTGGAAACGTATTTCCGTATGCCGGAACAGTTCCGCAGCCTGGAGCCTGTGGTGCGTGAGCGTATCCGTACGCGTCTGACCCGCGGGAAAGTGGAATGTAATTTGCGTTTTGAGCCCGATGCCAGTGCACAGGGCGAACTGATCCTGAACGAAAAGCTGGCAAAACAGCTGGTTAATGCGGCGAACTGGGTCAAAATGCAAAGCGATGAAGGCGAGATCAACCCGGTTGATATTCTGCGCTGGCCTGGCGTGATGGCCGCCGGAGAGCAGGATCTGGACGCGATTACCGCTGAGATCCTGGCTGCACTCGACGGCACGCTGGACGACTTTATCGTTGCCCGCGAAACCGAAGGCCAGGCGCTGAAAGCGATGATTGAGCAACGCCTTGAAGGCGTGAGCGCCGAAGTCGCTAAAGTGCGCGCTCATATGCCAGAAGTGCTGCAATGGCAGCGTGAGCGTCTTGTCGCCAAACTGGAAGAGGCGGAAGTTCAGCTGGAAAACAACCGTCTGGAACAAGAGCTGGTGCTGATGGCGCAGCGTGTGGACGTGGCTGAAGAGCTGGATCGTCTGGAAGCGCACGTTAAAGAGACCTACAACATTCTGAAGAAGAAAGAAGCGGTAGGCCGCCGTCTCGACTTTATGATGCAGGAGTTCAACCGCGAGTCGAACACGCTGGCGTCTAAGTCTATCAATGCAGAGGTAACCAATTCAGCGATTGAGCTGAAGGTCCTGATTGAGCAGATGCGCGAGCAGATCCAGAATATCGAGTAATTCCTTTCAGGGTGGTGTTGCCTCGCACACCACCCATTACTTTTTCTAATCCTTATTTAGCCTTACTTTCTTTTCCTCCCGCCTTATCACAAGCCCGCCAGGCATGCGTTGATAAATTTCTGTAGGGCAAACCCCCTCGCCTTAGAAAATCTCAATCGTGATCTTCCGCACAAATCGCTAATCTCCTCCTCTTCATTCCGGAGGGTTTATGCTGCTTCACATTCTCTATCTTATTGGCATTACCGCAGAAGCCATGACCGGCGCGCTCGCTGCCGGACGTCGCCGTATGGACACCTTCGGCGTGATTATTATTGCCACGGCCACCGCGCTCGGCGGCGGGTCCGTGCGCGATATCCTGCTTGGCCATTATCCGCTCGGCTGGGTAAAAAACCCTGAGTACGTCATTATCGTGGCAACGGCAGCCGTGCTAACCACGATTGTGGCCCCGGTGATGCCTCATCTGCGCCGCGTGTTTCTGGTGCTGGATGCGCTTGGGCTGATTGTTTTTTCCATCATTGGCGCACAAATCGCTCTCGATATGGGTGAAGGCCCGGTTATCGCCACCATTGCTGCCGTGATCACGGGCGTGTTTGGCGGGGTGCTGCGGGATATGTTCTGCAAGCGTATCCCGCTGGTTTTCCAGAAGGAACTGTATGCCGGCATCTCCTTTGCCGCGGCAGTGCTTTATGTCGCCTTGCAGCACTATGTCACCAGCCACGATGTGGTGGTTATCTCCACCCTGCTGTTTGGCTTCACCGCGCGTATGCTGGCATTGCGCCTTAAGCTGGGCCTTCCCGTTTTTCATTACAAACACAATGCGCATTAATGTCAGAACGGGCAGGCGCCGGATAATCAATTACTCGAATAGTTGTAACCGTAGTGATGATAGCCGTAGCCGTAAGCGTTGCTTGCCCGCTTAACGACGCCGTTGAGAATCACCCCTTTGGTATTGACGCCACTCTGCTCCAGACGCTGTACACAGACCAGCATCTCCTTCACGCTGTTCATCCCGAAGCGGGCGACCAGCAGCGTGGTGCCTGTGCGACGACCGACAACAGCCGCGTCGGTGACCGCCAGGATCGGTGGCGTATCGATAATCACCAGATCGTAGCGTTCATTCGCCCAGTCCAGCAGCTGCTGGAAACGCGTATGCATCAGAAGCTCCGCCGGATTAGGGGGGATCTGCCCGCGCACGATGGTATCGAACCCGCCTTTATCGAAGGTCTGAACGCCCTGGGTATACTCCGCCTTACCGGACAACATCTCCGATAAGCCGCAGGTATTGTCGAGCTTAAACAGATCATGGGCATACCCGCGACGCATATCCGCATCAATATAGAGCACTTTCTGGCCCGCCTGCGCCACGACGGCCGCCAGGGTACTGCTGACAAAGGTTTTACCGCTGTCAGGCGTGGCGCCAGAGATCATCAGTATATTGTTCGCTGACTCCATCATCGCAAAATGCAGACTGGTGCGCAGGCCGCGAATCGCCTCCACGGAGAGATCGACCGGGTTATCCGCCGCCAGGAAGGGGATATGTTTGGTCTTATGGCGCAGCCCTGAGGACATAAAGTCTTTTTTGCGCAAACGCATCTTTTTAGCCAGCCATTCCGACAGCGGTACGGTGGCATAGACGTTAATCCCATGCTCCTCCAGCTGCTCCGGCGTTTCAATGCCCATACGCAGCATACTGCGCGCCAGGATCCAGCCCACAGAGACGAACAGACCCAGGAGAACCCCCAGAACGACGACCAGCGCTTTTTTCGGCTTGACTGGCTGCGGCCGGGTCACGGCCGGATCGATAATGCGGACGTTACCAATTGCGCTCGACCGGGCGATGCTCAGCTCCTGTTCGCGGTTAAGCAGCTGCTGGTAGATAACGCGTCCCGACTCCACATCACGGCTCAGGCGCAACACCTCCTGCTGGGTTGACGGCATGGACGATACCCGTTTATTCAGGCGGTTTTTTTCCTGCTCCAGCGTCTGGCGTTTCTCAATCAGCGCCCGGTAGGTGGGGTGATCTTTTTTGTAGAGCTGCGAAATTTCCGCTTCCCGGAAGGTCAGTTCATTGAGCTGATTGTCCGCATTTACAATCTGCTCCAGCACCGCTTTTGCCTCCAGGTTCAGGTCAACGGAGTCATTTTGCTGGCGATAGCGGTTGAGCTTCTCCTCGGCCTGGTCCAGCTCGCTGCGCACCTGCGGAAGCTGCTGCTTCAAAAATTGCAGGCTTTTCGCATCCTGCGCCGCCTGGCGAGCCACGTTCTGTTGTAAATAGTTATCGGCGATGCAGTTAAGCACGCGCGCCATCTCATCGGGATCTTCCCCCGTGATGGTCAGGCCAAGCATCCCACTGTCCTTGCTGCGCTCGCTCACGGAAAAACGCAGCTGTAGCGCGTCAATGGCCTCCAGCTCGCTCAGCTGTGTAATCGTAAATTGCGTACCCGGCTTCGCCTGGATAGCGGCAATGGTAATGGCGATATTCGCCGCGCTCAGCGGCTGTCCCACGACGCCCTGTAACGTCACGTTATCGCCTTCCAGCTGATAGTGGCCCTTCTCGCCGACGGTCAGCGTCAGCTTTTGCGCCCGGCCCGCGACAGGGGGAAGATTGAGCATACGGATATCGACGATGCCAGGCTGTTGCCCGGTGAGCCGCGCCCAGCCGCGTCCGACAAGGGGAAAATAGTTTTCACTTACCTGCGTGCGCAGGTTCAGGTCATCAATCGTTTTACCGAGGATCATGCGCGACTGGAGAAGCTGAAGCTCCGGCGCCGACTCAGGCGAGGAGTCAGGGATGAACTCGCTAAGGTTACTGAGTAGCGCGTTGCCCTGCTTCTGTTCCACCTGTATCAGCGCATCGGCCTGATAAACTGGTGTGGCAAAGAGCGCATAAAGCAGTGCCGCCAGCGTGAACAGCGCGGTAAGGATGAGAATAAATTTTCGATGGTCGAGCAGCTCACCCAACAGGCGCACCAGATCGATCTCGTTATTCGCGGCAGACGCATCATGGGCGTGAAGGTTATTTGTTGACATAAAACGTAACTATCCCGTGTGATTAACTGAGCCGTTTCGCCCATTCCAGACTGGCCTGCTCCAGCAGCCCATAAACATATTCAAATGCGTCCCGGTTTTTACGGTAGGGGTCCGGGATCTCTTTTCTGCCCGTCCAGTGACCAAAGAGCATCATTTTGCCGCGCGCCTCCGGTGCGATAGCCGTGACCTGCTCGATATGTTCCAGCTCCATCGCCAGAATCAGATCGTAGTCGCGCACCATGGCGGCGGTGAGCCTGCGCGCCACGTGGCCCTCAAGCAGGGTGCCGCGTTCGGCGGCGATCTCTGTCGCCTGTGAATCGGCGGTGCGCCCTTCCAGGCCACAAATTCCCGCTGAATCGACCCGGGCGGCGGGAAGCAGCCGGCGCAGCAGCCGTTCCCCAATGGGAGAGCGGCAGATATTGCCGGTACAGATCACCAGGATGGCGTTAAACGTTAGTTTGGCCATGTTCTGATATATCTCCCTGTTTCAGTCAGGTCATGTACGCCGGTAATGGTCGGCACAAGCTGAGAGATCACGCGGTTCCAGCGCACCAGCGGCGCGGTGGTGACATAGACGATGTCGTAAGGCTCAAGCTGAAATTCGGTGCTCAACACCATCGCGGTGGCATCCCGGGCGTTAAGCTGGTAGACGTTGGCGATTTTGCCGTTCTGCTTGCCCTGCAACGGACGAATCACAAAGATCCCTGTGGCGTCGGCCATATCCTGATTTACGCCCTGCGCATTACCCAGCGCTTCCGCCAGCGTCATGCCGCTACGGTCCATCTTCAGGGTGCTCTGTTTACCCACCTCGCCCATGACAAACACTTTCAGGTCGTCATTACGGGGAATGAAGAGAATATCGCCCGGATAGAGGAGTTTGTTCTGGGTGAGATCGCCGCGCTGCATCAGCGCGTAGAGAGAAATGTGCGTGTCCTGGCCGTTATGGGTCAGCACCACGTGGCGCCAGTCCGCCTCCGACGTCAGGCCGCCTGCCGCATTGATCGCATCCATTATGGTCAGCGGAATGTTAGTGATGGGCTGCTGGCCCGACTTAGCCACTTCGCCCGTCACGTAGGCTTTTTGCGAGCGGAACGCCGCGACGCTGACATCCACCTGCGGGCTCTCAATCACCGAGTCCAGCCGGGCGGCGATCTCATCGCGCACCTGGGCCAGCGTTTTGCCGACGACGCGGATTTTGCCGATATAGGGGTAGAAGATCGTGCCATCGGCATTCACCCAGTTGCCCGTATCGCTGGCGCTACGGTACTGACCTGCGGGGGTGGTCAGCTCCGGGTGGTCCCAGACGGTAACCATCAGCACGTCGCCGACGCCGATGCGATATTGGTAGTTCTGAAGCTGGCGATCCAGTTCAGGATTCGCGCGGGAGTCGACTTTGCCAGGCAGCAACTGCTCCACCAGCCCCGGCGTGAGCGGATAGACGTTGACCATCTTATTCAGATCGTAATTGCTGTCAGGCAGATCGATAATATCTTTGCCCTGGGTGCTAAGTCCCTGGCCCGGTACGATAGTACAACCGCTTAACGCCATCATAGCCAACGCAAGCACGGAAAATTTAACGTTTTTCATTCAGGAAAATCATCTGGTTAAGTAATGCCTGTTTCATCCGGTACTACTGCCCTACCGGGGTTTCGCGTTCTGACGTCATGTCATAGAGCTGATATTTACGGCCTAACATCTGGCCGCCATCACGCGTGAGAGGCGTCCACGAGACCACCGCCCGGTTGCGATTTGGGCCGATCGTCATCAGATCAAGCGGGATCGAGATGTAGAAGCCTTTGCTAAAGCCACCTTCGCCATAATCCTCTTTCGAGACGTTGGTCAGCGCCGCCCAGACGCCTACCGTCACGCCGCTGTCGAATCGCTTCGCGACGTCGAGGGTGGCGCCTTTATCCTTCGCCAGGTACTGCCCGACGCTCAGCTTCATCAGCACGCTGTTGAGCTTCGCCGGGTTCCAGTAGGCGGTGATAAATCCGGTTGGCGCGCTGTAGTCGGTGAAGCGCATCATGTCGTCCCAGTCGCGCTGCTTGACGTAGTTCGCATCCACGCCCAGCGCCCAGTCGCTATCAAGCGGGCGCCAGAGCGCCTCTGCTCCCACGCCGCCGTACATGGTTTCGAGGTAGCCGCCATAAATCTGGGCATAGAAGCCGTGCCCCAGCGCATCGACATAGTTGGCCTGTAAGTTGTTGATGTAGACGTCATTGCTGACGTAATCGCGAATATGGGTTCTGACGCGCGGCAGGCTGGAATCGGCGGGGAGTAGCGAGGATTTGAACTTGTCGTAGTTGTTATAGAGGTTGGCGAACACGCCGCCGTCGAGCAGCAGACGGTCGGTCAGCCAGTAGTTGGCGCTGGCCATCACGCCCACCTGGAACATATAGAAATCTTCCGGACCGCCCAGCGACTGCGCCAGCGTCGGTTTGACGCTGTAGCTGAAGCGATCGGCGCGAATACGGTAGCCGCGCCCGAACGCTGTGGTATCCACAGGCTCGACGCGCTGCTGCCTGAGCGCCTCCTCCTGGCCGAGCGGCTGTCCCGCCAGCTGTTTGCGCAGGCTGGTGACATCGGTTTGCGTCGTGACCAGCGGCAGATGGTCACGCCGCTGGGTGATAGCGATCGTGTCGACCCCGTCGGGCAGGTTATTGATCAGAATACGGTTGGCGCGATCCACCGCTTCGCGCGGATCGCGATAGCGATACTGTTCGCCGGTCATGTATAAGGTATTGCCGTGCTGAAGGATCTCCGGCGCATCGAAGCCTGCGTTGTACTTAAGCGCGGTGAGCTGGTTTGCCGCCGAGGTATAGTCCAGCGTCTCGCCTGCCGGTGCCGGTTGCCAGGCCGGTTTCGGGTTATCACGCAGCGCGGGGCGCAGATCGTTAAAATTGGTGCGCAGGGTGAAGCCAAACATCAGCGTATTGCCGCGCTCGTAGCTGAGGTTGAGATCGGCCCAGTCGGCAACGCGATAGACTGCCCCCACGTTGATATGGCTCGACTGCTTAATGGAGCCGGCAAAATCATCGGCATAATTGTTGCCGTCATACTCGAGCTTCAGGCGCAGGGGCTGCCAGGGCGTCTGATACTGGAGGCCGCCAAACAGCGACGCCGGTCCACGAAACATATCGCTAAAGCTGATATCCCCGGCATCATGCGATTCGCCGCGGGTGCAATACTTATTGTTGTCGTGGCACAGCGGGTTACCCACGTTGTCGCTATTACCGGGATATCCCCAGGCTATTCCAAAGGTAAAATCGACCGGTCCGGCCATTTTACTGGCAACCAGATATTCACCGTCGAACAGGCCGGTGCCCGCAATATCGCGCTTGCCGAGCGCCACCTGCGGCAGGCTATAGTCCTCTTCCCACAGACGAACCTTAAAATCGAACGACTTATCCTTGTAGCTTTGATCGCCGCTGAAATCCTCGTCGCTGCTGTATTTGCGGGTGCGGACGTCGGTATAACGAATCGTCCCTTCCAGCCACGGAAAGAGCACGACCGAAGAGGAGTAAAAACGATACTGGTTGTTATCGCGGTAGTTGACGCTGAATTCCCCTTCCCGACCAAAGCGCGCGTCGGGCATTTGCATCAGGCCGGTGCCGCCAAAGTCGGACTGTGAAGGTCCGGTCGGATCGGGCCAGGTACGCAGCTCCGCGTGGCAGGCAGAAGAGATCGCCAGAGCAAGGCCGCTCAGTAAAAAAAGTTTGTTCATCAGTCAGGTATCCGCCGCGTCAGGAGCGCAACGATTTGCTCATTCAGACCGGTAAAATCGTCCGGCACCGCCCGGGGATCAAACCCCACCCACAGAACAGCGCCCGGCTCTGCTTCAATATGGCGTGCGTTCCAGTACGCCACCGGCGCAACAACCCTACTGCCGTCAGGATCGATAACGGTCACGTTATTCCTGTCGGCGCCAGCCAGCCGCAGCTGCCCCTGTAAGTAATCCCTGATGCTTGCGCCCGGTCGCCAGGCCAGTTTCCCCGGTGTGGCGACCGCCCCCATCAGCGTGACGGTGCGGGGCGCAGGCGAGAGCCACAGATCGTAACGGCCCTCAAGGGAACGATCGCCGCGGGCGTCGGTACGCACGGCGTCTGGATCGAGGCTGACAAACTGCCGCCCGACGATCCGCAGGGAGCGGATCTGTGCAGCGACAGCGCGAATGGTCGCGATCCGCTCGTCATCGGCGCGATTCTGCCAGGCTGAAAGCGACGCCAGCACCTGCTGTTGCGTCTGTTGCGCGCGCCGCGTGGCGGAAGGGGTTGCGATGACAGCGCCCTGCCACCAGACGTTGTTCAGCTGCGGCTGGGTGACCAGCCGGGAGAGCGTATCAGCCGGTTCAGCAGACCACGTTTTGCCCGGCTGATGCACGGTAACGACGCTTGCGCATAAGGCGGGCAGGCTGAAGAGAGATAGCCCTACACCAGGTAACCATTTTCTGAGTCTGTTCATGGGGCGGGCTTCAACATCGTCATGGCGACAGGGAATACGCCCGCGCCGAGCATCTGTTCGCTCTGGCGTACCTGGCCGGTGGCGGAATCAATCCAGAAGGTGTTATGCCAGCGACGATCGAGGCCGTCGGCCTGCACCGTCTCCTGCCAGACCTGACAACGTAGCGTATTTCCGGCAAGGGTCAGGTTTTCCATCCCGCTCAGGGAGAAGCGCGAGGTCAGGTGTGCGGAGCGATACCGCCCCTCTTCCTGCCAGCGCACATCACGCGACCACTGGCTGCCGTCGCGGAGCTGCGGCGTGTGGCGCAGCGGATCGTGCTCAAGATTGGTTACCTCAAGCAGGTTATAAGGGAGCTTGAGCGTGTGGATAAGGCGACCGTTATGCGTAACGATCATCGCATTATCCTGCGATAACCACTTACTGTTTCCCTGTTCGATGTATCCGAGAACCACCAGGATCCTCGGGCCATTATCCAGACGCAGGTACATGGTTGAGTATGGGAGCGCCTGAATCTGCCCGTCCGTTACCGTCACATCCTGGCGCCCGTCCAGGCTGGCGTTAAAGGTCTCAATAATGCTCTGCTGGCTCGGCGTACATCCCTGGATCAGCAGAGTCATGATGAGCAGAATAAACAGTCTCACCAGAAATCCTTGATTAAATAACATTGAAATCAATTAAATACCCGGCTTTGATATTTCCGCCGGGTCAAGTCGTTGCGCTGTTCAGCGCAAAGCTATATCGCCTTGCGCGCCAGCCTTAGCGGGTAACTGTCGTCGTGGAAGTACCATTGCCTGAGTCATCGCCACTGTCGCTTGCCGCGACAACGGCTAACGTCGCTACGCCGGCAATCGCAGCGGTGGTGACAACAGCGGTTGTCCCAATCGCGCCTGCCGCCAGTCCTCCCGTAGTGCCAGCGGTAGTTCCCACCGTTGCTCCGGTTGTTGTACCGGTTGTTGCTGCGCTGGTGCTACCTGCTTCGGTGGTAGCGCCTATAGCAGGCAGGGCAGTCGCCAGCGTGAGTGCCGTCAGCACTGTACAAAGCGTCCTTTTCATTTTTGGTCCTCATTCAAATGAAGGAAAATATGAGCACCTGGAAACCAGGTCCCGGTTAACGGGCATAAAGCCCGGGGCTGAATTCCGGCCCGACAGGGACGGAAAATCATCCATGTAAAAGCCCTGGGCTCTGAACACCAGCGCATATAAACCGCCAGGATATATTTCGGTACCCTTAATTGCTTCAATTGGAGTTCAGATAGTTAACTCCCTCACGGGGTGCAAAAAGAAAGGAAAACGCAGAAGTGATGCGAAATGCACCCCAGCGGTAACTACCTTAAAAATTTTGGATAAGATAATTCTTATAATAATTTGACGCAATGATTTCCGGCAGAATAAATATGACCAATTGTTAACCAAGAAAAACTCAACACATTATTAATAAAACAGTTAAGTGATTGAAATTAAAAGTAACACCTCATTCAGCATACAGGCTACATCACCCTGATGAATCCCCTAATGATTTTGGTAAAAATCATTAAGTTAAGGTGGATACACATCTTGTCATATGATCAAATGGTTTCGCGAAAAATCAATAATCAGACAACAAGATGTGCGAAC
>NZ_JBMKIA010000035.1:0-32636 GCF_049238215.1 Enterobacter cloacae complex sp. IR5441
TAAACATTACCCTTCGCATTAAATGTGAAGTTCGCGCCAGCATTCTGAATAGCGGTACCGCTGCTGGCGGTTGCGGCTGACGAGGCACCAAAACTGAACAGTGATCCAATTGAGCTGACACCATTAGCAACAGCCATGTTCACCAGAACGTTCTGGATAATCTTCAGTACGCTCACGCCCCAGTCCTTCCAGCTGTCAACGTTGCCATTAAGCATGTCGGTGATCGTGGTGACCGCCCCCCCCATGGCCTGCTTCATGCCGTCAGCGGCCATGGAAGAATAGTCAGTAGCTTCGTCCACCCAGTTCGCATAACCTTCTGACAACCCCGTCATCCAGTCGTCACGCTGCGCATCAGAAGCTGAGTAATATCCCTCCTGGTCGCGCAGGCGCTCTTCGAGATAGCGCTTATTGAGTGCCAGCCCCTGCTGATAGAACGTCTCGTCGATTTCACCAGCCTGGCGCTGGCGAAGAAGATCGGTATTCTTCTGCTCAAACTCCTTACGCAGGTTGAACTGCTCCTGAAGTCTTTCCCGGAACCGGGTACCCTGCCCGTAACCCAGCAGTTGCGCTTCATTAGCTGCGCGGGCGCTGGCGTTACTGTCAGCAAGGTTGGCTTCGTAATTTCGCAGTTGCTCACGCAATTTAACCTGGTCAATCAGCGCAGCATTTTGCAATACCGTCTTCTTCTGGGCTTCTGTCAGAGAAGCAAGTTCGCCCTGGCTGACCTGGTATTTAACCTTCGCCAGTTCAGTATTCTGACCTTGCAGGGCGATCTGCTCTTTTTGCTGCTTGATAAGGCGCTTATAAACATCCTCTGTTTTCTCTCCTTCGGTTTTACCGCCCTTCGCCTTGGGTTTGTTGGCCTCATTATTCCGCCATTCAGCCAGGCCGTTATTAATCAACTCCTGACGTCCAGTCTGGAATTGTGGATCACTGGTTAACCCCAGGTCATCGGCTGCATAACTCAGCCGCAGGCGCTCTTTGGCCTCCCCCTTCAGGCGTGACAACTCCAGATCCCGGCGGCTCTTTTCGATGGCATCGGTTTGCTTTTTGTCGAGGTCTGCCTGCGGAAGCCTGAGCGGGACGTTAGCCAGTCCCTGACGCGCCATAAGGAGTTGATTGCCTAACCCAAGAAGTTTATTAAATTCAGTATGCTGCCCATTCATCATAATCAGTGACTGATATACAGCATTCTGACGCCAGGCTTGCTCACGTATCAAATCGTTACGACGCCGCTCTATTTCTTCGAGGGCCTGCTGAATTCCGCGAGACTTATCTCGCATATCATTCAATTTCCCCTCTTCAACCGCGAGTTGATCAGTAACAATCGCGATAGCCCTTAAAATATTGGCATCGTTCTCGCTGGTAATGCCCGGCTTACCACGGGAGGCATTAAGATCGTCAATTTGAGACTTCAGGTCACCAACCTTCCTTGCTTGCTCATCAATCAGACGATTTTGCTCGACAAGGGCTCCAACAGTCCTGCCACGGTTGTCATCCGTTTCCGATAGGGACATGCGAGATGTTTTCTCTCTAATATCGTCAATTTGACTGGCATACTCCTGTGCAGAACGACGAGCCTGCTCCTGATTCTGATACATCGCATACCAGGCGCCTGCTCCCAGCATCACCAGACCAGGCACGCCGCCAATCAGGCCAAGCGCACCACTCATCAGCCGAGTACCGACAGATGTTACGCTATTGAGATTGCTCTGAGTCGAGACGCGGTTTGCAAGGTTCCGGCTTAAGGAAGCCTGTGTCGCGGACAAGCGCCTTTCTGCAACAGCCTGGGCATCAGCGTTTTTAGCTGCCACCAGCCCTGCCTGTGCACGTTCAAGCGCAGTCCTGGCCCTGACTTTTTCCGTAGCGGTGCCAGTTGCAAGAGCAGTAGTCAGCCTGGCTTGAGCTGCTGTAACCTTTGCTTCCGCTGCCGCAATTTTCTCTTGCTGAGCAGCTTGGACATCTGCACTTCGTGAACGCTGAACAGCTTGCTGGGCTCGATAAACTTCAGCCCTTGAAGCTGCAACAGCAGACTGAGCCGCTTTATCCTGCGCAACAGCAAGTGCTACCTCTGATTTCGCTGCTGAAATTAGTGCACCTGTTGCACTCGTGGCGCTGGTTACAACTCCGCTGAGATATCTTGCCAGCCCAACGCCAACAAGCGCCCCTGCTACTGTTGTTATTGTGGACATGTTGTCAGCAACGTCATTCAAGGCACCACTAACAGCTGAAGAAGTGAACGCATCCAGAGTTTGAGCTAAACTATCCAGCCCGCCAGACAAACCTGCCGTTGCGCCGGTAGCCTGATCAATACCGCCAACCCATTGCATGAATGAGTTAGTAACCTTCTGCAAGGAACCAGAAACCGTTTGTGGTAAGCTTTTGAACTCATCTTGCAAATTATCTAACTGGCCTACCAATGCTGGAACAACCTTATCAATCGTAAGTTGCCCCTGGTCAGCCATGCTCTTAAGGTCTTTGCGGGCCACGCCCATTCCGGCGGCAAGTGCGCGAATAACGCGATCACCGGATTCGTTAACAGCGTTAAACTCCTCACCACGAAGAACGCCCTGTGCCAGAGCCTGGCTGAATTGAGTGATAACAGAACTCGCTTCCTGGGTGTTAGCCCCAGAAAGTTTGAGGCCGGTAGAAACAGCCTCGGT
The DNA here is from genome assembly GCF_049238215.1 of Enterobacter cloacae complex sp. IR5441. Classification (NCBI taxonomy): domain Bacteria; kingdom Pseudomonadati; phylum Pseudomonadota; class Gammaproteobacteria; order Enterobacterales; family Enterobacteriaceae; genus Enterobacter; species Enterobacter cloacae complex sp. IR5441. The sequence goes on from NZ_JBMKIA010000035.1 coordinate 2,664, forward strand.
AATTTTCAGAACTTCATCAGAGCTATACCCGTATTCACGCATTGAAGCAGCTGCGCGGGAAAAAAGGTTTGCGTTATCTAAAAACGCGGTGCCGGTCCTTTGGCTTATCTCCATTAACTGACGCTGAGAAGCAGCAAAATCGTCAGCAGAAGATGATGCCTGCTTGAGTCGTGCATTTACGGAGTTCCACTCATCAGCAATCTGAACAATTTTCCCGGTAGCAAACGCTGCGCTAGCAGCCGCGGCGGCTTTCCCTGCTGATGCAAATCCAGCGGTCAGATCAGATAATGCCCTTTCGCTCTCTCTGGCAGCCGCGGCGGCCTGACGACCACCATTTTGCATGGTACGGTAATAGTCCGCACCCATTCGTGAGGCGCGAGCAATCTCACTCTGGAAAGACTGAGAGTTCGCGGAGATTTTAATTATTAGTTCGCGTAGAGCCGCCATCTCTTGTACCTTAATAATGAAAATAGAATAGCCACTCGGACTAACACCTCAGAGGCTTAGCTTTTTTTTTGCACATGGAGACATATATGTTGAGCTTGAACTTTGAAGTTCCCGGCAACCCGGATGACTACTACGAAGTTAGGGAAAAGGAAGATGGAACGCTTTCCTATAAACCTAACCGCTTAAAAATAAGAGGGTTAGCAAAAACTCAGTGTGATTATTTTGATTATATATCCTCTTTAGGTGAGAATATTCATATAGCCACACTTGAGAGCAATGATGTCATTAACGATTTTTTTGAAAATGAGCCGGAAGAGGCTCAAGTTTGTATTTACAATACTCTTTCCGAAGAATTTAACGCTATTACTGATACAATCTTAGATGAAACTTCAGAATTGAATGCGCAGGCGCAGCAGACAGAAAATGTGGCAGAGAACATAGGTAAAGTTATAGGGGCTATAGTTCTTATAGGCTTTATAGTTTTTATATTATCGCAAATAAACTAAGTTACGGGCGGTTTACCGCCCTAATTTGATGCAGCCATTAACGCAGCCTCAAGCCCAGCAAACGGGTCTTTTGGTGCTGATTGCTCGTCACCCCCCCAGCGCAGGATCGCATCGTCCAGTGGCACTTTTACCCCCTGTGCGCCGTACAGGGCAGAGACAATCTGGGCGGCCTGAATGTCACCGCGAATATCGCCAACCGGACTTTGCCTGTCGAACTCAATCCACATCAGAAGCTCGCTTGCCGTCATATTCTGCCGAAGCTCTGAGAGCGTGCGCCCCATCCGGAGCGCAAGCGACATCAGAAACTTTACGCCGGGGGTTGAGACTTTTCCCGCGCTTCGTCCGCATTGTTGATCAGGTCAAGCGCCTGTTTGAGCAGGCGTGAATGGACGGGGCCGTAGATTTCACGCACCTGCTCTTCTTCATCTACGCTGAATACCGGTTGCTTATCGGTGTCACACAGAACGTCAATGAAGAGAACAACGTCAGCGCAAAGATTACGGTGTGCCTTTTCCGATACCGACACATTTTCATCATCAGCACCCGCTTTCACCACTTCCTGCCAGCGCAGCCAGGCTTCACCTGACGGCTCACGGAGAACCACTTTGACGCCTTCCCACTCAGGAACGGAGACCGTCTTATGACGAAAGCCCGACATCTTAGCCAGGGCGAGGTTTTTAATCTTATTCATGCAACCCCTCAGGAACCAGATTCAATGTTTTCAGGCTTACCCTTCAGGCGCAGGGAGAACGTTGCCGCCACTACGCCGTTGGTACCGGAAGACCAGGTGTGCTGGCGGATTTCAGCCAGGAACTTAAAGCCTTTCCCGGACGGGAAAATGACCTGGAAAGCGTAGGTCGTATCGTTGTCATACGCATCGCGCAAGGCGTCCTGCGCCGGGTTCTTGTAAAAGTTACCGGACAGAGAGATTTCTGACGGAGAGGGCAGACCGTTAATGTTCTCCTGCTCGGTCGAGCAAAGCGTTGTTACGTCGATATCCTGCTTCTGACCACCGGTGAACTGAATTTCTTTGATGGTGCAACTCAGATCGAGGAAGGTTGCGGAATCCATTGTTTCTTTGGTGGCTGGCAAAGAGGAAATAAAGATCTTCGTCAGCTGAGATTTTTCATAAAGTGCAGACATAGCTGTCTCCTGGAAAAAGAAAACCCGCCATCAGGCGGGTTCGTTGGGTGAATTAATTGTCAGGGGGTAACCCTGAAATCGAGGGTCATGCGGTAGAGTCGTCGATGGGGCTCGTATCCGGGGAGCCTGGCGACCTCCGTCGGGTTTAGTGGCCGTAGCGCCACTAGAGCATCTTCCACGAGCGCGCGCGCCTCTTTGATGGAGGTTGAGTAAGCATCTACCTGAATGGAAACCCTGCTCTCTGCCTGGCCACACAGCACGTCAGCGGAAACATGATCGACGATGGAAAAAATAATCCAGGGTGGCGAGACAGACGGCTTTCCGTCACTACCTAATGGTGCAACGTAGGGATATACCCGTCCTTGCGCCAGGGGAGAAAGCAAGGCGTAGATATCATCTTCATTCACTTGCTCAATACCTCATCAATAGCCTGATTCATTCTGGCAATAGCGACGCTGGCGGCCTCTTCCTCGCGCGTATCGTAAGCGGGTCGCACAAAAGGATGCGCAGGCATGTTGGCCGTTCCCAGCTCCACAAAGCGCCAGTAAAAGGCGTTTCTCGGGTTATTCGCCTTCATCGTGTTATCGCTGTTACCGGTGCGCGGGTTAACGCCACGAATATGGACGCCGGAAGAAATCTCCCCGCGACGGCGGCTTTTTTGGGTAACAACCACCACGTTTTTTTTCAGTTTTCCGGTGCGTACCGGTGCACGTGCGATCACTTCGTCCTTAAGCACCTCCGCACCGGCGCGCGTGGCATCACGAAGAACCTTATTGTTTTCAGCGCGGCTAAGCGCCTCCAGATCCTTTGCGATGTCATTCAGGCCGGAAAAATCGAGGCTCGTCTCAATCATTTTTCGATCCCCTGCTTACAAAGAATTTCGAGCTGAATGCCGCGAGAATCAGGTATCGGCGGACCAATGATATTTAAAATGACACCCTTGAACGGGCCAGTCACAACCCTGAGTCTTGACGCAGCAGTTATATCGTTACGAAATCGAGTCCATACCCTGATAGTGGCTACAGCCGTTTCTGCACCTGCCGCTACAAGCTCACGCCCGCTGATACCTTTAACTTCTGCCCATGTAGTCGCGCCGTCATGCCATGTTTGAACAGGCTGACCAGAAGGGTCTCTGGATGTTGTGATGTTCTGAATTACCACCATGTCTCTCAGTCTTCCGGCCTGCATAACACCTCCTACACCCCGTAAATTCGGTATGGCTGAAGCAAGGCTTCAACTGCAAGCGGGACCTCTGCAACGGTTTGCCCGATGGACACAGATTCCCGGTTTGCATACCAGTGACCGATAAGCAGTAGCATGGCTGCTTTAACATCATCATTGAGCAGTATCGGGTCCGGATCCTCAGCGTAGCCAGGGCTGCTTTCCTTTTCATAGAGCGTTCGCCGTGTCCATGTCTGGACGTACTGGGCCGCCGCACCTGCATAAATATCCAGCAGAGCATCATCACCCATAAAGTCGGTATCAATGCGGCAATGCTGTTTCACCACATTCTTATCAAGCATTTGTTTTCCCCGAAAAAAGCGGCCCGAAGGCCGCAATAGTTATCAGCTACCCGCGCCGGTGCTGAATGAACCGTACACGAACGCCTCAGGGCGTTTCACAGCCAGCGCCAGACGTTCTTCGCAACGGATGGTGATCATGTTTTTCTCGAAGTCGTCAGCGTTCTCCGTTGAGATAACCACGTTCGCATCTTCGCGGTCGAAGATTTGCGCACCAGCGTTAAATGCACCGGTCAGGAATTTACCCTGGAAGGCTGCCGCTTCCGTTGCAACAACCGGCAGGCCCCACAGAGTCGGACCAGTCAGCGCCGCAGGGTTCGCCAGAATGTAACGACCCAGGCTGTCTTTGGTCAGCTCGATCCGCGCCCAGTCAATGAAGTGAAGAACATGACCAGACGCCGGGAAGCGTGCCAGCTGTGCCTGCAACATTGCCAGACGCAGATCGTCAATCCCGCTCTGCTGTTCGACAGTGAACGCCGGATTGAACGCTGACGCCTGAGGAACGATGCCGTGCAGATGAACGCCGGTACCATCACCGAAGAGAATTTCCTGCTCTTCTGCATACTTCAATCCGTAGCGCATTTCGGCATCAACGGTGGACTGCAACTGTGCGAAGTCATCCAGGATCTGCTTTGAGGCTTTGAACAGGTGCGCGATGGTGCTGACGCCAGTGATTTTCGGCGTGAACTCAATTTCGCTGTATGGTTTCTGCGTATTTTCAGGAACCACTTTCGCGTTATTGGTAAAGCCTGTCTGCTGCACCCAGAAAATAGCTGAGGAGGACGTACGGCCTGGAGCAATCAGATCGCGGATGAACAGGCGCTGTTTCGGTGCCGTATCGATACCCGGCAGGCGCTGTGGCTCCACAACACCATCTGGCACATCCACCGAAGTCAGGGCGGCCTTAACCGGGATGCTGATGCGCTTACCGCCTTCCACGCTGGAAGCAAAGGTTTTCAGGGCTTCAGCGGAGATCACCTGGTGGCCAACGGACTCGACAACCTGTTTTGCGTTTGCCAGCGGCATCTGGGCAACATGTTGCTCCAGTTCTCCCATTGCGGCCTTCAGGGTTTTTTCAGCTTCACGCAGCGCGTTGAACTCAGAAGCCATTTTATCAACGGCAGCTTTTGTTTCTTCTGACAGCCTGCCTGACTTCTGCGCCTCTTTGAGTGCGTCTTCTGCTTTCGCGTTGAATTTGCCGGTTGCCTCTTCAATGCTGGCAGTGACTTTTTTCAGAATCTCGTTTACTTCAGACATAAAGGGTCCTTATTTGACTAACGCCGCAAGAGCGCTTTCAAGTGAATTGAGGGTTTCAGGTTTGATATCTTCGGCAGCGCCCGGCGTACCGTCGTTGGTGGTGACAGCGCCAGGCATGCCACCGGATAAGGCTTTAATGAGTTTTCTGCGCTCAGAGCGCGGGGTGTTGGTTTTAGCCAGCAGCGCATCAAGTTTGCGAAGCGCGGCCGCGGGTGATTCATCGCCATCACTGACCGCATCCGCAGAAAGCAGGCTGTCTGCCAGCCCCTTCGCCACAGCGTCACTGCCACCGATATAACTCTCGGCATCCATCAGTTTCTGAACAGATGCCATATCAAGGCCGGAACGCGCCTCGTAGATGTCTGCCATAGCGTTATCGAAGGGCTCCAGAGACTGTGCCAGTTCCGCAAAGTCATGGCGGTTACCCATCGCGTAGACCCAGCAGTTGTGGATCATCAGGAAGGCACCACGACCGATCTGAATATCATCCCCGGCCATCGCAATGACCGAGGCGGCGCTGGCGGCAATACCGAGCACCTTCACCGTCACACGGCCTTCGTATTCACGCAGAAGGTTGTAGATTGCCAGGCCTTCGAACATGTCACCGCCAGGGGAGTTGATATTGACCGTGACGTCGGCGCCATTCATCGCCCGTAGCGCACCGGCGATACGTTTGGCTGTTACGCCTTCACCCCAGTAGTCCTGCCCGATCACATCAAAAACAGAAATACTGTTGTCGTCGGTGGCCGCAGCTTTGATCCCGCCATCCCAGCGTTCCATGGCGGAGGGTAAAGTTTCACAGGTGACCCGCGCGCAGGGGCGACCCGCCGGTGCTGCCGGAAGTTGTTTTTTGCTCATCAGGAAAATGCTCCTAAGCGGCCTGTTTCAGCGGAGATTGTTCAAAGGAAATGTCAGGGAATATGTGGTTATGCAGTTCTCTCAGGGCCAGAGCCTGAACAGCAGGATTGCTGCTTTCGAGATTTTTCAGTTGCGTCAGGTTGAGCTGAACGGTGTAAATGTCACCCCCTTCAATCGGTGGCATATTCTCAAGACGGCGCACGTCATTGCGGGACATCCACCCATTCTGGAGCGCGCTGGTATAGTAAGCAGCACGGCCCGCGCTGTCGGCACGCAGCAGTCCTTCTACAGAGAACTCTGCGAACACCTCATCATCGCTGTCCAGCAGGCACCGTCCTATTTCCTGCTCTATGTTCACCAGCAGGGGTCGCAGGGTATGTGTCAGGAACTGGAGGTTCATGCCCTCCAGACTGGATGCCCAGCTGCTTTGCTTCGTGGTGTGACCGACCATGAAAGGCGGAACGCGAAACCAGCGACAGATTTCCTCAATACTGAATGAGCGGCTTTCCAGCATCTGGGCGTCTTCGGGATTCATGGTGACGCCCTGGTACTTCAATCCGCCTTCAAGCACCATGATTTTCCCGGCGTTTTTTGAACCCGTAAATGCAGCCATGTAGCTGCGAAGTCTTTCACGTTGTTCGTCAGACAGCGCATTCTCAGCGGAGAGAAAACCTGAACTCTGAAGCCCCTGTTCAAATATCTTCGCAGCAGACTCCTCAACCGCCATTGCAGAACCGATCACATCCCGGCCTGTTTTCATCGGCATCATGCCGCAAACGCCGTCAAGACCGAACCCGCGAATGTGCATGATGTTTTTGACGGGAATGACGCGCTCGTTACCGTTTTCAGTGTATTTGTATTCCAGCGCCCCGGTCGTGAGACGTTTAACCACAATGTTCTGCGGCAGCAAAGGCACCAGCGAAACCAGGCGGTTTGCGATGAATTTCTTCTCAATGAAGGCGTTCCCGCGCAGGCAAATACTGGCGACCACCATCAACATAAAGCGTGATGGTGTCATTTCTGAATTGGGTCGGCGGCACAGTATCGAATAGGCCGGATGATCGGTTGCCGCTTTACGCGAACCGTCAGGCTGTCGAACGTATATTTTCAGCGGAAGGGTTGAAATAGACTCGCTTAACAGCCTTACGCATGCCCACACAGCCGATAGCTGGATGGCTTTATCGGCCGTTACCACCTTTCCGCTGCTGCTGGTACCAAACCATTCCTCCCAGAACGTGCCGGTAGTCAGGCTGATAGGCACACCAAGCCAGTTAAGCAGAGCACTTTTAACCCTGCCTGGCCGTTTGTTTTTTTTCATCAGAAACCTACCATGATGGGATTATTGAAGAATCCGGAGAGATCCTGCTGGTCGTTGCCACCGTTAACCAGAACGCGGCTCATTGCTGTGAACAAGGCCGCAGGGCCATCAATCTTGGCCTCTGGTGTGGACTTATTCGGGAAAATGTTCTCGTTCCGGTCCGGTTTGACGGTTACGTTGGACATCATCCAGTTCATCACCGGGTGATCGCTGTGATGGAAGCGGCCACCGTATACCAGCGCTTCGACCTCTTTCATCGCCTCAGAGAAATTGCGAACCGTCTGCGGCACTTCCACCAGCGGCAACCCTTCTTCTGCCAGCGCAAGGCTGAACTGCGTCGCACTCCACGGGTCGAAGCCAATTTCTTTCAGGCTCTCGCCAGCAACCCACAGCTGTAGCTCTTCCTTAATCTGAGCATGGTCGATTACATCCCCGTCGGTAAGAATCAGCTTGTCCATCCCGGCCCACTTACGATAGAGCTCTGCCATCTGGCGTGAACATTTCTCAAGGCGTCCTTCCGGTAGCCAGAATTTGAAATCCGCATGAACGTGGCCATCTGGCGCCCGCCAGACTTTCGCGGCCGCACAGATATCAATTTTGTTTGACAGGTCAACGCCCACCCAGGAGGGATAGGTTTTAAGTTCGTGCTGCGGGGCGATAAACTCGCATTTCTCCCATTTCATCATGTCCATCCAGGCTGACTCAGCGGTAACCCAGATATTCATGTGCTTGGTGAAAAAGTTAATTCTGGCCGAAACCTGCTCTTTCGCCTTTTTAGCCAGGCGGCGCAGGTCATCCCAGCGCTTACAGATACCCAGCCCCGGATTCGCCTTCTGCCAGACTTTTTCATCAAAGGGATCGTCACCTTCATCTAAGGTGTAGATGATGGCAAAAAACGTATCGTCTTTTACCAGTCCACGTAGCACCTTGATGGCGTAATCACGCAATTCGTAGCAGATGCCTTCTTTGTTGAAACCGGCTGTGGTGATACCGAAAAGCAGCGATTGCAGACGCGCGCCGGTTGCCGTCTCCAGAACGTCCCAGACGTCACGGGTTTTGTGAGCATGCAGCTCGTCGACGATGGCACAGTGGATGTTCAGGCCGTCGAGGTTGTTCGCATCTGATGATAAAGGCTCGAATTTGGAGGCCGTTTGCTCCTGGTAGATAGCGAGCTTGTTGAATTCGAAGATCCGCCCAAGCGTGGCTTTCGCCTTCTTGACCATATTCTTCGCATCTTCAAAAACAATTCGTGCCTGGTCACGGGTGGTTGCAGCGGAATAAACCTCCGCACCGCCCTCGCCGTCGGCACCAGCCATATAAAGCCCCACGCCGGAGCAAAGCGTTGATTTGGCATTTTTACGGGCCACCTCAACATCTGCTGTACGGAAGCGCCGAACCATTACTGGACGACCGCTGCCGTCGTTACGCAAAACGGTTTCTCCCGTTTCCTCGTTAACCAGCGGGATCACGAAACCAAAAATATTAATCAGGATGAAAACGTGCCAGTCCATCAGCTCAATAGGCTGGCCTGCCAGCGCGCCTTTGACGTGAGGCACAAAATTATAGAAATTCAGAATGTGTTGCGCGCGCGGCTCACTGAAGAAAATACCGCGCTCTTCGCCGTGTGCCAGATCGTCAAGAAAACGCTGACAGGCAAGGCGCACATACTCACAGGCAATAATTTCCCCCGCCACCACCCTCTCGGCATAGCGGATGCCTTCTGCAACCTTAGCCATTAATCCCTCGCTTTCATAAACTCGGCCAGCGGATCAACCGCATCAGGACCTTTTGCATTGACTTTGGAGCGGCTTGCTGGCGTCATGCCAAACTCACCGAGCATGGCGCGCAGACGTTTCCAGGCATCAGCTTTCATGATGGCCGCCGGGTGAGCCTTGATCAGTACATCCCCGCTCTGCGTTTCGGTCCGGTAGGTGTAGCCCTCAATTTCAAGCGTGTCGCAGTGATGCCGGTATTCGGTATAAGCCTCAACCAGCAGCTCAAGGGCTCTGGCGTCCAGCTGAGACATCACACCGATAGCATCAAGCTCGTCGGCCATCCGTTTAAACCAGTATTTCCCCTGCTTATCGAAATGCTTCGGCGTTGGGGGTACCCCTGAAGGGGGTTTTGGTTCGTTCTCATTGATCGGGCGTTTTGATGGGTTACCCCTCACCAAACGTAGATGGGTCGGGGTTTTCGGTGGTCCAGACATAATCGAAAACTCCTATTAATCATCGAATGGGGGACCCCATAAAAAAGTTTTCTAACCTGCGGCGATGTGAAAAGAGGTTAGGCGGCGGTCCTTTAGGGTGATTCCCCTGAGGTTTTTACCCACCCTCCCCCTTTCTCATTTCAAATGAGAAATGATGTCATTTGAGTCTCTCGACCGCTGTCTTCGCTCTGTGGCAGGGCTTGCAGAGGCTTTCGAGGTTGGACAGGTCATCGGTACCCCCATTTGCTTTGGCGATGATGTGGTCCACCGTCTCAGCGGGTGTATACCTTCCATTTCGCAGGCATTCCTGACAAAGGTGTTTATCTCTGCCGAGAACGATTGGGCGCAGCCTGTCCCACTTACTGCCATAGCCTCGCTGATGCCTGCTCTGTCCCCGCTGATGCTGCTGCCAGCCTTCGTTAAGGTGCCTGTGACAATAGCCTGAGCGGTCAGTGGTCGTGCCTGGGCAGCCACGCTTGCGGCATGCTCTCGGTATTAACGCAGGCATCAGGATAACCTCCACGCCCGGCGGCGTTCTGTACGTGGCGCTGAGTCAGGGTGACGCTCAACCGGTTCGCCGTCAGCATGGTCCACCAGCGAATAACACGGATAGATCACTGAGCCACCCCATGCATCACCCACAGCGTAATCGGCGGGCTTGCTGTTATCCCAGCGGGATAGCACGCGCTGCACATGCTTAGGCGGGACGCTATAGCAAACGCCATGAATGAGTCTCGACAGCGTGATGTAATCAGCGCGTGTCTTATCAGCCACGATTAGCCGCTCAGCAATCTGCATTTGATACTGTGGAGGCCGCCCGGTACCGAGATAAAAGCTCAGCATGTCGTCAGGGAAACGAGCCAGCCAGTCAGTTACCTTTTCGGTGAATCCATGTACCGGCAGCGCGTCATCCTCAATTACGACAACCCGGCATGTTTGTTCTGCTGCCCACTCAAGCGCGCGGCGATGATTCCAGTTCGCGCCGTGGTTATCGTCATCAACCAGCAGATGAGCATGCAGCAGTGCAGCAAGACGTTGTGCAGGCCCTAAGCGGGTATGATGGCCGACCACCACAAACTTAATCTCTTCAGCCACCAGCGAATCTCCAATAAAAAAGCCGCACGATGGCGGCTACTGTCTGAATATCAGGGTGTTGCTCCGCTTTAACCCTGGTTAAGGTAAGCATTCAGCCCGTCAGTGGTGGGACACTGGCGCACTCTGTCGCGGGGGGATAGCTGATTACCTCCGATAAGGAAAATACCCATGAGCTCCATGTCAGAACTGGAAAAAGCAGTTGCAGATTTACAACGTGAATTAAAGATTGAAAAAGCCACCAATAAACTGGTTTTTTCTTTGATTATTGAAGCTGTTAACAAGCTGTCACCAAAACAGAATGTTGGGGACGTTCTGATGGATGTACTGAAGGAGGTTACACCGCCTGAAATTTCATCTGCCCCAGATGCTCACGAAGCGATTAAGAGAGTTGAGAAAATAATTCAGAAGAAGCAATCGCGTTCGTAACTTCCTGAATTAAATCGTCGTCGGCTCGGTGCTGAGCCGCATTCACAATCTGATCGATTACAGTTTTCGCGTGAGTTTCAGCGCGCTGCTTGTAACCTTCAAGAGTAAAGTCTGCTGTAATGTCTTCACGATAAGGTACAGTCAACATGTTTTTCTTATCGAGCTGTACTTTGACTTCACCGCCAATAGCCTCTACCGTTTTACAGTCCAGTCCCTCTGCTGAGGAGTAACCATTAATTTTGAAACTTACAGATTTTTGGGTCGGGAACTCAACCTCATACGAAATCATAAGACCTCCTGTTATTTATGGCGCCACCAGGCATTTTCTTTGCCGATGCCATCAGTTTTAAACACGGTATGCACCAGAGGGCCGGTGACCAGCCTGTCAGCGAATGACTTCGCAACAATGCCGAACGCCAGCATGTCGCCCACCGCGGCGCCAGCCTGTTCTTTCTTCCAGAACCGATAACTCTCGATCCGGTAGTAAAGACGGATGATGCCGTGAGCGAACGCCATTACATCAGCGCGGGTACCACCCAGCAGCCCAGCGTTAAGCATCACATCGTTGCGGTGCTCTTCAATGAATTCCTGATAGATGCGCTCCGGATGGTTCTGCTTTGCCCAGGTATCGGCGTAGGTCTTTGGTTCTGAACCGACATACACCTTTCCGGCTTCCATTTCTTCCCACGGCGCGCGAAGCATTTCGACATCGGTACCATCGGTACACCAGACGAACCGGTATTCAGGGTGTTCTCGCAGGTGCTGCCAGATGTGCAGCCAGCGACGGAAGTAGACATTCATCTTCACGTCAGGTACGAGATACAGCTCAACATCGGCCGGGGCCGTCAGTAATTCATCCACCAGCGCTATACGCCCACACTGGCGAAGCGAGGCCGCCCATTTGCTCAGCATGTCAGGCGAGGCCGCCATTTTCGTGCCGCGCTGCGGGTCAGGCTGACTGGTGAGCAGCGTTGTGATAACTACATCGCGCTGCTGGCGGTATTCAACGTAACCAGTAAACCCGGCATCACGCCGTTCGTTGTGGATCTTCACGTTACGTTCCACCAGCGCCTGTCGGTCGGGACGCGGTACCGAACGCTCTACGGCTTCATGCTCATCGAGAGAATGGATCAGCTTTTCTGAACCGACCACATCACCGTAAGCCCACGTAGTCAGTCCTGCGTTATGGATACGCAAGGCGAGATCGCTGTGCTCGTACATGCCGCGACCGTAAACCGGATCGAAACCGCCAATCTTCTGAATCGCGCTACGGTGGTAATACAGCATCACGCCGCGCTGTCCGGTGTAAGCAATGTGCTTATCATCCCGGTACAGGACCGCCATATCCTTCAGCTTATTCGTCCCTGCCAGATCGAGAAACTGGTAAGCCAGGTGCGGCTCTGGTGATTCGATGTAAGGGAGATGCCAGTTATCAGCGATTGGCCAGGCATCGTCATCCCACAAGAAGAGATGCTCGCACCCGGCGTCCACCAGCGCGGTTAAACTGGCGTTCTTCGAAGCAACAATGCCGAGTGATGTTTCATGGCGAAGCAGCTGCACGCCGTCAGGCACTACTGCGGCAGGTTTTGAACCATCATCGACTACCACCACCTGCGCGCCGGCTGGCAGGTGCCTCAGATGCTGTTCGATTGCACGTTTTAAAACGTCTGCGCGCTGATGTGTCGAAATGGCAATGCCGATCCGTGATGAAACGACGCTGGCTGGAGCGTATGGAACACCATCAATAGTGACCTGCATTTGATTTTCCTTTTAGGCGTGAGCCTGTCGCACGGCAAAGCCGCCGAAAGTTAACGGTCTGCCCAAGCTCACAGCTGAAAGACTTTCTTAGATGTACGCGTGCGATGCGCATAAAAAAGCCCCGCAAATTGCGAGGCCTTATCAAAGAAAAATTATTTATAAGCTACTTTAGCGGAGCGCTTCTCATTTCTTTACAAATTTTGAAGAGTTTCTCAGCAAACAAGATCGCTTCTTCCGCTGCTCCAGCGTCAATGTTCTCGCCAAGATAATAGTCAGCTTTATGTCTCTTGCCTTTCTGTTGCTCTAACAATGCTGCTAAAGCACGAAGCTTACCTTTCTCAAATGGCTCATCACCACGACTGGCATTCCCACGCAGATATTTTATCAAGCCATCGTGCGGACTTTGTTGGAAATTAGGGACCGCTGTTAGAGTATCCCTGGCTTCATGATACATTGCATAATAGGCACGGCTTATACAGTTACGGCACGAAATCTCATCGCCAGAAAGAAAGATTTTTTTAGCAAAATCAAGGAACTGTTGCCCATCTACAGCCATTTATGCTTCCTTATTTACTTTTTCTGATTTGTCACGTTCGAACCAGGCAGTAAGATTAGACTCTTGAAGCTCATCATTACTAGAGAGCGCCATCGCCAAATCAAAATTCATCTCAGCAACTTTTTTTGGGTCAACCACATCAGTGATTGCAACTAGCGCAGCTGTGCCATCGCTTGCCATGGGATAGAAATAAAAGTTAGCAGCATAACTTTTATATTGTTCTAATATTTCCATCACAGTTTGAGATAGTTCTTTGATTTCCGCTTCAGAGGCTCCGGACGCATCCTGAGCCGCAACTATGCTAGCAGCCCATTTTTCTCCTACCATCCTAACCTCCTCCGCAGCCTTCTCATCGTTTATATGCCCTGCCCTAATTATTGCTTTGGCTTTACATTGTTCAGCATTACCAGAAAGATAAAGCATAGGCAGGCACTTCTCGATCACATCTGCATCGAATGGAAACTCATTGACTAAGCGTAAGCATAGATTTAAATAAGCACTTAACTTCCTTGTGCGAAATAAATATGCAGCGTAACCAATACCTATTATTGCGCTATGGTAATCCGAGAAAGCCCTTTCGAACTGCGATTCGGCCGCTTCTCGTTCACCCTTGGCTGCTGTGATCAGTGCCTGAATGACGATTTTAAAGTATGGCGATTCGATGCCTTTAGCCTCACGCATCTTACGCGCAGCGTCCATCTCACCGAGAGTATCACCCTGTTCAAGAAGATCTAACAACTCGCTTGCTAGGTGTTCGATTATCGACGCTGTCTGAGCCATAAGGAATCCAAGGTAAAGAAAATCGGGAGATTATACATTGCCATGCTTCGCCTAGTATATCTCTTTTAACTCTTTGACATTAGAAATGAGCAGTGCATTGTTGGCATAATCTTAGCATTTAAGTGTAGTAGTGATTACCCGTATTGTTGTAAATAATGAAAAAAACGAATCAGTTGAACTAGTTATTGTTCCTTGATCCATCAGCCACACTCACGCAGTGGCCGCGCTCATGCCCTTGAGTTTCTGTCGCTTCATCGCCGCTTATAACCGGTGCGCGTCTGGCGGTTCGCGCTGCTTTACCGGAGCTTGTTCTGTTCTATGAACCCTTACCTATCACTACACAGGCTCGCCATTACGCGACTCGGGGCAGCATCATGACTGCTGCATTGCCTTCTGACTGCGGTCTTTCCGCTTTGCTACTTCAATTCAGCGTCCTCCTTCTGGCAGTTCGCGTGCCACGCTCTGTTATGCGCCAGGATGTCTTTCTTCGTCTGGCGGTCAAGAACGTCGATGTCGTGATCCGTCAGGTAGATTGGCTTTACCCAGTCGCAAGCCGTGTCCACTACCTCAACCCTTACGGGTCCAGTTGTCCCGCAGCTCGCGATCAACATCGTCGCCAGGCATATGGTTAACAGTCTGCTGTACATTGCTGGCCTCTTTCGTTGCTTCTACCCGGCGTTCGGCTGCTGTGACCGTTGCCGCTGCGTTATCTTCGGTGCGCTGCTGGTCGGCTTTCGCTTCCGCTTTGCTGGTGCCGCGAATATGGCCTAGGCCAAAGGCACCGGCGATAGCGGAAATCACCAGTGCGGCCAGCCCGATTATCGTTTCGATACCCACACTCACCTCACACCAGAACAGATTTCGCCAGGTTAAAAAGCACGCGGCGTTTATCCAGACCATTACGGCCGCCATTGATTAACAGTGTCACGCGCTCCACGTCGCCGGAATGAAGCAGGCAGCCGCGGGTCGCATAGAACCATGCAGCAGAACGCGCAGCATATTCATCTTTTTCAAGCAGTTCTGGATGGGTGACAAGGTCAAGTTTTAGAGCATGGCCACAACTGCGGTAGTTGCTCAGGCCGGTAACCTGTTTCAGCCCACGACCGCGATATTTCCAGCCATCACCGGCAACCTGATTGCCAAGGTGTTCTTTTCCCCACTCACCACCGTATACCAGATTGGCGATCGCTCTCTGATTAGCCGGGTGCTCTGCCGTTCTGCCAAGTGCGGCGGCCTGCTGTGGAGTGATGCGGTGGCTGCCGAACGTCGGTACCAGGTTTTCAGCAGCGTAATTCAGGTTTTCCACCAGCCGGGTGAATCTGGTGCTTTCATGCCCCATCTGGGCAATAAACATCGCCTGATCAAGCGGTGTGGTTATGCCGTATTCCTTCATAGCGGCGTCGATATGCGGAAACCAGCGCGCAGCTAACCCGGCGCTGATACCAGCCGCCCTCTGAAATTGTGATTGGTTCATTAGTGCCTCAGTGCATCAACCAGACGTGCTACGTTTCCCCGAGCCCAGAGAACGGCAGCACAAATCAGGACGTTCACCAACACCACAAACCAGTGGGATTCATGGTACAGGCCGAACAAATAACGGAAAGGGACACTGGCGTATACCAGCACCGTGAAATAAGCCATCAGCGATATCAGAGGGCGATGTCTCGCCCCGCCACGCTGGTAGAACATCAGTGCAATAACGATAACAGCAGAGATAATTGCGTTTGCCATTGCACTCGGATCACTTGTTACCATTGCTGGCCCCTCCACCACGTAAACGCGAGAGAATTCCAAACAGGCTACCCAAATCCTGACTGTTGACGAACGTCAGCAGCTTAATAGCAATAGCGGCTACGATGACCGCGCCCAGCGCATCAAGTGGCCTGTCGCTATACCCCGTCCATTTGGAGAAGTAAGATCCAAGCAGTGGAGCTCCGATAACGCCGAAGATGAAGGAAGTGATGAAGTAGCCCACCAGCTTAAGGCGGCTGATATTAACCGCCGTAGCGACATAGAACACCGCACCAGCGAATGCGCCAAACACCACACCGTAATCTATGCCTGTTGCCAGGCCGAACATGCTGGCCCCCATCAGACCACCAGCCGCTACCGTAGTACCAGAAACAGGATCGGACATTTAGCCCCCTCTTATTGCCGTGAGTCCTCTCAAAATGAGGGGATAAAAAAAGCCACAAAACGTGGCTTATGTGTTAATCGAGTGAATGGTCAGTCATTAAGATATTTATTAGCATCAGATATAAAATGAGAGTATTTATCAACCCAGTCGCTTGAGTCATTTATACTTGCATATTTCTTTATTATTATTCCTGACAAATAACCTTGGATGTCATTTATTGATTTCTTAAAGGACAATCCTTTTTCATCTTCAAGTATTGATATCAGCAAACTTACTTTATATTTCTCAAGTTCAAGTAAAGCAACCGACATATTTTTTTCAATTTCAGGGCGTTTATAGCTAACACCTTTAATCCCTTCATTCACCCATTCAGAATGTAGCTCTTTTACTTTCGTGAGATGATATGCATATTCACTGACGTTAAGCCTAACATGAGCTGCATAGTTCCTTTTGTCTTCACGGCTTTGTTGATATCTAACCGATTCATTATTTTGCCGGATAACATATAAAGAAATCATTGCCGGAACCAAGCCGCTAATAAAGGCGGCAATTATGGTTTCCCATGAGAATGAAGAATCTACTGAAACTGTAGCAATTTTATCAATACTAATTGTATCTGCTAAACGCTCTTGAACGTACAGGAATGGTATGCCTAACCACATGATGAGACCTTAATGGATTCAAAAGGTCATGATAACAAAAAACCCGCATTGCTTGCGGGTTTTAAGCTTGCTGCTCAGTTCGCTTTAACGTCCCGAGCCTACCACAATTTAAGCACTTTCTTGCTCACTCTGCAACTTAAATCTGTCGCTATTTGTGCCGAAAGCGTCACAAAGTGGTGCGTAAAGGATCGATTCTGCAAGACTAACCCATATATCAATGCGACGACGGCAAGTGATGAGGGTCCAGTCAGGGTGTTTGGCATTAAGCTCGTTCGCCATCTGGAGTTTGCTCTTTCGAAGTCTGTGACGGTCCACGATGACGCCATAAAGTGATCGGTAGTCGTCATTCATCAGGACGGAAGCAATAACACCATCCACCTTTAGCCCTTCTTCATCAGAACAGAACGCCAGGCCGCTTTTGTTTTTGCTGTCGAGGATTTCGCGAAGGTATGCCTCCAGCTCAGGTTTAGTAATGCCGGATTTTTTCATGCGACGCAGCGCATCGTTGATTGCCGTTTTGGTGATTTTCCCTGATGCCAGCAGCTGGTTGAACATGTTCCCGCCTGAACCACCACCAATGTATGACCAGCGGCCCCACATGCGGAGCTTACCCTGTACCCAGATGCTTTCGAGAGTGTGAAGGCGAACCATCTCGCCAGATTTTCCAACTTCTGAAGGATTGATCATGTTGCGTCTCCACTTACGCCAGTGCGCCGATTGCCAGCGCACGATCTAAAAATCGAAACAACAGCGTTAACTGGTCGCCGTGCTTCGCTTCAAATGCCACAGGATCAGCGTGTAACTCGTTGTGATGCGCTCTGCACAGCGGTATCACAAACAGGTCATGCGCCTTAGTACCCATTCCACCCTGCCCGTGGCCTATCAGGTGGTGGGGGTCGTCTGCCGGGTTATTGCAGCAACTGCACTGCTGCGACTTAACCCAGCGGGTGTACTTATCGTTCTCCCAGCGTCGGCGCTTTGGCCTCAGCATGAAAGATTCCGGCGTTTCAGGATCGACCCTCACCGCCACTATCTTTTTTGCCTTCTCCTGAAAGACTTGCGTAGCCGGTAATGACGGGACAATGTCGCTTTCCCTCATCACTGAACTGTGCTGTTCTGGCTTGATTCTAAGTGCTTTACTCGCCACTGATTCAGGAACAAGATCAGCCAGATCATTACGTACCATCCACCAGCAGAACTCAGGAAGCGAAAGAGTGTGGTCAGCGCTGAAACCTAAATCAATATTCACCATTTCCAGAAGCCATTTTACCAGGTTCTGCATGGCAATTCCTGCCAGTCTTTCAGTGGTTTGCTCACGTAAATGGTTATCACAAGACCAGCAAAGACGAATGCTCCCCGGAGCGTGGCGCATTACCGTAAAGTCACTGGCATGCCAGTCAGTGTGAGGCCACTGACATTCAAATTTTCTCTCCAGCCAGGCATCAAGGCTACTCAATCCACCAGCTCGCTGAATGACCCTTTCGTTAACGAAAATAGCCTGCATGTTGGCATCGTCAGTCAGGGGCTGGTGGGCTTCAGGGATTAATCCCGATGGCAGATGCTGTATGGCTTCGGATGGTGGCTCAATAACTACCCTTCCCTGACGGAATAACCAGAGCAGTTCGGTACCAGGGCGGAACAGAACCACCCCGGATATCGGCGCAATTTCAGGCGTCAGTATGGCTCTCACCCAATTCCCCCCATTGTTGGTTGATGCCTGGTTATCGATATTTCTACCCTTCCGCCACGCACTTTCGGCCCCCACTCCACCAACATTCTCTGCACCTGGCTGTCATCCTCCCAAATGCCTGCATGCGTGAGCGCGTCAAACAGAGCCTTGTTGTAGTTGTCGATGTCGCGGCGGCGGGCATCTGGAGGAAAGAGAAGGATTTCCACCGCAGCTGGTGATGATGATGGTTTTGGTAAGCAACGCAGTTGCTCAATGATCGCTGCACATGCCGCGCTTTGATATGCCCTGCCCTTCTCGCTGATAAGATGGCGGCCTTTTAACGGCCCCTTGTTTGGGGCTCGCCAGTATGTGTTTACGCTCGGTGGGAACGGGAGCACCAGTTTCATAAACTCACTCCCTGTTTTTTCAGCCAATCAACAGCGTTATCTCTGGCCTTATCTCCACCGGATAGCAGGTCTTTGATGATCGTTACTGGATCTGCATCCCATTCCGTTTTGACGACGGTAATGCCCCTGGCTGCGCCAGGAGCAACAGTGATGTAACCCTTTTTCTTAAGTGACTTCACGTGCGCTACAGCAGCGTTCGGTGATGCGCAGCCAATTAATCGGGCAAGCTCCAGCATCGTAGGTGGGAAGCCTGCCTTTTCGATATGAACCTTGATAGCTTCAAACACTTCATTCTGACGCGGCGTTAATTCAGGTTTCATGCGGCGCGCTCCTGTTGTTTTTTCATGGGAACGGCAACTGCCGGTATAAGCTCAACAGCTGGTGATTCAGATTGATTTCCCCAGTGGTCCCAGCCAGGCGCACCGCAACGGCTGAATAGTTCGATGCGTGGAACATCACCGTAAAGCTTCTCAAGACGGAAACGCGCCTCTGCCGGCTTCCGGCTGTGCTCACCGAGTGGGCTGTAGATAACCTGCTTGATGCTGGCGCACTTGCGTTCAAGTCCATTTCCCCTGGTGGCGATCAAGAGGTCTTCGGTATTGGCTCGGGTGTAGTTTCCGCCGTTCATGCGTGTCTGTGCGTTCAGCAGGTCGAGGAAGTCGTAAAAATCTTCCACACGGCCTGCCTGAAGTGCTTTGTTGATATGCTTCTCTGACAGTGGGTTGAACTTCACCCAGGTAAAGCCCTTCATCGTGCGGACCTTAAAGCCCCACGCTTCAGCCAGTTCGATAGCTTCGCGGGTATGGGTTCCAGTAAACCACATAGCCAGAACTGCATCATCGGCAGCCAGGTCCCAAACCGGTAACCGCTTCATGTCGATCAGTTTCATCGTGTCGTAGTGATCTTCTGCTGCACCGTTACTGGCTTTGTTGTCATAAAGCCAGGCTGGGTCAGCGTAAATCAGTGAGTATTTCATCAGACATTCCTCGCTCGGCCAGCCAGACACCATGCATCAGAGGGTGCTTTCACTTTCGGCGCCATGCTCAGGCAACGCTGACGCTCAATCAGTATCTTCATCCGCTGCTCTTCGTTCTTAGAGCGATTAAAGGCATCCAACAGAACTGTGGCCGCACGCTGGTAGAGCCCTTTTTCAAACAGGCCTTGAGCCTTATCCATCATCCTGGTTACAGCTGGATTCGGCGCTTCTTCCTGTTCCGATACAGCTGGTGTATCTGCCCGGTTAATTTTCAGTGCAGAACGCCCCTCGCTAACGTCACCACCCGGCGCTTTGGCAAAATACTGGTAGCACTTACCGTTATGCTGCCGTGTTGCGCGATTCAATTTGACCAGATGGCATACACCGCGCTGAACAGCATGAAGGCGGTATTGAGGCATTGAAGCTGCGATCTGTTTGTTAGTTAACCCAGGGTTTTCAGCGATGAAAATTTGAATATCTTTCAGAAGGCTCATGAGTTCGCTCCTCTGAAGCCCGCCGGGACTTTGCTGTAGTCGGTATTCTGGAAGCTGGATTTAAAGATTCCATCCTCACGCTCCCACTTCCCGTTAACACGCGCTGGCCTTCCGGCATTCGCCCAGTTGGTAGCGGACTTCAGATACGCTGGAAACTTTGTTGGCTGGAAAAGTGTCTGCGGGCGCAGGTAGGACGCCATTGTTAAATCGTCGCTCCACTTGGCGTTGCAGTAGTCCACCACCAGCGACAGTTCTTCAACGGTGAAGCCCTCCCCGATTCGGGCGCGAATGTTTTGCAGCGAGGTTGTTGAAACCTGATAGCGCGAATTGGTCACCTGGTTCAAATGGTTTAAAACCTGTTTAGCCTGATCGGTGATCAACACATCACCGTCTGGTTGCGGCGCAACCGGACAAATAGGGTTTTTAATATCTGTAGTATTCTCTGTTGTATTCTCTGTAAGAACATCAGTGCAATTTGACCTGATGAGAGCCGTTCGTTTTGACCTGATGGAGCGTTCCACTTTGACCTCTTCCATCGGTTCATTTTGACCTGATGGAAGAGTGCATTTTGAACTCTTCGATTTGGTCACTTTGACCTCATCTAAAAGCTCACTTTCGTAGTTGATCGTGTAATAGTTCGTCATGTCGCGCTGAGACTTGTTCAGCTGCTCAACTTTGAGTACGCCAAGGTTTTTCAGGCGGGTGAATGTGCGCTTCAGGGTGGATTCAGACCAGAACGGAAACTGCTCCAGCCACTGCTCATTGGTGTTGTAAATCCAGCGCACGCCGTCACGCTCCAGTCCGGAGGTGGTTTCTTTCAGCCAGTAATTAACCTGCTGCAACGCAATGGCCTCGTTCAGCCCAATGCTGTACGCAAGGTCAGGGTTAATCACTATCGGCCGGGATGGCATTAACAGGCTCATGGTCGTCCTTTAACTCTGTAAATTTACGCTGGAATTGCTCAAGAGGGCTGAAGCACTCATGATCGTACCCTTCGCGGAGGTATATAACGCGTCGGGTCTCGGGCTCCCATCTGATGACGCGCACCGGGACGCCATAGTGATCTCTGAAACGCCGGTTAAGTTCTCGCATAGCGCTCTCCCCTTCCGACGCCAGACACCCACAATCGCCATAGCCCTACTGTGGTTACATGGAACCCAGCGGCCTGATACCATCCGCTCATACCGAAACGACGAGGTTCCAACAACGGGAATACCACGGAGTTGCGGGAGACGGTTGTTTACCGTTACACTGTTCATGCGTTAGTTTCTCCACTGATACGACACGCCAAGGGGCCCGGAGCTGCACACTCGCGGGCCTCACCTATTTCTGGGAGGCAATAAACACGGGAAATAAGGTTCAGGAACGTCATGAGAGTGACCCTGAACTGATATGCGATATCGTTAAGACTTTGCCACTCGCTCCGGTCAACTACACCATCTTCAATGTAATGACGGTAAGCGTTGACCAGCTCACCAAGCCTCCCCACCAGCTCGGCCAGCTTCAGGCCAATCTCTTCGTTTTCATCATCAGGCACGGCGCCGGGAACGTGAATTCCGTTATCGGTTTCACGAGAGAACGCGTCAGCGATGTAACTTACGCCAGCGGCGCTCTGAAGCACCATTGCCCAGCCCATCGGAAAGATCTGGTCGCCACCAGCACGAAGGCGGTTAAAGAGTGAATTCTGGGTTTCGTCCAGAATTTCCGCCGCTTCAGCGTATCCTCCTGGCAACGCGGCAATCGTCTTCCTGATTGCGGCCACTAGCCAGGCGGGCTGCTTCTCAACTTTCCATTCAGGTTCTATACCCACGGTTAACCCCTTATCTCTGTGGTTATTTCTGATCGCTTGGCGATGTATTCTTGCCATAACGTTCTGGGTTGAATTCCAGTTCACCAGCAGTTCGATACGCAGCTTCAGCAGCTCGTCCTTTTGGGATTAAGCGTCCTGGGCGGTTACGCCACTGGTAAACGGCCTCACTAGTGATGCCAAAAAATTCGGCAACTTTTTCAGTGCTGCCGAAATGTTGTTCAATCTCGTCGGTTGTCATGAAGCCTCCTTAGCTAAGTTTGATTAGATATTAATAACCAATCTAACTTTGGTCAATAAAAACTAAGATTGCTTAGTCTTTTTTAAATTTGGTGCTTTCATGGAAACGGTTGGTCAGCGCATTAAAGCCCTACGTAGGGTTACAAGAACCTCTCAAAAAGAACTGGGTAAATTCTGCGGTGTTAGTGACGTAGCGGTCGGTTATTGGGAAAAGGATGTGAATATCCCAAACGGTGAATCGCTGGTTAAGCTGGCGAAATTTTTCAATACATCAATAGATTACATTCTTTACGGCACCGAATTTGAGGGTGCCCTCATAACTAAAATGCGGCGTGTGCCAGTGATTTCTTGGGTTCAGGCTGGGCAGTTTACGGAATGTAAAACTGCTGATTTGTTCAGCGATGTCGATAAATGGGTTGAGACATCACTTCGCATTGGAGATAGCTCGTTCGCTTTAGAGGTCAAAGGGGATTCAATGACCAATCCAAATGGCCTCCCAACAATACCTGAAGGGGCTACCGTTATTGTTGATCCAGATGTCGAACCCCTTCATGGGAAGATTGTTGTTGCGCGTATTGATGGCACTAACGAAGCGACTGTTAAAAAACTTGTCATTGATGGCCCACAAAAATTTTTAGTCCCACTAAATCCTCGCTACCCCAACATACCGATCAACGGTAACTGCCTTATTATTGGCGTTGTCAAAGGCGTTCAGTACGAAATCTAAGTTCCCTAACTCCTCAAAACACTAAACTAAGAAAAGTTTGGTGTTTACCCTTGACCTAAAAACTAAGTTAAGTTAGATTTTATTCATCAGCAGCGAACATTGTGGGTAGGCAGTATGAGCACAAGCGCAAACAGAAAGACGATTAAGTTGCCAGCCGGCGAGACCTTTGCGCCTATTAGCGATAAGTGTAAGAGCTGTGGCTATGTCGAATTGACGCTGCATGTAGATTGCAGCGCATTGAAAGTTCAAACGCAGGTTGTTGAGGCGGTCAGCAAGCGTTACTTGCCATTAATCGAAAAGGTTCCTGGTGAGATTGTCGAAGTAATCATTGGCAAGCTGATCATCGAACTGAGAGCTCTCGTCTTCAGTTACAACGTGACCACAATTTCCACAGACAGCTCCCGCAAAACTGTCAGAACCTTCAGGTATCGCGGTGCTATCGAAGAGTTCGCCACTGCATTCTGGGCAAGAGAACTTAACTTCGTCCATTTGTAATATCCTTCTTGGTTGTGTGAGAACTCCAAGAATACCACCGAGCCTGATGTGGTGAAAAGACAGGCAAAGTTTTGATTGCTGTGTGTAGTCTTGGCGGTCGGCAGTTATGAATGTCCTTAATGTCGACCGCCCCTTTTACACAACTGAAAGCGCGTTCAGCGTTCAACTTGAGAGGCCGTAGTCGTTAAATCAACTCAGGAGAACGCGCTCTCAATTGTGGAGAAGCTAACTGGCGGTGGCAGCCGCCCGTTTCACTAAGTGCCCTGATTGGGTGCTTATTAAAACGAAACCCCATTATTTTTTGTCGCCAGTCGGCGAGGGATTCGTGCAACCAAAATTCAGCGCTGTGCAGAGCGCGTATAACACGGAGAAACTATCCATGACGAACACACAGAACGTCACCGAGTTACAACCACGCATGACCCGGGAGCAGCTGATCGACGCAGCGCGTAAGGCAGCCCCTCTCCTTCCGCCAGCTTATTGCGGCATTATGAAAGAACTGGCTAACCGCCTGGACTATACCAGCGTCGCGCTTTGTGAAGCGATGGCGCAGCGTAAAGAACTTGCTGTTCAGAACGCTACTCTGCGTGAAGATGTCGCAAGCTGGGCCAAAGAGTGTGACCGCATTATTGAACGCCACACGAAGACCAGAACCAATATGCATTTACTGGAAGCCCAGCGAGAATTGCGTGAGCTGACACCCATCGTCATTTCCCAAAATAACGAGGTGGCTCTCTGATGGCTAACTCATTCAAGCAAATGACACGTGACGGGACCATCAAGCGCACCGATACCGGGATGTTTATCAGCCTTGATCAAATCCATGTGCGGGAAGGTTTCAACAAACGCGAAGATGATGAACGTACCCGCCAGGCAGATGATGACCTCTTCAACTATCTGATGAACGGTGGCTCCGTTCCCCCGCTGGAAGTTATAGCCCGTGATGAAGGTGGAGTGTGGGTTGTTGAAGGCCACCGTCGTCGTCGCTGCTATGCGCGTTGTGCAGAAGCTGGTAAGCCAGTAGACCGCATCCACATCATGCCGTTCAACGGTAGCGATGTTCAGCGCCTGGCGCGCATCATGACCAGTAACAATCAGCTCCCGCTATCCGATATGGAACAGGCAGCTGTTATTCAGGAGCTTCATAACGCCTTCAACCAGACCACCAGCGAGATAGCAAAGCTGGTCAACAAGTCTGTCCCTACTGTCGAAAAACTTCTGCTTCTTAGCACAGCCAATCACGACGTTCAGAAAGAAGTTAAGTCCGGAGCCGTGTCTGTAGATGTGGCCGTAGACCGAGTAAAAGAGTTTGGCGAAAAGGCCGGTGAGGTTCTTCAGAAGGATAAAGCTTCTGCTGCTGCCAAAGGTAAGAAGAAAGTTACCCGCAGCGTTATAGCGCCAGAAATTAGCGTTAAGAAAGCGCGTCGCCTTGTAGAGCTGATCAGCCTGGCGGGTATAAGCGACACAGGTGTTATCTATCTCGAAGGATTGGTCCATGCAGAAGTCGTGGAGATTATCGACGAGCACAAAGCTATCGCCGTTCAGCGTCATGGAGAAGCATCATGAGCACACTTACCAAAGAATGGCTTTTGAAGACCATCGCAGAGCTTGAAGAAGAGCGCGATGCGACGCCAGGCGCTGTAAACGAAGATGCAGCCCGGGCGCTGGAGGCGATGAAGATTGCTCTGGCATCGCTCGAAGCTGATGTCGTTGCGTGGACTGACGAGCAAGAATTACGTGATGTTGAGAAATACGGCTGCGGCTACCTGTTTACAGCAAACCCTGTCACGCCGAACGCAGACCCGCATCGTGTTATCAAGCTATACGCCGCCCCGCCAGTTCCAGTATCTGTGCCTGATTTGCTCGAGCAGTTTGCTGAATTTATGGCGGCAGAATCTATTAAGTCTGGTGATTATCCAGATGGGTGGCAGAGTAAGGCTTCAAACGCTGCTCATGAATACGCGCAAAACATCCGCGCCGCCATGCTTCAGGGTGCCGAACCTGTAAGTAATCGTGATGAGTTGCCAGATGGTTGGGTGGCTTGCAGTGAGCGGATGCCTGAGGATGAACAAGAGGTCATCACTCACAACATTTTTGGTTATCGTCATGTTTCTTTTTTCGACGAACACTCAGGAAATTTCTTTAACCGCCTTGACGGGAGCCCGGTTGATTGCGTTGAGCATGTTATGGTTTCTCACTGGATGCCATTGCCCGCAGCGCCGCAGCAGGAGGTGAAGTGATGGCCGACACTTTCAGGGCAATGATTCAGTGCGTCGAGGATGCGAAAGGAAAAACTGTTACCACTGAGGTGGAGCTTGTCTCTTACGTCAAAGAGCGTAGCACTGGAAACTCTGAGGCTCGTTATTACGTAAAGCACAGCAACCAGCAGACGGTGC
This sequence comes from Enterobacter cloacae complex sp. IR5441, assembly GCF_049238215.1. Taxonomy (NCBI): domain Bacteria; kingdom Pseudomonadati; phylum Pseudomonadota; class Gammaproteobacteria; order Enterobacterales; family Enterobacteriaceae; genus Enterobacter; species Enterobacter cloacae complex sp. IR5441. The sequence goes on from NZ_JBMKIA010000035.1 coordinate 28,547, forward strand.
TTGAGCAGGGAATGGTGATAAACAGGGATGGTTTTGGTAATCATCAAGCCAGCATCATCATCACTGATTTCCCCGGGCAGAAAACTCCGGAAGAAGCAGCGCTAAAACTAGCTGATTGGCTTAAGCGCCTTGGCGAGTCCATTGAGGCTAATTTCAAAAAGCCAGAGGTGGATGATGCCTAACCCATTCGACGTGGTGATTTTCGTGCTGCTGGCAATCGGCGCACTTCAGCAAATGGGGTGGCTTCCATGGTGAGCAAACTTAAACAGCGGCGCCTGCGCCGCCTTAAAGCCGATGTTGCCTGGTGGAAAGGTGAAGCCTCGGATCTGTACGCCAGAGTCATGGAGCAGGCCGACGAAATAGCCGAACTCCGCAGGCTGGTCATCCGCGTGCCGATGCCAGTAATTATTTCAAAGGAGATGGCCAACCAGCTTTATAACAACGAAACGAAAAGATGTCGTACCTGCAATGATGGCCTCCGTGGTGGGTGCTCATCATGCATTTTCTATAAAAGATAGCCGGGTGCAGCCGGTAAAGTGGAGAGAAACGCATGGGGCAGTTAGTAACACTTCATGAGTGGGCATCTGGTCCAAATGGATTCAAATATCCATTAAGCAACTCAGCATTAAACAAAATAGCAAAGACCAAACAGACTTATCCGCCAGCCTTAAAGCAAGGTCGACGCTGGGTAATAGATGAAGATGCTCGTTTTGTTGGCATGGTTGGCAGTGTTGATATTTCGTCATCATTATCAGACAAGGCCCGCCAGTTAGTGGAGAAAGCAATAAATGGCAGCTCGCCCCAGAAAACATAATGTCAAAATACCCAACCTTTACTGTAAGTTAGATAAACGTACGTCAAAAATTTATTGGCAATATCGCCACCCTGTAACAGGTTCATTTATTGGATTCGGTACAGATGATGAAGCGGCAAAAGCTGCTGCAATCGAGATGAACCGTATAACAGCAGAACAAGAAACTCAGCAATCTTATGCTCTGATTGATATGGCAATGAAGAGCTCAGGGAAAAAGGATCAAGGTATACGTGTTTCTGAGTGGATTAAAAAATACATCGAAATTCAGATGGATAGGTTGCGTGACGGTGAGATAAAAAAACCTACTGTAAAATCCAGACGATTATGTTCTCAGATCCTCGCAGACAGAGTTCCAAACCTTCGCCTGAAAGATGTAGATACAAGACTCATTGCAAAAATTATTGATGAGTATAAGGCAGAGGGAAAGCACAGAATGGGCCAACTGATAAGAAGCGTACTAAACGACGTGTTCAAAGAGGCGCAGCATGCTGGCGAGGTTGATCCTGGCTACAACCCAGCTTTGGCTGTAAAGAATCCAGTAGCCAAAGTGAAACGAAGCAGACTTAGCATTGAACAATGGAAGTTGATTTTTGAAAGCGCAGGCTCTTTGCCGCCTTGCGCTCAAAATTCTATGCTTTTAGCTTTAGTAACCGGGCAAAGGATAGGTGACATAGTCGAGATGAAGTTTAGTGACATTTGGGATAATCACCTTCATGTTACCCAAAATAAAACCGGAATGAAGTTAGCTATCCCCTTAAATTTAAAGTGCGATGCAATCGGGTTGACTCTGGCTGATGTTATTAGTAAGTGTCGCGATAGAGTAGTGAGCCCTTATCTGATCCACCATGTTAAGCATCACGCTTACGGTAAAGCGGGATCTCACGTTCCCGAAAAAACAATATCAAGATATTTTAAGGAGGCAAGAGATAAAGCAAATATTACCTGGCCTAAGGATTGCACTGCCCTTCCGCCGTTTCATGAACAGCGCTCGCTTTCATCAAGAACATACAAAGCTCAGGGTATAGATGTCAAAACTCTTTTAGGGCATAAAACCGAAGCAATGAGCGTAATGTATGGAGATGATCGTGGTCTAGAATGGAAAAAAGTTGTGATTTAAACAGGGAGTTTTGGGGAGTTATTTTGGGGATGTTTTGGGGAAAGAGTTTTACGAATTAAATTCAGTCACTTAGATTTTAGCGAATTGCTCCAGAAACAGTCGTCCACCAGCAACGCATGACCCAACAGCCAGCGCACCCGCTGGCTGTTTTCTTTCCGCCCTCTTCGTCCCGTGCTAATGTAACAAGCTACGTATTGGCAAATCACAGGTGAAATCGTTATGTCTGATGACGTGATCGGGACGACGACCCATCAGCGGCTAATCAGCTTATTAACCGAGCAGGAGGCGCGCTTTCGCGTGGTGGCGCATGAGGCCGTTGGGAAATGCGAAGCGGTCAGTGAAATTCGCGGGACCGATCTCCGACAGGGTGCAAAAGCACTGGTCTGCAAGGTAAAAGGCAACGGTGTTAAGAAACATATTCTGGCAATCCTCGCCGCCGATCGGCAGGCCGATCTGAGCCTGCTGGCCAGTCATTTCGGTGGGCTAAAGGCCTCGCTCGCCAGTCCGGCTGAAGTGGATGCGCTTACCGGCTGCGTTTTCGGCGCCATTCCCCCCTTCAGCTTTCATCCGGATCTGACGCTGGTCGCCGATCCGCTGCTGTTTGAGCGCTTCGATGAGATCGCCTTTAACGCCGGCCTGCTGGAAAAGTCGGTGATTATGGACACCCAGGACTATCTGCGTATCGCCCGTCCTGAACTGGTGACGTTCCGTAAACAATAAATACTGCGGCTGGCTAACGGTCAGCCGTTTTCCAGCAGCAGCACGGAAGCAATCAAAATAATCGCGATAATAAAAAACGATGAGGAGATAATCAGCGTTTCGACAAACATAGGATCGTTCATGATGCCCTCTGCTTTGCCCATTTGCCTCTTTTTTACCCCCGCACAATGACAGTTAAATGACAATGACGCGTCCGTGAAATGACTATTTTTTCGCTGAAACGATTCGCTGTTACCTATCCTCCACCGTATAAAGTCACTGTTTAAATACTTTATTTGTTACCGGTATCACGAAAAGAAATTTACGTAACCCCGATGCCAGATCTCGCAATTGTTAACCTTTTCATCATGGTTAACCTTGTTTACGGAGCACCTCAAAAATAAACCTTACACTGGCAAGGTGAATACAATGACCGAAATAATTACCCGTAAAGAAAAGATCAGTTATGGGTTAGGCGATATGGCGAGCCATATTGGGCTGGATAACGTCATTATTTTTCTGACGTTTTACTATACGGACGTGGTGGGGCTACCTGCCGCATTCGTGGGCACCATGTTTCTTCTGGCGAGAACCGCCGATGCCATAATAGACCCGGCGATGGGCTATATCGCAGACAGGACGCGCACGCGCTGGGGCAAATTCCGCCCCTGGATGCTGTGGCTGGCGCTGCCCTTTGGCGCAAGTTGTCTGCTGACCTACGCCGTGCCGGCGTCGCTCGATCTGCACGGTAAAATGATTTTCGCCACCGTCAGCTATACCCTGATGATGCTGATGTACACCGCAATCAATATTCCCTATTGCTCCATGGGAGCGGTGATCACGCCCGACAACGATGCGCGAATTTCCCTCCAGTCCTATCGCTTTTTCCTGGCCACGCTGGGTGGCGCGCTGTCGACATTCTTTATGATGCCGCTCGCAGAGTTTTTAGGCGGCGATGATAAATTACTGGGCTACCGCTGGGCGATGGCCATTATGGCGACCATCGCGGTCATCATGTTCTGGATCTGCTTCGCCAATACGCGTGAACGTATTAAGGCTCCCGCTACCCACAATAATTATCTTGCGGAACTGCGGGATTTATTACGAAACGACCAATGGCGGGTTGTCGCCGTCCTGGTATTAACCAACATTGGTTTTGGCGTTATTCGCCTTGGCGCAATGATGTATTTCGTCACTTATTATCTCGGTAGCGCAAGCTATTTTATGTGGATGCTCGGGGCGCATATTCTCGGGAAAGCCGCAGGCAGTGCGCTGGCCAAACGTCTGACGCAGAACGTCAGCAAAGTGCAGATGTTTGGATACTGTTCCGTACTGGCGGGGGTACTCAGCACTGATGAATCCCCTAATGATTTTGGTAAAAATCATTAAGTTAAGGTGGATACACATCTTGTCATATGATCAAATGGTTTCGCGAAAAATCAATAATCAGACAACAAGAT
>NZ_JBMKIA010000036.1:0-31673 GCF_049238215.1 Enterobacter cloacae complex sp. IR5441
ATCGACGAACAGGAATTCGCCTGGTGCGGCTGTGGTACGGCGAACGCCGAGGCGGAGGGGATAACCATTTCCCGCCTCGATATTGGGGTTTACAAGCTCACTGGTTCGGCAGGCCTGGCGTCTGAGGGATGGCAGCTGCTGCCGCCAATGGACCCTGCTGGAATGGGAGAACTGGGTGTTGTTGAAGCAGAGCAGACAGAAAGCGGTGGGCTGACGATTCGGCTTTTTAAGCGGAAATACATGCTGAGCGATGAAGGGGAGATCGTCAAAACAAAAGGGGCTCCTATGGATGTTCCGGCCAACAGCTGGATCGACGTTCGCCTCGATATGCCAGAGGATAGCATCTGGAAAACAAGAGCTTCCGAAGCTTCTCTTGAACTGAGAAAGCAGCCTGAGGACATTCAGCCTTAAAAATTAATAGGCGAACCCAAATTGATCTGCATTCCATTTGAAACTACTGTATATAAACACAGTAATAAAGGGAGTGCAGATTATGCCCCGAATTTCAGATATTCAGGCCGCCTTTATTGCGGCCATAGAGCTTAACCCAAAGGGCTACCGCTACCTGAGAACAGACAGCTTTATAGAAAAGTTGCGTAGTTTTAACTGGCACTTCACCCGAGCCGACGCCAATGCATGGATAGAGCGCAATCAGCCAGGCTTCGCTGACAAGACGACAGACGGTAGCGATAACAGGTACTGGATCCTGCGTAACATGGGGAGGGTCCAGTAATGGGATTTCCTTCACCGGCGGCTGATTTCGTAGCACCGCGTTTATCTCCGGAAATTATCTGCGGGATCGGCATGGACAGCCGCATCCTCGAAACCTCGTCTGGCTTTGCGGTTATCGAGCCGTGCACCAGACTGGTACAGAATCAGGTTCTGCTAATCCTCAGCGGCGGACGGACTCAGTTTGCCAGAGTCATGGGCAGGGCGCTGATTTGTGATGATGGTGAAGCGATAGAGGGGGAGGCTGCGGAAGAGGTTGAGGTGATGGGGCGGGTGACGTTCTTCATCAACAGCGTGATGCAGGATGACAGGGTGGTGTGATGGGGCAATGGGGCATGGTTGGGGCAAAAAATTAGCGCAAAACAACTCAAAACCGTGGAGGGTAGTGATTCATCTTGCGCTAATGTTTTGGTTTAAGCCTGCTTTCAACTTACATCAGCATACATCCTGTTTGTAGTGCCGCAAATTATGGATTTCCAGCTCTACTCCCTTGGCGCCGCGCTGGTGTTTCATGAAATTTTCTTCCCTGAGCAGTCCGCGGCCATGGCGCTGATCCTGGCGATGGGCACCTACGGCGCAGGCTACATCGCGCGTATTGTCGGGGCATTTATCTTCGGCAGAATGGGCGACAGAATTGGCCGTAAAAAAGTGCTGTTTATCACCATCACCATGATGGGGATCTGCACCACCTTAATCGGCGTCCTGCCAACCTACGCGCAGATCGGGATTTTCGCACCGGTGCTGCTGGTGACGCTGCGTATTATTCAGGGGCTGGGCGCGGGGGCTGAAATCTCCGGCGCAGGCACCATGCTGGCCGAATACGCCCCGAAGGGTAAACGCGGCATCATCTCCTCGCTGGTGGCCATGGGCACCAACTGCGGGACGCTGAGCGCCACGGCGATCTGGGCCGTGATGTTCTTTGCCCTCGATCGTGAAGAACTTATTGCCTGGGGCTGGCGCGTGCCGTTCCTCGCCAGCGTGGTGGTGATGATCTTCGCCATCTGGCTGCGTATGAACCTTAAAGAGAGCCCGGTGTTTGAGAAGGTAAACGATGCCGAAGCCGTTGCGCCGGTTGCTGCGCAGGATACCTCGGTCGGCGCGATGTTTAAGAGCAAATCGTTCTGGCTGGCGACGGGGCTGCGCTTTGGTCAGGCCGGTAACTCTGGGCTTATCCAGACCTTCCTTGCCGGGTACTTGGTACAGACGCTGTTATTTGATAAGGCGATCCCAACCGATGCGCTGATGATCAGCTCGATTCTTGGCTTCGTCTCCATCCCGCTGCTGGGCTGGCTGTCCGATAAAGTGGGGCGCCGTCTGCCATATATCATCCTTAACATTTCAGCCATTATTCTGGCTTACCCGATGCTGTCGATTATCGTCGATAAGAGTTACGCGCCGGGCGTGATTATGCTCTCTATCATCGTTATTCATAACTTTGCGGTGCTCGGGCTGTTTGCGCTGGAAAACATCACCATGGCGGAGATGTTTGGTTCGCGAAACCGCTTTACCCGCATGGCGATCTCCAAAGAGGCGGGCGGTCTCGTGGCGGTAGGCTTTGGTCCGGTGCTGGCGGGGATCTTCTGCAATATGACCGGGTCCTGGTGGCCGATTGTGGCGATGCTGGTGGCGTACTCGCTGATTGGGCTGGTCTCCGCTTTGCTGATGCCAGAAGTGCGCGACCGCGATTTGAGCCTGGTGGAAGATGCAGCTGAACCCCTGCGCCAGAGCGATACCGCAGCGAAGCAGCGGAAATATGGAGCCCTGTCATGAGTTTTATTAACGATAACTTTATGATTGGCAATGCGAGAGGTGTTGAACTTTATCGTAACGTCGCGAAAGCGCTGCCAATTATTGATTATCACTGTCACCTGGACGCGAAAGATATCTTCGAGAATAAAAATCTCGATAATATTACCGAACTCTGGCTGGCTGGCGATCATTATAAATGGCGCGCCATGCGCGCCAACGGTATTGACGAAAAATACATTACGGGCGATGCCCCGGCGGAGGATAAATTTGCGGCATGGGCTGAAACGGTCGAAGCGAGCTATGGAAATCCGCTCTATCACTGGACTCATTTAGAACTTCACCACTATTTTAACTGTGACGAACCGCTGGGCAGGCATAACTGGCGTGAAATAATGGAGCGCTGTAATCTGCTATTGCAGCAGCCTGATTTTACGCCGAGGGAACTCATTAAACGCTCCAGGGTAGAAGTTATTTGTACGACAGATGCTCCGCTTGATGATTTACGCTACCATCAATTATTGCGTGATGACGCGACGTTCAACGTTAAGGTATTACCGACCTTTCGTCCGGACGATGTTTTTGCGCAAAACGCGGAACAGTTTGCCGACTTTATCGATCGATTAGGTGAGACGACAGGATCTAAAATCCAGACATTCAGCGATTTTGTTAAGGGAATGAGCCAGCGTATTGCCTGGTTCCACGAAATGGGGTGCCGAATTTCCGATCACGGACCCGTGGAGATCCATTTTCAGTCAGCAGATGAAAGTCAGGTTGAATCCGTGTTTGCCCGAAAGCGCCGGGGTGAAAATCTGGACGCCCGTAATAATGCGATTCTTGACAGTGCCATTTTTATTATGCTGGCGCATAATTACAGGCAGCATAACTGGGCAATGCAGATACACTTCGGTGCGATTCGCAATAATAATTCCCGCATGTACCGTTCTTTGGGTAGTAATACTGGTTTTGACTCGCTGACCGATCAGTCGAATCTTGCGGCCAATCTCAACCAACTCCTGGATGCAATGGCGCAGGCTGAAGCTTTGCCCAAAACCATTCTATATAACCTCAACGCCAGCTATAACGATATTGTCGCGACGACTATCGCTAATTTTCAGACTGCGGAATTGGGCGTTAAATCGCCGATACAGTTTGGCTCCGGGTGGTGGTTTAACGACACTCAACGCGGAATGGAAAACCAGCTACATAGCCTTGCGGATCAGGGGCTGTTAATGAATTTTGTCGGTATGTTAACCGATTCCCGTAGTCTGGTTTCGTATACTCGCCACGATTATTTCCGTCGTATTTTGTGCAATATCATTGGTGGCTGGGTGGAGCGTGGTGAAGTTCCGGATAATAACGCCATCCTAACGAAGATGGTTAAAAATATTTGCCATGATAATGCTGAAAACTATTTCAGATTCTAAATTCTACTCACTGAGTGGGGATGGAACATGTCTCGTACTGCAAAAAAAATTACTATTCCGGTTAGTATCGGCTACGGACTAACGGATATTATGGGCGGCGGTGCCTTTACCGTTATCGGCGCCTGGTTATTATTCTTCTATACGACATTTGTTGGGTTGTCACCGGTTGAAGCGGCGTCTATTGTTGCTATAGCGCGGATTGTCGATGCTATCGTTAGTTTGTTTATGGGAAGTTTCACTGACCATTTTTACAAAAACTATTTTGGTAAAAAATTTGGTCGCCGACGTTTCTTTTTGCTGATCGGTGCACCGTTGATGCTGGTCTATGCATTGCTGTGGCTTGATGGCATGACATACGGTTTTTATCTCGCCGTCTATCTTGCATTTGAAATTATTGCTGCAATGGTACTGATCCCGTGGGAAACGTTACCGTCAGAAATGACAAAAGACTTTAACCAGCGGACCAAACTCTCTACCTGTCGCATGTTTCTTTCAGCGTCCGGGACGTTTCTGGCGACATTTATTCCCGGATTACTGATAGGCTATTTCGGGGAAAACAGCGCCCATGCCTACCTCATAAACGGCGTTATTTTTGCTGTACTGTTTATGGTATGTGTATTCATCTCGTGGAAGGTGACCTGGGAACGCGAGTTGACGCCGGAAATGCTCTCCGGGCTGGAAAAAAACACACGCCCACAAACAGCAGGGGAGAAGCTGGCTGCCTTTGGACGAATTTTTAAGGAGTATGGTTCCACCCTGAAAATCCGGGCCTTCAGGAAACATCTCGCCATCTATCTGCTGTCGTTTACCGGCAAAGATGTCTACAACACGGTATTTGTATTTTTCTGCGTGTACTGTCTGAATGTCTCTTCCTCACTGGCAGGCACGCTGCTGTCGATGAGTATTGTGGGGCTGCCCGTCACGTTAATTGCGGGTATAGGGATCATCAGATATGGGCCATCAAAGCTATATGTATTTGCCTATTCACTGATGTTGCTCTGTTTGGGGGGCTTCTTTGCCGTGTACCAGATCCCTGCGCTGAATACCGTCGCGACGCTGGTCATTCTGGCCGGGGTGTATCAGGTGGGGCGCTGCGTCCTTGAGTTTACACCGTGGAACGTGTTCCCGTTCATTCCAGATATCGATGAAATGGTCAGCCGTCAGCGTCGTGAGGGACTGTTTGCCGCGGTAATGACATTCTCCCGAAAAACCACGGTCGCTATTGCCACCTTTATTGTGGGTCTCCTGTTACAAAGCGGCGGATTTGTAAAAGGGAGCCAGACGCAGCCAACCGAAGCCATCCACACCATCGCAATGCTGATGTTCATCGGCACTGCTGCCTTGCTTATCCTGGCCCTGTGGCAGGCTCTGACATTCAACCTGAACAAGCGTACGCACAAAATCTTTGTGGATGAGCTGGATCGCCTGAAAGCCAACGGCTCTCCCCAACGCGTATCCGCCGAAGCTCGCCGGGTCGTGGAAGATTTAACAGGCTATTCCTACGACAGGTTGTGGCGTGAGCCGACGGTCCGGTCCGGCGAGCAGACGGTGCGCACCCCTGTATGATCTGGTTTATATCTTTTGCCAGATGTCACACAACTTGATTTTTATATCACACCACTTGGCCGAAAGTTAATGTAAATCAATGTTCATGGCAGCATAACCAGTATTGTGATCGGCAGGATAAAGTAATGACACTGCCATTCTAGTTGGTTTAGTCAACCGGCGCAGCCGCACTGTCACCAGAGCGGCTGCGGATCTCAGCGTTCATAATTAACGAGTCTCAATCATGGAAAACCGTTTATTACAGGCGAAGGCAACGCGTCCTCAGTACGATCGCGACAGCCTCAAGGCACGCATTGTTCATTTAGGGTTTGGCGCGTTTCACCGTGCGCACCAGGCGGTGTACACCGATATACTCGCCGCAGAACAGGGCAGCGACTGGGGTTACTGCGAAGTTAACCTGATTGGCGGCGAACAGCAGATCGCCGATCTGAAGGCACAGGATAATCTTTATACCGTAGCAGAGATGTCTGCCGATGCGTGGACGGCGCGCGTGGTCGGCGTCGTCAAAAATGCGCTGCATGCGCAGGTCGACGGCCTTGAAACCGTGCTGGCGGCGCTGTGCGATCCGCAGGTCGCCATTGTTTCCCTGACCATCACCGAGAAAGGGTATTGCCACTCCCCGGCAACCGGACAACTGATGTTCGATCATCCGTTAATCGTTGCCGACCTGCAAAACCCCCATCAGCCGAAATCTGCGCCAGGCGTAGTGGTTGAAGCGCTGGCGCGGCGTAAGGCGGCGGGGCTGCCAGCATTCAGCGTGATGTCATGCGATAACATGCCGGAAAACGGCCACGTGATGCGCAATGTCACCTGCGCCTACGCGCGCGCTGTTGACGGCGAACTGGCCGACTGGATTGAAGCGAACGTCACCTTCCCGTCAACCATGGTGGACCGTATTGTGCCCGCCGTCACGGCTGAAACGCTGGATAAAATTGAACAGCTGACCGGCGTACGCGATCCGGCAGGTGTCGCCTGCGAGCCGTTCCGCCAGTGGGTGGTTGAAGATAATTTCGTCGCCGGACGTCCACAGTGGGAAAAGGCCGGTGCGGAACTGGTTTCTGATGTCATTCCGTTTGAAGAGATGAAGCTGCGTATGCTTAACGGCAGCCACTCGTTCCTGGCCTATCTCGGCTACCTGGCCGGTTATCAGCACATTAACGACTGCATGGAAGATGAACATTATCGCGCAGCCGCGCATGCGCTGATGCTGAAAGAGCAGGCGCCGACGCTGAAAGTGAAGGGGGTGGATTTAGCTCACTATGCCGACCAGCTGATCGCACGTTACAGCAATCCGGCCCTGCGTCACCGCACCTGGCAAATCGCCATGGACGGTAGCCAGAAATTGCCGCAGCGGATGCTCGATTCCGTTCGCTGGCACCTTGTCCACCAGAAACCCTTCCCGCTGCTGGCCCTCGGTGTTGCGGGCTGGATGCGTTATGTCGGCGGTGTGGATGAGCAGGGTAACGCGATTGAGGTGAGCGATCCGCAGCTGGCGGTGATTCAGGCGGCGGTAAACGGTAGCGCTGAAGGCGAAAGCCGCGTTAGCGCGCTGTTGGGCATTGAGGCTATTTTCGGTAACGAGCTGCCGAAGGACGCGGTGTTTGTGGCTGCGGTCATGCAGGCCTATCAAACGTTGCTGCAAAAAGGCGCGAAGGCCACGGTTGCTGAGTACGCCTCCCGGCTTTAACGCGATGACATGCCGCCGTCCGCGGCGGCATGTCGGGGCGCAGCTTAGTGCATCCCCAGGCGAATCAGCTCAATCGGTTCGAACTTACCTTCGCATCCTTCGACTTCAACCGTTTTACCACGACGCACCTGCTCGGCATTAAGGCCGTCGCTGTGGATCGCTTTAATCACGCCGAACTGGCCTGTGCCGCTAATCATGACGCGGCTGCCAGTGGTGATTGCATTTCGGTTACGGTCGTATGTCATCATGGTATTTTCTCCTCTCGTACTTATCCGTTACGGCGCTAATTCAACGGCTGCCGTTCACGGGGCACTATTAATACGCCTCTCTTTAACGAAATTATTTGCTTTTGATCAAGCTCACACTTTTTTCTTATTTCATGCAGGCGTTGACGGTTCAGGACACCACTTTACAAAGCGGACAGTTATTTTCCTTAATTGATAGTTTCCGGGTGCAAGTGTTTAGGCTTTGTTTATATCCACAATGTCATTCTGGAGGCAGAAAATAACCCTTCATCGGAAAAGGAGTCAGGCTTATGTATAAGAAAATTTTGATGCCTGTTGATGTGTTTGAAATGGATTTGAGCGATAAAGCGGTACGCCACGCGGTCAACCTCGCGAAGGCGGAAGGCGCGACGATCACCCTGGTCAACATTCTCCCTAACAGCAGCCGTTCGTTACTGCGGGGGTTCAATGCCGATATTAAGAAGTTCGAAGAGTATATGACCGCCGAGTCTGATAAGAAGATGAAGGCGCTGAAACGGCTCTTTGATATGTCCCCGGACAATATTGACTGTGAAGTTCGCTTCGGCAACGTACGCGATGAAATCATCAAGCTCAGCAAAGAGGGGAAATATGATGTCATTGTTATCGGATCAAAAAATCCGAGCATTACAACCCATCTGCTGGGTTCGAATGCTGAAACTATCCTGCGCTACGCCACTATTCCGGTATTAGTGGTCCGCTAATTACTTCGCCGCAACCGAAAGGGGGCGGCGAGGTTTTATTCTTCGCTGAACCACTCGCGGTTTTCCTGGCGAATTAACTGAACTGACTCACTAATTTCCTGAAGGTGAAGCGTCATCGCTTTATCTACGGCTTCCACGTCGCGTTTTTCCAGCGCGCTGAAAATATCATGATGCTGGCGCAGCAACATCTCTGGCGGAGAAACATGGTCGAGGCTCATGTAGCGCACGCGGTCGATGGTAGCTTTGATGTTTTCGACGGTATCCCACGCGAGCTGGCACTCGGCGATCTGCGCCAGTTTCTGGTGGAACTCGTCGTCCAGCTGGAAAAAGTCGTTTAACTGTTTGCGGTCGATGGCGATTCGTTGCTGATGCAGGTTTTGCTCCAGCAGGTAGCACTGGTTATCGTTGATGAGCGACGCGGCGCGACGCACCACGGCGCACTCGATGGCCTGGCGAACAAAACAGCCATTCCGTACCTGCGAAAGCGAAATTTTATTTACATAGCTGCCGCGCTGAGGGCGGATCTGAATAAGGCCGTTTTCTGCGAGCTTAATAAACGCCTCACGTACGGGCTGACGGGAAACGTCAAAACGTACCGAAACCTCTTTTTCTGAGAGTGGCGTTCCCGGTGGGATCAGGCAGCGAACAATATCACGGCGTAAGATGCGATATATTTGCTGATTAACGGGCTGGGTAGGATTAAGTTGCGATTCAGCGGCCATGGGTTGTGATTTCTCAGAGAGTTAACCTGAACATACTACCATTCTTTTCCCTGCCATCACATACCCGGCCCGCAGGCCGGGCAGGGTAAATTAACCGCGATGCACGCTGAGTCCGGCATAGGTCTGGCTGACGGGCATCATCTCAACCGTATTGATGTTGACGTGCTTCGGCAGGGTCGCGACCCACCAGACGGTTTCGGTGATATCTTCCGGCGTCAGCGCATTCGCGTTTTCATAGGTTTTATCCGCTTTCGCGTCGTCGCCTTTGAAACGCACGTTGGAGAATTCAGTTCCGCCTACCAGACCCGGTTCAACATCGGTCACGCGGATCGCGGTTCCGTGCAGGTCGGTGCGCAGGTTCAGGCTGAACTGGCGGACAAAGGCTTTGGTCGCGCCATAGACGTTGCCGCCCGCGTAAGGCCAGCTTCCGGCGGTGGAACCGATGTTAATGATATGGCCACGGTTACGTTCAACCATGCCCGGCAGCACGGCGCGGGTCATGTACACCAGCCCTTTGTTGTTGGTGTCGATCATGTTTTCCCAGTCTTCCACGCTGGCTTTGTGGGCAGGCTCCATGCCCAGTGCCAGGCCAGCGTTATTGACCAGCACGTCAATTTCACGCCATTCGGCAGGCAGGTTGGCAATCATCTCTTCGATGGCGGCGCGGTTGCGGACGTCCAGCTGCGCGGTCAGAATGCTGTCACCCAGCTCGTCTTTTAGCTCCTGCAAACGCTCCTGACGACGCCCTGTTGCAATCACTTTGTGTCCGTTGGCGACGAAGCGACGCGTGATGCTTTCACCAAAACCCGCTGTCGCCCCGGTAACTAAAATAATCATCTCACTGTTCCTCAACGCTTTTTGTGTTGTACTAACATAGCACGCTCTCCGGCACGTCGTTAAGGCAACATTTGTATGACGCCATTGCAGGCCGGCGCAGGCTGGCCTACTCTGGGGAGAAATACCGTGCTCAGGAGTAAACGATGTCGGTCAACAATCCTTTTTTTGAAATTAGCCTGTTGCCTTATCAGGCGCCACGTTTTGATGCGATTAACGACAGCCATTATCGTCCGGCATTTGATGAAGCAATGCGCCTGAAGCGTGCAGACATTGACGCGATTATCGCGCAGCGCGCCGCGCCGGACTTCGACAATACCGTGCTGGCGCTGGAAAAGAGCGGGGCCATGCTGTCGCGCGTGAGCAGCGTGTTCTTCGCCATGACGTCCGCACACACCAACGATGATCTTCAGGCACTGGACGAGCAGTTCTCCACCGAACTGGCCGGGCTGGCGAACGATATCTGGCTAAACGATACGCTTTTCGCCCGCGTGGAAGCCGTCTGGCAGGATCGCGAGGCGCTGGATGCCGAATCCCGACGACTGACGGAGGAGATGTATCAGCACTTTGTTCTTGCGGGCGCGCGTCTGAACACCGATGAAAAAGCCGAGCTGAAAGCCCTGAATACCGAAGCCGCCACCCTGACCAGCCAGTTCAACCAGCGCCTGCTGGCGGCGTACAAGGCGGGAGGGCTGGTGGTGGACAATGTTCACCAGCTTGACGGGCTCAGTGCGGAGGAGGTGGCTGCCGCGGCTCACGCTGCCGCAGAAAAAGGGCTGACGGATCGCTGGCTGATCCCGCTTTTGAATACCACGCAACAGCCCGCGCTGGCGGCGCTGTCGTTGCGCGAGACCCGTAAAAAGTTGTTCAGCGCGGGCTGGGAACGCACTCAGAAAGGCGACGAAAACGATACGCGCGAGCTGATCCGTCGGCTTACCGCGTTACGGGCAAGACAGGCGCAGCTGCTCGGCTTTGACAACTATGCGAGCTGGAGCATTGCCGATCAGATGGCGAAAACGCCGGAAGCCGCGCTCGAATTCATGCGCGGGATAGTTCCTGCGGCACGCGGCAGGGCCGCGCTGGAGCAGGCGGATATTCAGAAGGTCATCGACGACGAGCAGGGTGGTTTTATGGTGCAGGCCTGGGACTGGGCGTTTTATGCCGAACGCGTGCGCTCAGCGAAATACGCGCTGGATGAGTCGCAGATCAAACCCTATTTCGCGCTCAATACCGTGCTGGAAGATGGCGTATTCTGGACCGCCACGCAGCTGTTCGGTATCCGCTTTGTCGAGCGTTTTGATATTCCGGTTTACCACCCAGATGTTCGCGTGTGGGAGATTTTCGACCACACGGGTGAAGGCATGGCGCTGTTCTACGGCGATTTTTTCGCGCGTGATTCCAAAGCGGGCGGCGCGTGGATGGGGAATTTTGTTGAGCAGTCTTATGAGTTTGCCGCGCGTCCGGTGATTTATAACGTCTGCAACTATCAAAAACCGGCGAACGGGCAGACCGCGCTAATCTCCTGGGATGATGTGATTACCCTGTTCCACGAGTTTGGCCATACCCTGCATGGCCTGTTTGCCAGCCAGCGCTATGCCACGCTTTCAGGCACCAACACGCCACGTGATTTCGTTGAATTTCCTTCGCAAATCAATGAACACTGGGCCAGCCATCCCCAGGTGTTTGCGCACTTTGCTCGTCACTATCAAACAGGCGAACCGATGCCGGATGCGCTGCGGGAAAAAATGCTCAATGCGACCCAGTTTAATAAGGGTTATGACATGACGGAGCTATTGAGCGCCGCGCTGCTGGATATGAACTGGCACGGCATTCAGGAGCCCGTTGAAGACGTGGAAGCCTTTGAAGCCGCCGCGTTGAAAAAAGAGGGGTTGGATCTTCCAGCCGTACCGCCGCGCTATCGCAGCAGCTATTTCGCCCACATCTTCGGCGGCGGCTACGCGGCGGGCTATTACGCCTATCTCTGGACGCAGATGCTGGCGGACGATGGCTACCAGTGGTTTGTCGAGCAGGGCGGTTTGACGCGCGTGAACGGACAGAAATTCCGCGAGGCGATTTTGTCCCGCGGCAACAGCACTGATTTAGCTGAACTTTACCGGAACTGGCGCGGGCACGATCCGAAGATCGAACCGATGCTGGAGAATCGCGGATTGAGTGCGTAAGGCTTTTTTAGTGTGGGAACAGAACCGGGCGCGAGGCCCGGTTTTTTCTTTCCCAAAATGAATCCTTAATTCTGCGAAATTTGCAGGAGGATAGGGGTCAGCTTCACGTAGCTACACCTTTACTTTTACCCAGTAAGGATCCCCGCGACTTTAGAACATCTGGCGCTTTAACTCGGCTTTATCCGTTGGCCGGACTAAAGATACTGCTTCAGCGTCCACCTTTATAAGTCAGCCATCCCTCACAGGATGGCTGTATATTGTTTAATTTAATGAAATACGAACCACACTATCCGGGCCTTTCGTCGTGTTGTCGTCATTGAAGTCCTGCTTCACGGTTACGTATAACGTTTTACCGTCCGGTGTTACCAGAAGACTGTTGGGATGGCTGGTGAACGTCCAGCTGTTTTTCACAGCATAGCTCCCGGCGTCAAGCTGCAACACCTTCCTGGATTCGCGCTGAGTGATGAAAATTTCGTTGCGCTCAGCGTTAAACTTTATTCCCAGCGCATCGCCTTTAAGACGCTTGATAACTTTCCCGCTGCGCTCATCAAATACCAGTGTGGTTTTGGCTTTTGAATCATCAGTCACGAACAGGCGCCCGGTGGCCGGATCTTCTGCCATATTCAGGAACAAATACGCTTTTTTATCTCCCGGCGTCCAGCGCTGTTCGATTTTATACGTCTCCGGGTTAATCACCAGAATTTCACCGCCGCCATTGGCGGCATAAAGGCGGTCTGTCAGCGGCGAATAAATAATCCCCGTCACCCATTTCCCGGCATTTTCGATTCGGGCTTTTAGCGTCATGGTGTTGGCATCAACCACGGAGATAAACCCAGGGTCGGCAACGCCGCCGATAAACAGTTGTCCCTTGTGGAAGAGGATTTCACGCGCACCAACCGGGTCGCCATCCTTGTCTTTGCCTTCAAACATCAGGCGCTGTAGCACCTTGCCGCTTTGCACGTCCACTTTCGATACCCCGCCATCAAGGGTGTTGGTGGTGTAGTAGACCTTGCCATTATCGTCCGCTGCCATGCCGAAGTTTTTCAGGTCGGTGTGGGTTTCACCTTGCGTGGCAAGCGTTGTGGGATCCAGTTTAAAGAGCACCCCGCCATTGACGTTTTTGAAACTCTGTGCGCTCGCAACGTACAACGCGTTTGCCGTTGGGGAGTAAACCATCTCATACAGACCGTCAGCGAGTTCGCGCTGCTTGAGCTCAGCCGAACCCGGGAGGGCTGCTGACGCCGTTGCGCTCAGGGTTAACGCCGCGGTAAGAATGCTTAAGCCCCATGTCTTTCCTTTTAGCCAATGGAATGTGTTCATTTTTTGTTCCTGTCATGCGCGAGCCGCGCTGGTTTTGATAAATATACATTTATTTACATTTAACTTACAAAATTACCTGTGCATAATAAAGCAAATAATTATCATTTCCATTCTTATTTGGATGAATGATTTGCACATAACGACAACAACAGACAGGTAACATGATGATTTTTAAAGGCAGGGCTAATCGCGCGAAAGCGCCCGCAGGGTTAATTCCTGCTTCCTTCTCACTTTCACTGCTTGCGCTGGCAATGTCCGCCGTCATGCACCCGGCACAGGCGGATGAAAATACGCAAGAACAAGAGATGGTTGTCTACGGTGACGGGAACGGGAGCGCCGACTCGCAGCAGGATTATGCGGTAAAAACCACGCGTTCAGGCACCAAAATGCTGCTGACCCCGCGCGATATCCCCCAGTCAGTCAGCGTCGTCACGCGCCAGCGTATGCAGGATCAAGACCTGCAAACCATTGACCAGGTACTTACCAATGCCACCGGCGTTTCGTCGCAGCAGGTTGATAGCGAGCGTTCCAGCTACTTTTCCCGCGGCTTTGAAATCACCAATTTCGCCTACGATGAGATCCCCACATCAATGGGCGACGCGTGGAACTTTGGCGATGCGCAGGAAGATACTGCCATTTATGATCGTATAGAGATTGTGCGTGGCGCAAACGGCCTGATGACCGGCGCTGGCGATCCGGGAGCAACGGTGAACATGGTGCGTAAACGTGCCGACAGTAAAACCTTCAGGGGCAACGTCAGCGCAAGTTACGGAAGCTGGAACAAACAGCGTTATGTGGGCGACATCTCCGCGCCCCTCAATTCCGACGGCAGCCTGCGTGGGCGCGTCGTGGCAGGTTATCAGGATCAGGACAGCTGGCTTGACAGATATGGCAAGCCCAAGAAATTTCTCTATGGCGTCATTGAAGGCGATGTAACGGAACACACGACGGCCTCGCTGGGCTGGGACTATCAGCAAACAAACACAGCCAACCCGACCTGGGGCGGATTACCCAGCCTGTACAGTAACGGCAGCCGTACCCATTACGATCGCAACGTCAATACCTCGGCAGACTGGACGGGATACTCCGTTGAGTCGCGTAAAGTTTTTGCTAACCTCACCCACAACTGGGATAACGGCTGGTCGGTGCGTTTCAATGGAACCCACGGCGAGCAAACGTTCAATGATACCCTGCTTTATGTGATGGGCAATCCGGACGCCACCACCGGAGAAGGCGCATCAGGCTGGGGTAGTAAGGATCGCGGCAAGCGCACTCTGGACGCCTTTGATGCCTACGCCAGCGGGCCTTTTGAACTTCTCGGGCGTCAACATCAGCTGATGGCCGGAGCCAACTATAGCCGACAGCACAATGCTACCTTCAGCAAAGACGGGCCAATGGACAGTGCTCAGATTGGCATCTTCAACAACAGCTGGGACGGCAGCGTGGCCGAGCCGGAGTGGGGCGACTGGTATCAAAATGCGGATGATATCGTGCGGCAAAAATCGGCGTATACGGCGGCACGCCTGTCGCTGGCGGATCCGTTGTCGCTAATCGTTGGCGCACGTTATACCCAGTACAGCTCGGATGGCAGCAGCGGCGATATGCGTAAATACAACACCACCCCTTACGGCGGGCTGGTGTATGACATCAACGACAGCCTTTCCGCTTACGCCAGCTATACCTCAATTTTTGCCCCGCAAACCAAACGCACGAAAGAGGGTGCATGGCTCTCTCCCGTCACCGGTAAAAATTATGAAACCGGCCTGAAGGCAGACTGGATGGACGGTCGACTGACCACCAACGTTGCCGTATTCCGCATAGAACAGGAGAACGCGGGGGAGGAAATCAGCGGGGTATTCGTTAATGGATCCAGCGAACAAGCTTATCGCGCAACCAAAGGCGCAGTGAGCAAAGGGGCGGAATTTGAGGTGAACGGTGCCGTTACCGACAATCTACAGCTTACCTTCAGCGCGACCCGCTATGTTGCCCGTGATTCAGATGGCCGCTTCAACAGCTTTGCGCCGCAGACGCAGCTTAAGGTGTTCAGCCGTTACCGCGTCCCGGCGCTTCCGGATCTGACCGTAGGCGGCGGCGTGAACTGGCAGAATCAGGTGTACAAAGATGTCACCGGTCCGGACGGCGAGACGCAGCGCCTCTATCAGGGCAGCTATCCGCTCGTCGACTTGTTCGCGCAGTATCAGCTGACGAAACAGCTGGCGGTGCAGGCAAACGTTCGTAACCTGTTCGACCGCGAATACTACTCCTACCTCGATGACTCTGCCGTCTATGGCGAACCGCGTAGCGTCTCGGTAAGCATGAGTTACACATTCTGATCTAATCAGCTTATCGCTATCCTGGCCATCACCTGTTCCGAAATGCGCTTCGGCCCCACCAGCGGCAACGGCACGGCGATGGCCGCCATGCCATTGCCATCCTGGTAACGAATAATGTGCCGGTTTGAACGGGGGACGAGCCTGGTGCCGGAAACATTGGATCAGTTAAAGAAGACGTATGTTGGATATGCAGTAAAACAGCCAGACGCAAAAGCGTAAATATTCAATGAACAGGACGCCCTCAGACTCGAGGGTAATCCTGAGCAATACACAACTCCTCAAGTTATTTAATCACTATGTATCTATCTATATAGCGAGTTGGGCTACAACTGTGCAAAAGACCTTGATGACAATGAGTTCAAGATTCTTCTACGCAAAGCTACGAGGAGTTTACGCAGCATGTTTCATGAACAATTGCCCACATTTGGATGACAACATCTGACTAAGTTGACCATGCACCACCCAGACCGATTTCCTTTAATTCAACCTTGCATCAACGGCGCGCTTGAGGAGGTTGTCATTGCGGTGATTTTTCTGGAAAATTCGATATATAAAAGAATATATAGCGAGAGGGTGTTTATGGCCAGGAAACGAATGCAGGTTGTGCTGGTGGCGGTTGCGCTGATGCAAATGCCATCCATGGCGCTGGCAAAGGATATCAGGGTGACTTATGCCGGTTCCATGGGCAAAGTAATGGACCAGGGGTTAGGTCCGGCTTTTTCCAGAGCAAATAACGACGGCTATCAGGGGCAGGGCCAGGGTGCATACGGGATGGCACGCCTGCTTGCAAGCCACAAAATTGAGGCCGATGTGTTTGTCTCCATCACCCCGGGGCCGATGCAAATTCTCAAAGACGCCGGGCTGATAGATGAGGCGGTCCCTGTCGCCAGTACCAGCATGGTGGTCGCTTACAGTCCTGAGGGTAAATATGCAGCGCAGTTTGAACAGGCCAACAGAAAGAAAGACGGCTCGTGGCTGACTCTGCTGACGCAGAAAGATGTCTTATTTGGCCGCACCGATCCTTATGTCGACCCAAAAGGCCAGAATATTGTGTTTAGCCTGATGCTGGCGGAAAAGTATTACAACATGCCGGGCATCACCGATAAAATTTTAGGCTCGCTGCAAAACCCACAGCAGACTCATCAGGAAGGAGGGCTGCTGGCGCGTCTGGAAAGCGGTCAGGTGGATGCAGCAGCGGGATACGAGAGTGAAGTTCGCTCAGCGCATTTGCCGTATGTCGCGCTGCCGGATGAAATAAACCTCAGCAACCCGGCGATGACGAAACAGTGGTATGACACCGTCAGTTTTACCATTAAAGATAGCAAAGGCCAGGATCAAATTCTGCACACTCAACCAATGGTGTTCTATGCGGCGGTGCTGAAAAACGCGCCGAATGGTGTAGAACAGGGACAAAAGTTCGTATCGTTCATGCAAAGCGCCGAGGGGCAGAAATTGTTCAAAGCGTTTGGCTACGCCGAACCTAAAGGAGACAGCTTATACGCCCGCTAAGAAAACCGGGCTGGGTGGCGGGGTGGTTATCCCTGCCCGCTATCCTGCTGTTAAGTATCCCCTTTATCACGCTGATTAGCGTCACGCCCTGGCATCATCTGAAGCTGGCCTGGCGCGACGACAGCGCCATTGCCGTCTCTATGGGACTGGGTG
Source organism: Enterobacter cloacae complex sp. IR5441 (assembly GCF_049238215.1). Classification (NCBI taxonomy): domain Bacteria; kingdom Pseudomonadati; phylum Pseudomonadota; class Gammaproteobacteria; order Enterobacterales; family Enterobacteriaceae; genus Enterobacter; species Enterobacter cloacae complex sp. IR5441. Next base: position 17,174 of record NZ_JBMKIA010000036.1, read on the forward strand.
TGCTGGCACTCGGAATTATCATTCTTATCGGCATGCCGGTGGCATGGTGGCTGTCACAAGCCACGGGTCGAAAACGATTGATCGGTGAACTGCTGGTGATGATCCCTCTGCTGACGCCACCGCTGGCAATGGGGATCTTGCTGGTTTCGGCTTTCGGGCCTTATGGCGTGATTGGCCGCTGGCTTTCACTGTTGGGAGCTACGCTGGTAAATAATCCGGCGGCGTTTGTGCTGGCTCAGGTTTACGGCGCTTTGCCTTATTTTATCGTGGTGTCGCGTTCGGCGTTTGCCACTGTTCCCAAGAATATTCTTGAAGCGGGACAAACGTTGGGAGCTTCTCCCTGGAACCGCTTTCGTTTTCTTACATTACCCCTGGCATTGCCTGGGCTGGCTTCTGCCGTAACACTCGCCTGGGTTCGCGCGGTAGGCGAGTTCGGGATCGTGATGATCTTTGCTTATTTCCCGCAGGGTATACCGGTAAAGCTGTATACCAATCTGCAAAATGACGGGGTGGACACAGTATATACTTTGCTATGGATGCTGCTGGTAGTGACGCTTCCCCTGCCAATGGTCTGCTTTGCTCTTGGCAAACGAATGGCCAGGAAATGAACACCCCTTAGATCGTCCGTTCCTCGTTCATAGCGGATGAGCTTGCTCACGTTTCCTTTTCAGCGGGCTACCTCGAATAACCCCAAACCGGATTCTTCATAAAAGGCCACACACAGAAACCTCCAGTCAGTCAGACTGAAAGTACAGGGCAGGAAGAAAATGTGGCGCGTGCTGGATATGTCTTACAATCGGATCGGTGGGATTATGCTGTGGGAACCATGGAGGCGTAAATCGGTACGTCGCGATAGCGGAAGAAATTACGCAAAGTTAACGTTGTATGCTCTTTGTCTCCCGAAGCCAGGACCGGGCTTTGCGCCCGGTTACTCTTGTATTAACCACATGTCCGACTCTTCGAACATCTCCTCAAGCATGCGGTTGAGCTTTTCACGGTCGCTTTTGCTGGCGTCGCTGTTCAGGCCGTTCGCTTGCATTGGCTTAACCGTCACGCTGGCATCAGGAAAAATCCGGTGCACGCGTTTTGTCAGTTCGGCCAGAATGATTTCCCTGGCTCCCTCCAGCCCCTGTACGTTTCGCTTGTCATAAACCAGTTCCACAAACATGATTGTTTACCTTATGGATATTACGCATGTGATTCAGCCTGAACGTAAAATACTACTGTATATGGGTACAGTCAAACGGCGTTCAGACTAAAGCATTGTCCAGAGCAATGCAGACAGCGTTGCCAGCCCGCCCAGAACAACCAAAAACACCGTCACGCCGCGAAGCTCTGCCAGCGAGGGGCGGGTGTATATGAGGTACGCTGGGATAAGGAACAGAATCACCGCGATCAGTGGTCCGCAGAACATTTCAATCAGGCTGAGCACATCCGGATTGGCATAAACAATGCCATAGGTCAGCAGGAACAGCGCCAGAGAGGCCAGCCGCTTGCTGGCGTTGGCCTTTTTGCCGGATACGCTGGCAGCCAGCTGACCAAACGTTTGTGCGACCGACAGACCTACGCCGAGGAAGGATTTCGTCATACCGATGATAGCGATGAGCGGGGCAATGTGGTAAATCAGGCTGAAATCACCGTTTCCCTTCATCACCGACAGCACATTCAGGTTTTCCGCCTTCGCTCGCACAAAGTTGTCATGGGGGATCCCCAGCACGCAGCTCAGCACGAAAAAGAGGATACTGGCGAAGATAGCTAAGTAGGCGATACGGATCACGAACAGTGCCTTTTTCTCACCCTCCGCTTTCCTCTCCCGGTAGTAAGAGCTCAGCGGGGAGACCATAGGCGCACAGCAAAACGAGAAGGTAATAAGCGGCAGCGTCAGCCAGATATTTTTCAGCGTTACCGGCAGCGGCGTGGCGTTCATTTCAGCGGCCGTATCGGTCAGGTTAGACAGATGCCATCCCGGGATAAGTGATACGGCGATCAGCAGTACAGATGCCGCGAACGGCAGCGCCAGTGCGCTCATAATGGCCACGACTCTGTCCCGGCCCTTGCTAAGCACCACATACAGCGCAGCAACCACGATAAACGACAATGGCCCACGGCTGATGGCGGTAATATGCAGATGCTCCACCAGTAAATTACTCAGCGCATTAATCAGCGCCACCCCGTAAACCAGGGTTACCGGGAAGAAGGTCACACAATAGAAAAGGGTGATCAGCTTTTCACCCCTTCCGCTGAAGAAGGAGCCGAAGATCGGCAACGTGCCGTTTTCAGTCTTCTCTTCACGCATATATACACGACAAAGGAGTAAATGGGGGATCAGGGATAACGGCAGCCCCAGCAGGAGCATAACCAGAAAAATAACCGGACCACGGGTGCCGATTTCCACGGGAAGGAACAGTGTTCCCGCTCCGACGGCTGTACCATAAAGGCCCAGCGTCCAGATATTATCCTGCCAGTGCCAGTTAGAGCGTGTTGTAATATTAGCTGAGAGAGTTGTGGCTTTATTCATCATATTTTACCGCGTTGTTAGAGGGGCGACGACTTATTTAGTTTTTATCTGTCTGTAGTCGTCGCTGCGCCATTACGTCACGGGTGGGAGGGGTTTGATGTTGCATACCGAAAACCTTATGTGTATGCCTGCAATAACTATCGTTATTCTTTGACGATGCTTTAACAGGCGGTTAATTAAGAAAGGGATTTGTTAAATTAACGAACAAATAACGACTGACTTTCCCTGCCTGCACGTCTGTTAATTAAAGAATAAACACCCTGTTTTATTAAGTACCATAAGGCGCCATCATATTGAAGGGGGGCTTATTTAATTATTTTATTGGGCGTGAAATTATCCCGTTATGCCTGAAATTAAAAAACAGAATGTAGACAATCGTGTAACCCGCTCGTAGCTTTCGAACCGTCTTGTAACATAACGCTCTCTTTATGGTGGCGAAGGGGTTCAGGACGTCGTATGCCTGCTATTAAACGCCCCATAAGAAAATCCTCTTCTATACTCAGTTACGTTTAGTGAAATATGCCGCCGCTCCACACGTCGCGTTTCCTTAATAGCGGCGGGCAGCAGGGGTATATATTCACGAAAACGCCTTAATAATGGTCAATTTTGCATTTTAGAGGGGGTTTCCTGGTATGTTGCATTCTCAATCCTCGCGGGTCGGCAGCATTTTGCTGCTGCTGACCGCGATAATAGCCTTCGCGGTGGCGCTATACGCCTGGTGGACGCCGCTTACCGGCGTCACTGGCACCATTGGCGCACTGGGCGTGGTCATTGCCAGCGTAGTGCTGGCGATACTGACCTTTATGTTACGTGCGGCATCGCGTCGCGGCGCGCGCGTTTTTCTGATTATTGTCACCCTGATGGTGTTGGCGGGTATTGCTTTCGCCGCCGCGCTGCTGCACCAGTACATCATAACGGCAGCCATGGTCGTCGGCCTGATTGGTCTGATTATGCTGAGCAGCCATTCCGCTCGTTACAACCATCCCGTCAGAAGCTGAGGAGCCGCCCGTGCACAACGATAAGCATTATCCCTTCATAAAAGTCAGCATGACGGCGCTGGCGCTGCTGGTCGCTCCGCTCGCGCTACAGGCGCAGGATAAGGCCGCTGAAGCCTCTCAGGGGACAAAGGAATCACTGAACATTGATGCGGCCGATCAGCAGGCGCCCGGAACCACAAAAACCACCGACGATGCCTCAACCGGCAGCGGTGATGGAAAGAAAGTCGCCTCGGCCAGCCAGCCAGCGACGCCGCTGGTGCCCGGCACCGCCACCTGGGACAGCTTCCACGGCCAGCTTAACGCGCAGAAATACAGTCCCCTGACCCAAATTACGGCGGATAACGTCGGGAAATTAACGAAAGTCTGGGAGTTCCATACCGGCGACGTCTCGGATGGTAAAGGCGATACGCCAGCTACCGTCTGGTCCGCAACGCCCATTTTCGCCAACGATACGCTCTACATCGGCACGCCATTCGATCGCCTGATTGCGCTGGATCCGGGGACGGGTAAAGAGAAGTGGCACTATGACACCAAATCGTCGCGCAAGGCGCTGACCCAGCCGGTGCTGAAAAATCGCGGCGTTTCCTACTGGCAGGCTAAAAATCCGGTGACAGGTGAGGCATGCCAGAAGATGGTCTATATGGGCACCGTTGATGGCAAGCTCTTTGCGCTGGACGCCGATTCAGGCAAACCGTGCAGCGGCTTTGCGAACAACGGCGTGCTGGATTTGAACCAGTGGAATACCGTTAACGCGAAGTATCCGCTCTCTGTCCTGCAACCGCCAACCGTTGTCGGCAACCATCTGCTGGTGGGCTGGGCCGGGAAGGACTGGGCCTATGCCGAAGCCCCTCCGGGCACCGTATTTTCAGTCAACGCCCAGACCGGTAAGCTTGAGTGGACCTTTGAGGCGATCCCGGCAGAGATCCGCAAGCGTACCGGTACTGCCAACGTCTGGACGCACATGTCCGCCGATGAGGCCAACGGGCTGGTCTATCTCCCGGTCTCATCGCCGTCTCCCAACTATTGGGGCGGCAACCGCGTGGACGCTATTCCGCTTGGCACCTCGACCACCGCCCTGGACATCAACACCGGTAAAGTGGTCTGGTCCCGTCAGTGGGTACACCACGACGTCTGGGATTACGATATCAACTCCGCCCCGACGCTGATGGACATCACCGTAGACGGCAAGCAGATCCCGGCGCTGGTGCAGGCCACCAAGCAGGGTTTCCTGTTTGTGGTTAACCGCCTGACGGGGGAGGACGTATGGCCAATCGAAGAACGTCCGGTTCCGCAGGGTGATGGGTCGGTTCAGGGTGAAGTTCTCTCGCCCACGCAGCCATTCCCGACCAAACCCGCGCCGCTGCTCGACCAGTCGAAAAAACCGGAAATCTGGAAGCTGGCGGATATCGTCGGTGGCGGCCAGTGCTCCCGCCTGTGGGATAACCTGACCTATGAGGGAATGTATACCCCGCCAACCACCAAAGGCGAAGGCACGCTCACCTATCCCGATAGCGCCGGCGGCGTCCAGTGGGGTGGGGTGGCGTTCGATCCGCAAAAACAGATCGCTATCGTCAACACCTCGCATATCGTCCAGTACGTGAAGCTGTACAGCCGTGAGGATTACGATAACGCAGACAAAGACTCCGGCAACGAAAGCGGCTTTGCCCCACAGGAAGGCGCCCCGTACGGTATGCGTCTGCTGGTGGCGAGCAACTGGCTGGGCATGCCGTGCTGGCAACCGCCGTTTGGTGAAATCGTGGCGCTGGACATGCACACGGGCGATGTGAAATGGCGTCGTCCGGTTGGCGCCTCCCAGCAGTATGGCTTCTTCATGCCGGAAAGCTGGGGTTCGCCTACCATTGGTGGTCCGGCAGTGACGGCGGGCGGCGTGATCTTCATCGGTGCTTCAATGGATGCCAAAGTGCGTGCCTACTCGGTAGAGAGCGGTGAAGAGCTGTGGTCCGATCAGGCCGAAGCTCCGGCGGTAGCGAACCCGTCCGTCTATGAATATAAAGGTCGCCAGTATGTGGCCTTCGTGGCAGGCGGGAATACGATCCTGAAGGATCAGGTGGGCGATCAGGTGGTGGTCTACGCCTTGCCGGAATAATTCAGCAGGAAGGGGAAATAAGCGTGGGGCCTGCGGGCCCCACTTTATTTTGCAGTAGTCGTTTTACCGACGCGTTATTTATCGGCTGATGCGCCAGCACGCGTTGACATCTGCTCGGCGGACTTCAGATGCTGCTCAACGACCGGAGTGTGCTCGTTGGCCAGAGCCTTCACATCCGGATCGTCGATTTTACTGGCGTCGCTCTTAAGCTTCGACAGCACCTTCTCGTGGTCCTTCACGCCAGCATATTCCATATACATTTTGTCAAAAGCGTCACCGCGCTGGTTTTCCAGCCTTGAGTTCAGGGCTTTATGCGCGGCGTCTGGTTCGGTCGGCAGCTCCACGCCCTTTTTCTGGGCAACGGTCTTGACTTTGGTCAGCGCGGCGCCGTGATCGTCGACCATTTTCTGGGCGAATGTTTTCACTTCACTGGTTTGGGCCTTGTCGAGGGCGAGCCTGGCGGCGGCAACTTCGTTGATATTGGCCTGCGCCATGTCCTTCAATGCTTTCTCGTCGCCGGAGCTGAGTCTGGCGTCCGGTTGAGCCTGGCCCGCAGTTTGAGTTTGCGCGGCGCTGGTTGTCTGGGCTTGTACGCCAACGGTGCTGAACATTGCTGCAACTGCTGATACGGCTAGCAGCCTTTTCAGGGTTTTACTCGTGTGCATATTGTTCTCCTGATGGTCATGGTACAGGTAAGTTTCAATTGCTTCAGGCGCAACCGGCAGATAAATGGCGACTGCACAGGTCAGTATAGTAGATGAACCTGCTGTACCCGCTGTTCAGGTCAGTGATGGCTGGTCGTGATGCTCAATCCTTCTACAATATTGATACGGATCATTTACATATTTGCTGCTAATGTTAAATATATAGATTCATCAACAGGAGGAATGATATGAAAAAAGCACTATTAGGGAGTGTATTGGCTTTAACAGTAGCAAGCTTCGGCGCATCTGCGGCAGATATGATTTCCAAGGATGAAGCGCACCACTTCAAGCTTGAATACCTTGGTAATGTATCTGTAGGGGCTTCAGGTGGACAAATTTCTTCACCTTCAGATCTTCATCAAAAACTCTCAAAACTGGCAGACGAGAAGGGCGGGAAATACTACGTCATTATCGCTGCCCGCGAGCATGGACCTAACTTCCAGGCCGTCGCAGAAGTCTTTAAATAATTTTCTCGAATAACACAAAAACCCGCTTCTGGCGGGTTTTTGCTTATATACCGCCAAAAAAATGCCCCTGATGCGGGGCGAGTGTGAGTCAAATCTATTCTTATGTTTATGTGTTGTGCTCTAAGGCTTTGGGACAATAACACCTTGTTCAAATAATGCAATCTAAATGCATATTTAAATGCGACGGCAGCATACGTTACACAGATAGTCTACTCTTTACATACAGTTATGGTGAAAGGCAGTTAATCGTTAGCTGTCGCCTGCTGGAGATTGGAAACAGTAAACGGTTGCAAGAGGTAAACATGAACGTTGACGCACTGACGCAAAAGGCAGAAGAAGAAATTTCAGCGCTTATAACCAAAAAAATTTCAGAGTTACGTAAAAAAACAGGGCAGGAAGTGTCTGAAATTGAGTTTATCGCTCGTGAAGCCATGACAGGCCTCGAGGGGTATGAGGTAAAAATCAAACTTATTTAATCAAAATTATTACCTGTTTTCGGGTCACTGGATAAAGCAGAACGGCAAACGTCAGCTAAGACTTTCCTGCGCGTGGCAGGATTGAAGCCAAAAAGCCCGGTGACGCTGCGCTTACCGGGCCTACAATTAACGCAATCCACAGGCCGGGCAGGGCGTAGCCGCCACCCGGCTTACCAGGCTTACACTATCGCGTTAGGGCACGCTTCGCCCTTTTCGAGTTGACGCAAATTCCCCAGTGTGGTTTCCGAAATGCTGATCAGCGCTTCGGCGGTCAGGAACGCCTGGTGACCGGTGAACAACACGTTGTGACAGGCCGACAGGCGACGGAACACGTCGTCCTGGATCACGTCATTAGATTTATCCTCAAAGAACAGATCGCGTTCGTTCTCATACACATCCATACCCAACGCGCCGATTTTTTGCGTTTTCAATGCTTCGATAGCCGCCTGAGAGTCGATCAGCCCGCCGCGGCTGGTATTGATGATCATTACGCCATCTTTCATCTGGTCGAACGCCGACTGGTTCAGCAGATGATAGTTTTCCGGGGTCAGCGGGCAGTGCAGGGAGATTACGTCAGACTGCGAGAAGAGCGTTTTCAGATCGACATACTCCACGCCCAGCTCCAGCGCAGCGGCGCTTGGGTACGGATCAAACGCCAGCAGGCGCATGCCAAATCCTTTCAGGATGCGAAGGGCGGCCAGGCCAATTTTGCCGGTACCGATGACGCCTGCGGTTTTACCGTACATGGTAAAGCCGGTCAGCCCTTCCAGAGAGAAGTTGGCATCACGGGTACGCTGATAGGCACGGTGAATACGACGGTTGAGCGACATCATCATCCCGACGGCATGTTCTGCCACGGCTTCCGGAGAATAGGCCGGGACGCGAACGACCTTCAGACCCAGCTCTTTGGCGGCATCGAGATCGACGTTGTTAAAGCCCGCGCAGCGCAGGGCAATGTATTTCACGCCCTGTTTTTTCAACTCTTCCAGCACCGGTCGGCTACCGTCGTCGTTAACGAAGATACACACGCCTTCGCAGCCGTGGGCGGTTTTAGCCGTCTTTTCAGTCAGCAGAAAGTCGAAAAATTCAAGATCGAAACCGTACGTCTCGTTAACATGTTGCAGATACTTTTTGTCGTACTGCTTTGTGCTATATACCGCGAGTTTCATAAGACTTTCTCCAGTGATTTTGGAACCACGTTAGCATGTTTAAAATTATCTTACAATTTTTCAAAATTCATTGAAATCAATAAGTTCTATGAATTATTGTAGAGCATCTACTCTTAAAAATGGCATTACCTTCAACTGACTGGCTAAACATGCGACAATGAGCGGCAAGAACGGCTTATTTTTTTCGCAAAATCAGGATATTAACTGCCCATGAAGGGTAAATACAAAGCCGCAATCGCGCTATTACTGCTGCTATTTCTTGTGCCGCTGACGCTGCTGATGACGCTCGCCCAGTGGGTACCCACGCTCGCCGGGATCTGGCTCCCCGTTGGAACGCGCATCGCGTTTGAAAAAAGCCCACGGCTCACGCGTCACGCCCTGATCATCCCCGATCTCCGCTATCTGGTAGAAGAGTGTGAAATTGCCCGCGTGGAAAACGTGACTCTGTCACACCCCAGCCGCTGGGATCTGGATATTGGCGCACTTGAACTTAACTCTGTCTGCCTGAGCAAATTACCGCAATCGGCGCCATCTACGGTGGCGCCGAAAACGCTGGCGCAGTGGCAGGCCATCCTGCCCAACACCTGGCTGACCATCCATCGCTTTACCCTTTCTCCCTGGCAGCAGTGGGAGGGTGAGCTGCATGCCTCACTGACGCCAGCCCGCCAGGACATCACCTATAACGGCAAGCAGGTGAGCATTAAGGGGCAGTTGCGCGGCCAGACCCTCTCCATCAGCCAGTTCGATGTGCAACTGCCGGATCAGCCGCAGCCCGTGAAGCTGGTCGGTGAATTTACCCTGCCGCTGGTGCCGGACGGCGTGCCGGTGAAAGGGCATACGGTCGCGACCTTTAACGTGCCACAGTTATCCTCGCTGGTCGATGCCGATCTGGACTGGGAGGACAATCAGGGCCAGCTGGTGGTCATGGCGCGGGACAACCCCGATCCGCTGCTCGATTTACCGTGGCAGATCACCGCTCAGCAGTTGACCATCAGCGACGGACGCTGGAACTGGTTAGCCTCCGGCGTGCCAATGAGCGGACGCGTCGGGCTGAAAGTGGATAACTGGCAGCAGGGGCTGGAGAAAGCCACCTTCACGGGGCGGCTCAACGTGCTGACCCAGGGGGATGCGGGTAAGGGCAACGCGGTGCTGAATATCGGTCCCGGCTCGCTCAGTATGGATAACAGCGCTATGCCGCTGCACCTGAGCGGGGAAGCCAAGCAAAACGATCTGATCCTGTATGCCAGGCTCCCGGCGATGCTGACCGGCAGCCTTTACGATCCGCAGCTTACGTTTGAACCCGGCGCTTTATTGCGCTCGCGCGGGCGCATCATCGACTCGCTGGATATCGATGAGATCCGCTGGCCGCTGGCGGGCGTGAAGCTCACGCAGAAGGGCGTGGACGGCCGCCTGCAAGCCATTCTGCGGGCGCATGAAAACGAAATGGGCGATTTTGAGCTGCATCTGGACGGCCAGGCTAACGACTTTTTACCGGACAACGGTTTGTGGCAGTGGCGCTACTGGGGGAAAGGGAATTTCACGCCAATGAACGCGCGCTGGGATGTCCGGGGAACCGGGGAGTGGCGCGACAACGTTATCGAACTGACCGATCTTTCCACGGGGTTCGACAAATTGCAGTACGGTACGATGCTGGTCAGCAAGCCGCGCCTGGTGCTGGATCACCCGGTGCGCTGGTCGCGGGACCCGGATAACCCCACCTTTAGCGGCGCGCTCGCGCTTAACGCCGGGCAAACAAGCTTTTCAGGCGGAAGCGTGCTGCCGCCGTCCGTTTTGACCTTCAGTGTTGACGGGACAGACCCGACGGTGTTCCAGTTTAAAGGGAACCTGCATGCGGACGACATCGGCCCGGTCCAGGTGAATGGACGCTGGGACGGCGAACGCCTTCGCGGTCAGGCCTGGTGGCCAAAACAGTCTCTTACGGTGTTTCAGCCGCTGATCCCGCCAGACTGGAAAATGACCCTGCGCGGCGGCGAAATGTACGCGCAGGTGGCTTTCTCCGCGGCTCCCGATCAGGGGTTTGAGGCCGGGGGGCACGGGGTGCTGAAAGCGGGCAGCGCGTGGATGCCGGATAACGAGATCAACGGCGTAGATTTTGTTCTGCCGTTCCGCTTAAGCCAGGGCACCTGGTCGCTGGGCACGCGCGGACCGGTAACGTTACGAATCGACGAGGTGAAAAACCTGGTCACAGCCCGAAATATCACCGCGGATCTCCAGGGCGATTATCCCTGGACCGAAGCGAACCCGCTCCTGCTCACCAACGTGAAGGTGGAAGCGCTCGGCGGGAAAATCACCATGCAGCAGTTGAGAATGCCGCAGCACGATCCGGCTTTACTGCGCGTGGATAATATATCCTCCAGCGAACTGATAAGCGCGGTGAATCCGAAGCAGTTTGCCATGTCCGGCCCGGTGAGCGGCGCGCTGCCGTTCTGGCTGAACAATGAAAAATGGATCATTAAAGATGGCTGGCTGACCAACCCGGGGCCGATGACGCTGCGCATCGACCAGGACACGGCGGATGCCATTGTGAAAGACAACATGGTTGCAGGGGCGGCGATCAACTGGCTCCGCTATATGGAAATTTCGCAGTCGTGGACAAAACTCAATGTAGATAATCTGGGTGTGTTAACCATGCAGGCGGCCATTAAAGGCACCAGCCGCGTCGAAGGTAAAAGCAGTTTCGTAAACCTGAATTACACCCATGAAGAGAACATTTTTACCCTCTGGCGCAGCCTGCGCTTTGGGGACAATCTGCAAACATGGTTTGAGCAACATGCGGCGATACCCCTTCTCCGCAGTTCGACAGGCAAGGAAAGTGAGGAACAACAATGAAAAAGAGGGCTGGTGTACTCACCGTGGCCGTCGTCGCGCTGCTATCAGGCTGCACGCCGCGCATTGAAGTGGCGGTGCCCAAAGAGCCGATCACCATCAACATGAACGTGAAAATCGAGCATGAAATCCATATCAAGGTGGATAAAGACGTTGAAGCCCTGCTGAAATCCCGCAGCGATCTGTTCTGAGGATGTCATGAAACGATTTGCTCTGATGTTACTGGCGCTGGGGATGAACGTTCACGCCGCCACGCTTACGCTCAACGATGCGCGTGCCCAGGGGCGCGTAGGGGAAACCCTGAGCGGCTATCTTGCGCCCGTTCAGCACGACGCTGAAACCCTGGCGCTGGTGAACCGTATCAACGCCGCACGCACGGAAAGTTACCAGCAGCTGGCTGACAGTAATAATTTACCCGTCGACGAGGTGGCGAAAATGGCGGGACAAAAGCTGGTGGCCCGCGCGCAGCCGGGTGAGTACGTGAAGGGAATTAACGGCAAGTGGCTGAAAAAATAGCTAGCGGTAACGCCTGCGGTATTCGCCCGGCGAAACCCCGAAACGCTGCTTAAAGGCGGTGGAAAAATGGCTATGGTCGGTGAAACCCCAGCTGTAGCCAATCCCCGCCAGCTTTTCGTCATCGCTGATGGAACGCAGCGCCTGAGCGCATAAATCGAGGCGACGGTTCTTAATATACTGCGCTACCACCAGCCCTTTCCCGGCAAACATGCGGTACAAGCTACGCACGGACATGCCGCTCTCTGAAGCTATCCACTCCGGTCTTAACGCCTCCGACTGAATATGATCATCAATCAGGGACAGAACGTGGCGGAACTGACGCTCCTTGCGCGGCAGCACCTCGTCACGCTGCTGGAAGGCCGGACGCAGCAGACACACCATCGCCTCAAGCGCCGCTTCGCTTTCACTGGCGCTGAGATCGGCATTGCCCATGCTCTCCTGTAGCAGTCGGTAGCTCAGCTGTACGGTAGGCAGACTGCGGGAGAGGGGCAGCGCGCACCTCACTTCCTGAAAACGCGCGTGTTGCTCAATGATTTGTCGCGGGAGCAGCAGCGAAATCTGGCGGGAACGCTCCTGCCAGTAAATGGAGCACGGGCGGGAGGCGTCAATCAGCGTGATATCCCCGGCTTTCAGCATCGCGCGCTGGTCGTCCTGTTCGATTCCGGCGCTGCCTTCCAGCTGAAACACGGTGTAGAACCAGGCGTCGTTGCCGTTTTTGATCTCCTGACGGGTGCGAAACAGGTTAACGCCTGCGGCGGTCACCGTGCTCAGCTTCAGACTTTGGGTGTAGCTGGTTTCCAGCTCGCCGAGAAACGCCCCCTCTAACGGACGTGCCGCAAAGCGCCCACAAACCTGGTTAATTTGCGCCAGCCACTGCTGAAAATTGTCCTGTTCGCTTGCACACGCCATTGATGTTCTCGCTGCACCGTCACTGTTTTCGCATTGTTGCATTTATGTTGCATTTTGTCAGGGCTACGAGGCTGACTATAGGAAAGAACACTCAACGGTTACAGCGATATAAGCGGGAATTATCACGATTTGCGGACCCTGTCACAGCTGGCAAAGCGAATGTCACACAGACAAAAGCAGGAATGCGAATCCCCTCTTAGACTGCATACACACCCTGCGAAGCATAACGAAGGAGTATTCTATGTCCGAATCACATGTCGCCATCCTGCCGGGCGTGCAGCAGTTTTTAGATCGCCAGCACGGCCTGTGGATCGAAGGGCGTCAGGCGGCATCCGATAGCGAAAAGCGTCTGAACGTCTATAACCCGGCGACCGGAGAGGTTATTGCCTCTACCGCCGATGCCAGCGTCGATGATGTCGATCGTGCGGTGATGTCTGGCTGGCGCGCCTTTGTCGCCCGAAGCTGGGCCGGACGGCTGCCGGCAGAGCGGGAACGCATCCTGCTGCGGTTTGCGGATCTGGTGGAACAGCATGGCGAAGAGCTGGCACAGCTCGAAACCCTGGAGCAGGGGAAATCGATTAACATTTCCCGCGCCTTCGAGGTGGGCTGCACCCTGAACTGGATGCGCTACACGGCAGGGCTGTCCACCAAAATTGCCGGTAAAACCCTCGATCTCTCGATTCCACTGCCGCAGGGCGCGCGTTATCAGGCGTGGACGCGTAAAGAGCCGGTGGGAGTCGTGGCGGGGATTGTGCCGTGGAACTTCCCGCTGATGATTGGCATGTGGAAAGTGATGCCCGCGCTGGCGGCAGGTTGCTCCATCGTGATCAAACCGTCGGAAACCACGCCGCTCACCCTGTTACGGGTGGCGGAACTGGCGAGCGAGGCGGGGATCCCGGAGGGTGTGTTCAACGTGGTGACCGGCAGTGGCGCCGTCTGTGGCGCGGCGCTGACCTCGCACCCGCGCATTGCCAAAGTGAGCTTTACCGGTTCGACGGCGACGGGCAAGCAGATTGCCCGCGCGGCGGCGGACACGCTAACGGGCGTGACGCTGGAGCTGGGCGGCAAAAACCCGGCCATCGTGCTGAAAGATGCCGATCCGGCGTGGGTGATTGAAGGGCTGATGACCGGCAGCTTCCTGAACCAGGGGCAGGTCTGCGCGGCCAGCTCGCGCATTTATATTGAGGCTCCGCTGTTCGACACGCTGGTCAGCGGGTTTGAACAGGCCGTGAAATCCCTCAGCGTCGGGCCGGGCATGTCGCCGGAGGCGTTTATCAACCCGCTGGTGTCGCGCGCCCACTGCGATAAGGTTCAGGCGTTCCTGGATGAGGCGAAGGCGCACAATGCGGAGCTGATCGCCGGGAACCGGGGCCCAGACGGCAAAGGCTATTACGTTTCGCCAACGCTGGTGGTCAACCCGGATAATCATCTGCGACTGACGCGTGAAGAGGTCTTCGGGCCGGTGGTGAACCTGGTTCGTGTGGCCGATGGGGAAGAGGCGCTTCAGCTGGCGAACGACACTGAATATGGCTTAACGGCCAGCGTCTGGACGCAGAACATCAGTAAAGCGCTGGCGTATACCGACAGGTTACAGGCCGGAACAGTGTGGGTGAACAGCCACACGCTGATAGACGCCAACCTGCCGTTCGGCGGCATGAAGCAGTCCGGCACCGGGCGCGATTTCGGCCCCGACTGGCTGGACGGCTGGTGTGAAACCAAGTCGGTGTGTGTGCGGTATTAAAAAAAACGCCGGGTGACGGCTACGCCTTACCCGGCCTACGGGATCGAG
>NZ_JBMKIA010000037.1:0-29659 GCF_049238215.1 Enterobacter cloacae complex sp. IR5441
AACCTGTTTGACTGCTTCAGTTTTAAACTCTTCAGGATAACGCTTACCGCTCATGGGCACCTCTCTTTAAGTCATCTTAAATGACTCTGAGGTGTCTGTTAAACGCGTGGCGATTCACCTCGCGTCCTTCCGTTCAGTATAGCCTCAGTCCCTGACACCACCCGAGAACGGAATGACGTCCCCTTTCTCCCTCCCGGTGTTGCGTTCAAGCTCCCTGACATACTGCTGTAAAAGTATAAGGTTATGTAACAGCTCTACATTTTCAGCCATCATCTTTTTGATTTCTTCCCTCAGCTCATTTCTCTGACGGCGATACTTTTCTTTCAGCTTGATCTGCTGCTCAATGCCCTGCTCATCAACCGGCGCGGTGCCCTGGCACGTTTTTTTCAGACTGCGGATAGCCTCCCTGACCTGCCTGTACTCAGGACAGTTATAATTCAGGGTGCCGTTTGCCAGCCCCGCTCGTTTTTCCACAGCATACTGGCTGATACGCTCCCCTGATAACATCAGTTCCCTCAGGGCCTGCTCTGCTCTTGCCTGTGTTTTTTTAACCCCCGACTGTTCGTTCGTCATGCTCTATTCATCCTTTTCAAAAAAGCGGACAGCATCTGCATAAAAATCTCTCTCAAGCATCAGAAAATCCCTGTCAGCCTGAGGAGCATTATTTCGCACGGCAATCTCCAGAAGGTTGTCATAATGAGCCATCCTGCGTTTCCACACGGGAACAGAATCAGCTCCGGCCAGCATGTTCTCACATCCCGGATTGCAGGACGCTGACTGAACAACCGCCTTAAACTCGCAGTCATGGCCATTCATGCAATAAAAACCGTTTCCAAGAGATACCAGTTTTTGCCCGCCTCGTTTAGCCATGCTCATCGCTTTTTTCAGTGTAGGAAACGTCATCTGATGTAAGTGCCCACCTCTCTGGGACATCAGTAACTTCCCGCCTTCGCCATAAAGCAGGCCTTCATGCTGATAAGAAACAGCCCTGGAAGCTGAGAGTTCGGTATCAACCCTTTCAATCTCGGCAGCGAATGCCTGAGGGATCGCCCGGCTAAAATGCGAAGCGTTGAGTGCACCGGACATATACCACTCCGTCATGCCTCTGATTAAGTGCTTAAACTGCCGGATAAGATCATTAGTAGAAATCAGATCAAGACGCCTGAGGTGTACAGCAAGTGAACGGCGAAACTGATGGGTTCGCAATGGCCAGAAAGCCCCCTCCCGAATCTCCATCGCAACGCGTTCATCATCACGTATGTTTGGATTTAAAAGCCTGAACTCATCAATATGGTCACGTCGGATGAACAGATGGTGTCTTTTCACAAATTTCTTTGCCCACTCAGTCTGGCGCTGCGTCCCCATAAAAGAGAGTTTTTGCTCCGAGAACCACGACCTGATATTTAAAGACAATGGAACATTGTCCAGCGTCTTCCCGTCCAGGCCTGTCATGATTTGATTAATTCTGCGTAAATGCTGAAAAGGCTTTTCCACATAGCGACAAACAACCCAGTCTTCGTGACTTCCACCTTCCGGGGCGAACTTATGCAACACCGAACGAAGTCCCAGGATATCACCATCATAAATCAGTGAACCGTGCATCACGCCAAGCACTTCGCTGTGTCTCATCCCCGACATGGCCTGTATCACATTCATGACTTTTAACGTCAGCTCAAAATGCCAGGTGTTCAGCTTTATGTGATCAACGCCAATAAAATCAGATCTCCAGCGCTTATTTTTATGTACCGAGAACCAGCCCTGCATCCCGGGGCCAAGTGTCGCGAAAAGCGCCCGAATTTCCCCGGCAACAATATTGTAGTAATACGCGGCCCGGTAATCCGGTATGCTTTTTGCTGTCCCTCTTTTACGGGCTTCCAGCATCGACGTATAGTAAGGCGAATCATAAAAACCGTTTATGATAGCGCACAGCCGGGAAAACCCGTCAAAATCGAAATCACTGATTTCAGCATCCAGTTCAGTAATCAGCCCTTCCCAGACAGACATCATAAGACTGAAAGGCATACAATATGTCTGGTTTGAATCATCCACACTGTTGTAACTGTCGAAGCTAATATCAGGAAAGTAACCGTATTTTCGAAGACGGGTATGACCTGTCAGCGAGATATCCGCCAGGTCCATAAAGTAATTACGTAATGTTCTTTCAGAACGCTTCCTGCCGTGCTCATCCTCCTCCTTCATCTTTACAATGAAAGCATTCCGGACAAGCGGAAAACGAAGCTGAAACAGACTGCGATACCCCATAGACTCAATAATACGGGCTCCCGCCACAATGTTTGCACATTTCCGGATCAGTGACTGCGTCTTCGCGGTCCTGCCGACAATCCAGAGCAGGCTGGCTGAGATGATTTTGGCTTCAAGACGCAGTTCAGGATCCCGTATGCCTGAAAAATTAACGGTTCTTAACGTTTCACCAATATGGGTTCTGACATAGCGATTGGTCCAGACATCATCCCTGAAATAAATATTCAGCGTCTCCTCATTGATAAAACGCATATCATGTTCATCTGAGCTGGCGATAACCAGGCAGTTATTCAGACGTTCAAAGCTTTTGTTTTCTAGTGCCTCACAGATGATATCCTCAGTCGGAAACTCATCCCCTGAACGAAGCGGCGTTCCGGCAGGAAACTCCGCCATTCGACTACGGCTTACCTCTTTTTTCTTCAAATCTGCCATACCGGAGCCACACCTTCTCGCTGAAGTTTAACGCGCGCTTTTTTCAGGGTCGCCTCATCTACCAGCCCAAGCCGTAAATCAATCTTCAGGAGTAACGTTTCATAACGCTCCACAGCATTGACCGAACCGATGTACAACGGTTTTCCATACTCGATAGCATGCCTGAATGACAGCAGGAGCCATACAGACTCCAGCGTTTCCACAACGCAACTTTTTGAACATTCGACACAATGAGAAAAATCCGCACAAGCCTTTGGTGTCCGGCCAAATCGTTTTTGCTTTTTTATAAAGCGCAATTCAATATCTGTAGGCGGCTCCTGCGATCGACATCCCAGGCCATTCAATAAAAGATCCACACCCTCATCGCTTCCACGCAGATCGATCCCCAGCTCATCAGCAACTTTTACCCGCTCGGATAACGCACGTGTCGCAATCCCCTGATTCATAAGCGTATCAAGTGCAGCACTGAAGTTTTCCTTCGCCTCCTGTGGGTTACCTGCAGCATAATTCCGCCTGTAAGTGCCCCAGTTATGCTGTGCTTTTTCCGCCGTAATCAGACCATTCTTTAATGTTCTGTCCGTATACTGCTCAGACGTTTTGCGCAAGCCAGAAACGGTAATTGATGGAAGCGAGGGATTAAGCTGCCGCATCGTGGCCCACGCCCCCTCAGAGTTAGAAAATTTAGTCAGATGACTGGGATTAAGAGAATAAAGCTTACGGAATTTCACCTGCGGCTCACTCAGAAACAGCGCCTGTACCGGAGGGAAGTTATCTGCGGAAACCAGATAGTTAACGATGTCGTCCCTGAGCCTGATAAAAGACAGAAACCAGTAATAGCCCGCACGTTTGGTCACATACTCCGATTTACCTATCGTCAGACGTATATACTTATTCGCTCTCCCCTTATAAACATAATCAGTGCTGATACCCTTTTCATCCAGATGTATATCATCCCGCGTCAGACCCAGAACCTGAGAGGTGTTTCCCCATGTGTGGTAACAGAACAGAAAAAAAGAAGTAAGAAAGTAATTTTCCAGAACGTCCCTGATGATGATCTCTGCCCTGCTGACCCCGTTCTCTCCCGGATACCGGAAATACGCTTCATAAACAGGTGCCAGCAAAGACGGTGAGAAATGCCGCACCCCTTTTTCCGATTTAGCGATATGCTCCCGGATACATCCCGCAAGGAACTCATTCATGGATGACAACTGCCTCAGGATCTCGGAAAGTTCATTCCTGGTATAGCTATCCCTTCCCTGCTGCTGATACGTTCCTTTCGGTAAGAATTCATATTCATACCGCCTCTGAATCTGCCCGCCCGTAAGCAAAAACCGGTTGACCACGGACAAGTAGTGTCTTGCCATCCTGACTGAAATTTTTCGCCGACGAATATCGTTCATGAGATGTTTAATATACATTTCAACGCCTTCAGCCGTGCCATAGTCATACTGATTGACTGACTGCCATATAAAAAACATATTGAGATAACGGAAAATGGTTAACCTTCCGGCGGGACGGTAAGACAGAAGAAATCGTTTCAGAGAGGCAATAAAATCGCGTTTTTCAGGGCGGGCAAGATGCGAATGTTCACTAAACCATCCGGGGAGCAACACATAATCTGAAAAATGAGCCTGAAGATAAACGTCAAGTAAATAATATCGGTTCAGATCCCGCTGAGTGATGTGTCCGCTGACCGTCTCCCATGACAGCACATTTTCGGCCATCCACGTTATCTGCGTTTCACTCCGGCTCATATATGGCTCCATCGCGACCTGCAGCACCGTCAATCAATGCGTCCATGACCCCGGCGACTGCATCAGAAATCTGGTTTTGCTGAAGAAAGACGATGTATTTCATCGTCGTATTTTCGCTTTTATGGCCCATCCAGTATTTTACTGTACCCAGCGCATTTGCGGCCTGATCGGGATAGCAACTCAGTGCCGAGCGTAAAAAATGGGTCGCAAACGTTGCCCGCAAATCATGGGGTTTATGTCTGAACACATTTCCCGGAGCAGACCGGGCCAGGCGATGGCGAAAACTGTACCAGCGGGAGTAAAAGGCTTTTTCAGACATCCGTTTCCCGTTTGCCATTAAAAATAAAGGCTCGTGCCGCCCTTCCCCACCCTGTCGTGCACGCCATTTTTGGATCTTCTTTTCATACTCCTCATCCGCCAGATAATCCAGAACCTGCTCGTACAATCGTCTGGTGATGAAGAGTTCTCGCGTCATCCCAAACTTCGTATGAACTCCGCATCTCGGACCAATATGAAGCCCCCTGATGGTCAACTCAGATACAGGGACACTGGCAAGGTACTCTTCAGTAAAGAGTGACGACGGCAGGGTCAGCATTTCATCCAGCCGTAGCCCACAATTTTTCATCAGCACAATCATTAAACTGAACAACCCGGACTCAGATTTCAGTGCCTCATCCAGGATATGAACCTCTGCATCATTCAGTGGGTTGATTGTCCTTTTTGTTGTGCTGGTTATCCTGATGGCAAGATCCGAACTTATCACCTTGCGTCGCCCGTCAACGACTTTTTCGACCAACGTAAAAAATGAGCTGGCAGCCAGCTCACCACACTTGCCCAGAAATACGTAAAACCGTCGGATAACGCTGATGTACACCGCCGCGGTGGATGAGGCGATGCGCCCCTGCCTTACGGCCCCCAGAAGATACTCCCTGAAGCCATATGTAGGGCTTTGGTATTTCAACGTTCCCGGGGTGAAAGGGTCAAGTCCGTTATCCTCCAGCCACCTTATCCAGCGTAAAAATGCCCGGGCTAAAGGCTTTAAATCCCTGGCCTGCAGGATAGCTTTATCCATAAGATAAAAGTGTACATATCGGCTCAGTTTTCGATTCTGGATGCCGCTAATATAAGGTATTTCAGCATACAGAAATCCGGGTTCAAATTTCAGTTTCGGCTCTGTTGCATCCAGTTTGCTGACACGCCCATAACGCGCATGAATGTTAGTGATTATCCTCACAGTCTGTCGCCCTGAAACGCCACCTCATGCCTACACTATAAATCCGGAAGAAGAAAAAACGGCTATTTGCATTCTAGGGTTGGAATTCATCCATTCTAACCCTAGACTCTTAGTCGGACAAAAAGCTGCTTCTGGTTGGATTTTTCTGTTTTTCACCACCCTGCGAGAATCTAACATTGGTTGGATTCTCAGACGCGCCCTCTCTCGCGTTAATCCAACTCTCCACCTTCTGCCTGCTTCAACAATGTCGGAATGTGCGGCCCATACTCGACCTTGCCTCGTCCTGCTCGAATACCACTGCCAACCTTGCGGGCTTCTTTGGAGTACAACGTCTTTGCACGGATGATGTCATAGCTGTAACCCCGACCTAACCGGTTGGACATCTTGATCAAGCCGTTGAGCCCTTCGGTATAGCCATTGGTGATTGAGAACGGCGCATCCCAGTAGGCAAAGATGTCGTCGTAATGGTTGTGTACCGTTTTCACCAGTTTTTTGAAAGGCTCCATGCCATAAGGCGGCAGGCTGTTCTCCCAAGCCTCAAAGGCGTTCTGAGCGCTCTGTTTGTCGGGTTCGTCGTAGATGCAGAAGAAGGCTTCCTTGAAGTCATAGGCCACGGCAAGTTCTGGGATCGCCTGCTTTACAACCTCCAGCGCCTTTTGCTCCGCGGGCGTCAGGTTGCCGGGCCGCTTCAGGGTGAGCCAGCGAATGGACTTTTTGACATAAATCCGATCTTCTTTGCTTAACTGTGCCTGATAGTTCTTGCGCTCCTCTTCCAGGGCTTCAGAGGCCATCTTGACGACATGGAACTTGTCGATCACCAGTTTGGCGTTGGGCAGATACTGAGCAAAGGAACGCTTGAAGGGTCGCCACATATCCGTACAGACCCATTCCACTTTGTCAGCATCCGGCAAATCCTTGAAGAAGGGCTTCAGGTGCTCTTGAGTACGATGCTCCAACATATCAAAGACGTTGTTGGTTGCCAGATTGGTGATTACACAGCGATACCCGCCGGCAAGGTTCACTTCGTCGATACCCATGATGACCGGGGTTTCGTAACGAACGGTTTGGGAGAGTTCCTCAATGAGATCGTGAGCGATGTTCTTGACGGTGTTCACCGCCACACCGGTTTGCTCGGCTAAAGCATGGAAGGTGGTTCCCAGGCACTGTTGCCGAATAACATCGATCAGCCGTTTGGTGGCTCGGCGTTTATCATCCAGAAAACTCAACTCCGGCATGGACATTTTTCCGCACGACTCACAGCGAAAGCGCGGGCGCTGAACTTCAAGGCGGACCGGCTCCATGTACAACGGCGTGTCCATGAACTTGTTTTTGCGCGTACCGTGTCTGTGCATAGGGGTGTTGCAGTCCCCACATAACGGCACCTCGACCGTTACCGGCTCAGCAACTATCACAAGGCACTTGCTTTCGTGGCGCATATCGACCGGCTTGATGCCTGGCAGATTCAGCAGGTCAAGCATAGGCTTAATCCATATCCAGGTCGATGTCTTTGCCTTCGCGCAGCAGGTCATACACCATATCAACCAATGCGGTCATGCCCTGACGGTCAGACTTGAGCACCTGGGTTGCCAGCTTCTGATGACTGGACAAAGCACGAACAACCGCTTGCTGAACAGCACCGGGGAGGTTGCCTTTCATAGCCTGCTCACGGGTGTTGCTTTCCACCTGAGCCATGACGACATCGCTTTCACCGGTAATCGCTGAAATCTGATTAACGAAAGCCACCTGATCCTGGATCGGCGTCGCCTCACCAAACAGGCTGTTGAGCCTCTCGATAATTTCTTTGACGAATTTAGGCTTGTCGCCTACCGCGCCACCACCGCCTGCACCTGCTGGTTGCAATACCGGGGTTTTGCCTTCGTCTTCTACGTCATCGGGTCGAGCATTGATGTCAAAGCCAGTAAGCACCAGGCCTGTCAAGTCCACGGTTTCCGGTGCTTCGTGCTGAAGGCGCTTTTGCAGCAGCTTGGCGAAAGCGGCAAAGTTTTCCAACTCCGGATCGCCAAAATCAATCAGTTGGGCGATATAGGAATAGGTACGGCAGAAGCGCCCCAGGTCCGACTTGAAGCCCATCAACGCCTTGATTTGCTCGGCATACTCATCCTGGTGGTGATCGGCAGACTTCATGCCCGCCTCGTCACCCTTGGCGCGGGCCTTCTCAAACGCTGCTTCCCAGGTTGCCATGCCATCGCGCAGCATTTTCATCTTGTCGTTATACAAGGCCGTCGCTCCAGCCGTAGCGGCATACAGCGCCTTGTGCTGCGGCGATTTAGTATGAGTGATGTCGCGGATGGTCTTGAAGCGGGCTTCCTTGAACGCGGCCAAATCCTTCTCGTCGTAAAGGCCGTGCTCGTCCAGTCGCTCCTTGATCTCGTAGACCACATTGAGGTCTTGCACTTCGCCGATGTGAGCGCCCTTGTCATAGGTGGCAAAGGCCTTGCGCACGTTCTCCGGGTCGTTCACGAAGTCGATGATAAAGACCTCATCCTTCCCTGGTGCCGTCCGGTTCAGGCGGGCGAAGGTCTGCACAATCTCCACATGGTTGGCGATTTTCTTGTCCACATACATGGCGACCAGTTTCGGCTGGTCAAAGCCGGTCTGGAACTTGTCGGCCACCAACATCACCCGGTATTCCGGGCGGTCAAAGGCAAAGCGCAAATCCTGCCCGTGGACATCCGGGTTCATGCTCTGCTCGGTGAACTCCTCGTTCTCATCGACGATAAACACATCGTCCTTGAACTCGCCGTCATCCTGGTGCATCACCTGCTTACCGGTCATCTTGCCGGAGAAGGCCACCAGTGAATGAATAAAGCCGTACTCGCTGTGCTGCTCGATATAGCGGTCAAACGCCTTCTTGTAGCGAATGGCAGCGGCGCGGGAGCTGGTCACGACCATCGCCTTTGCCTTGCCATCCAGCCGGTGGGCGACGTTCTTGGTAAAGTGCTCAACGATAAACTGCACCTTCTGGGTCACATTGGTAGGGTGCAATGACATCCACTGTGCCAGGGCGCGTTTGGCGGCCTTGCCGCTCACCCGCTTGCTGTCTTCAAGCTGCTTGGAAAGATTGAAGGCCGTTTTGTAGGGTACATAGCCGTTCAACACATCGAGAATGAATTTCTCCTCAATGGCCTGGCGCATGGTGTACAGGTGGAAGGCTTGTGGCGGGTTATCGTCCGAGGCCGGTTGGCTTGTATCTGCCGGGCGACCGAACAGCATCAAAGTGGAGTGCTTGGGCGTGCCGGTAAAGGCGAAGTAGCTGATATTCTCCGGGCGGGCGCGGGACTTTTGCAGTTGCTCCAGCAGTTCATCCACCGTCATGGTGGACATCTTGCCTTGTCCGCTCATTCCCAGCGCGGCTTGCAGCTTAGCGGCGGTAGAGCCTGTCTGCGAGTTATGCGCCTCATCAATGATCACAGCAAAGTTTTTCCCTTTCAGGGCCTTGTCAGTGATGATGGCTTCCATCGCGTAAGGGAAGGTCTGGATCGTGACCACAACAATCGGCGTGCCAGACAACAAGGCCTCCGAGAGCTGCTTGCTCTTGGACTTGGATGACTTCTGCCGGTCAATGGCGGCGATTACCCCAAACTGATGGTCAATCTGCTTCACCGCGTCCTGAAGCTGGCCGTCCAGCACATTACGGTCGGTGACAATGATCACGCTGTTAAATACCGCGTCGCCGTTATCTTCGCGCAGTTTCACCAAGTCATGAGCCGTCCAGGAAATGGTGCTGGTCTTGCCGGAACCGGCGCTGTGGTCACACAGGTAGGTCATGCCTGCGCCGTTTTCGCGGGCATCGGCCAGCATCTGGTTCACTGCCGTCCATTGGTGGAAGCGCGGGAAAATCAGGGTTTCTTTCTTCGACCAGTTGCCCTGAATATCCACCACGTCCTTTTTCTCGACGTAGACAAAGCTATGGAAAATCCGCAGCCAGGCATCCGGTTCGCAGACCTCCTCCCAGAAGTAGGCTACAGGGTATTCCTGAGTACCATCGGCCTTAATCTCACCTGGCGGGTTACCCGCATGTACCGTGCCGCTTTCGTCCTTGCGCCCCTTATTGAACGGCAGGAAAAAGGTGTTTTCTCCATCCAGCTTGGTCGCCATCATGATTTCAGAGTCGGACATGGCGAAATGCACCACCGCCCCACGCTTGAAGGTCAGCAGCGGTTCCCTGCGTTTGGTCTTGGCGTCATACGGTCGGCGATTATTGCGGTACTGATCCATGGCCGCTTCGCAGGACTGGGTGAAGTCGGTCTTCAGTTCGACGGTTGCCACCGGCAGACCGTTGATAAACAGCACCAGATCAATGGCAAATTCACGGGCCGGGTGATACTTCAGCTCCGGCACCACGCGCAGGATATTGGCCTGGTAGCGCTCAATGACTGCTGCATTGCGCTTGTCTTCCGGTGCGGCCTCGGTCATCTCGATCAGGCCGCAACCGGCAATAGAAAAGCCCTGGCGCAACACCTGCATGGTGCCTTGTTTCTCCAGTGCTTTATCCAAGCGGTCCATCAGCACTTCAAGGGTTTTGGCCCCGTTGAGCCGTTCCAGCTTGTCCCATTTTTCCTGCTGGCCGCTGGATTTGATCCAGTTTTCCAGATCTTCGGGGTACACCGCCCTCTCGGTGTCGTAGAACTTGGAATCACCCAGCTTCCAGCCCTGTTCTACAAACCGGTCGATGATGTATTGCTGGAAGTATTTTTCCTGATGTGCTGCTGATTGCATTTATTGTTTTCCTCGCAAATCAATCTGGCCGGTGACAGCGGCGGTGATAAAGGCGGCGCGGCATTCTTTGAGCAGGGTGATACTTTGTTCCGCCTTGCTAATCAGTGCATCAATGCGGGCGGTTTCGCGGTCGAGGGTGGCGACAATGGTGGCTTGTTCATCAGGGGCTGGGGATGGCACCCTAAGGCTGGCTATCACCTCTTGGTTGATATTCGGCTGGCCCCCGCCCTCAGAGAAGAAAGCCACGATATCGGCTCTGAATGCCATCAACCAGTAATACAAAAACTGGATATTCAAATCGCGTTCACCAGACAGCACACAGCAAGCTTGGTTGGTTGTTGCTGGGATTCCAAGAAACCCTAGGCGACCAATTGTTGCACCATACATGGCAATAGCTAATGAACCAGCGGGAAAAATTTTCAAGGCTGAGAATTTCTGCATGGCATCTGAGGTAACACACTTCTTTGTTTTAACGACGGTGTTTTCTCTAAGCTCACTTGTTGTTATCCACGGAATGGTTCCTCCCTGATACCATTCATGCTCCTTTGCCGGTGGCGTTGTTCCACTCCCAATGGCTTGGAAAGCATGAAAAACCTTCCTATTTAACCACTCCTCTGGCACCTGCCCAATCCACTCAATGCCGGAGTCCTTCATCTTGGCGTTGCGGTCTAGTCCCTTGGTGACAGCATGGGTAATCAGCGCCTGGCGCTTTTCCTTCAGTAGCTCGATAAAGCGGGTTTTCTTCTCGACAAGCGCATCAATACGGGCGGTTTCGCGGTCGAGGGTGGCGGCAATGGTGACTTGTTCGTCAGTGTCGGGAAGCCCGAAAGTAAATGACTCAAACAGCTCCGTTGGAACTCGCTTTAAGCCTCCAGTGCCTCTCATCTCAGATTTGGCAATTGTTCTGAACTGCTCTTCTTGCAGACGGTAGTAAAGAAATCGGTTATGTCCCTTTCCATTTACCCGAAGGACATTGATTTCTGTAGAGCCAAACCCAATGCCGTTAACCAGACCATTGGCTACCGCTATGTTTCCATTCTCGAAGCAAGGCGTTACCTTGGCGATCAGAATATCGTCATCGCAGAAATAGCTATATCCGTCATACACCTCATGAATAGGACGAGTTTCATCAAGTGTTATAGCATTGGTTCTCAGCTTCTCCATTGGGAGAAATGTGCAAAGAGAATCCTTTTCCTTGCTTAGGGTCGATTTCTTGGGATTCAAGGCGGAAATACGCTTGATCTGCGCAACCTTCCAATGCTCCGGCACCAGCCCAATCCACTCAACGCCGGAATCCTTGTAGGCTGGATACGGTTTGTAGTGACTCATTCGCTGGCCACCTCCGCCAGTAGCGCGGCAATCTCGGCTTCTACCTGCTTCAGGTCTTCATCAATATCATGCAGCTTGCGCGGCGGCTGGTACTGGTAGAAGAAGCGGTTGAAGTTGATCTCGTAGCCAACGCGGCCCAATTGACCATCCCTGGCATCGGTAAAGCTCTCATCCAGCCAGGCATCCGGCACATGAGGAAGCACTTCGCGGGCAAAGTAGTCGTCGATGTCCTCCAGATAGGGGACGTTCTCGTAATCAGTTAAATCTGTGTCTGGCACCAGCTCGCCGTTGGAATCCGTGACTGGCTCGGCTTTCGGGTCTTTGTGACCAAAGGCGTTGATCAGCGCGGTGATCAATGTCTTGTTGGATTTGACCTTGAGCTGCTTGGCTTCGTCGGACTTGATCGAGTTCCTAACAAAGGTTTCTGCCCAGCTATAGGGCTGCGTTTGCCCGATCAACGGCTTGAGGGCTTTGCGCCAGAATGTCTGATGCGCGTCAGAGAGTTTTTCCCAGGCAGCTTCGGCTTCCAGCCGCTCCATGCCCACCTTATCCAGCTCCAGGGTCATGCGCAGCGGGCGCAGGACCTTGATACGGCGGTAGCCAAAGGTACGGTAGTCCAGCATCCGGGAAAGCGCACCGGTTTCGCCTGCGGCGTAGATGTCCAGAATCTGGCGGCGCTGCTCATCGCTGACAATACGGCGCTTGTTGCCCTCGTTGCGGATTGCAGTCCACAGGTCGGTGGCGTTGATCAACTGCACCTTGCCTTTGCGCTCCTGCGGCTTCTTGTTGGACAGAATCCACAGGTAGGTGGCGATATTGGTGCGGAAGAACAGATCCGTTGGCAGAGCCACAATGGCTTCAATCAGGTCGTCTTCCAGCAACCAACGGCGGATTTCCGATTCGCCAGACGCGGCACCGCCGTTAAACAGTGGCGAACCCGACAGCACGATAGCGGCGCGGCCACCGCCGTTGATCGGCAGTTCTAGCTTGCTCGCCAGGTGCATCAAAAACAGCATGGAGCCATCGCTAATTTTCGGCAGGCCCGGCCCAAACCGGCCCAGCTCGCCTTTTTTGTGTTCCGCTTCGACGGCGGTTTTGTCCTTCTCCCATTTCTTGCCAAAAGGCGGATTGGACAGGCAGTAGTGGAAACGCTCACCGGCAAACTGGTCGTTGGACAGCGTGCTGCCCTGACGAATGTTCTTCGACAGATCTCGGCCAGGGTCGGACTCCAAACGGCGGATCAGCATACCGGCCACACAAACCGCATGGGTTTCCGGCTCCAACTCCTGCCCGTGCGGCACCAGCACTGGCGGGATCTTGTCGCGGTTACCGTAGTCGCCCACATGGTTCATGGCATCGGTGAGGAAGCCACCCGTACCACAGGTCGGGTCATACAGAGTACGAATCAAACCGGGGCTGGCCTCAAACAGGGCATCATCCGGGTCAAGCAGCAATGCGGTCGCCAGGTGAACGATGTCACGCGGCGTCATGAAGTCCTCGGCCCCTTCATTTACCTCGGCACCAAAGCGGCGAATCAGGTGTTCGTAGATGTTACTCATCACCCGATCCGGCACCACGTCCGGGTGCAGGTCGATCTTGGCAAAGTTCTGGCAAATCTTGTACAGCAAGCCCGCTTTCTCCAGCCGGATCACCGTATTGCCAAACTCAAACTCCTCGAAGATAGCGCGGGCGTTATCCGAAAACAGGGCGATGTAGTCTTCCAGATTGCGGCGCGTCTTGGTGCTACCCAGGGTGCCAAGGGAGTATTCAGAGGTGTTGTAGAAGGGGTATTCAGCGGTTGAGCGCAGAATGGTATCCAGCTCAACATCGGCATCCTTGAAAGCGTCATGCGCTTCTCTCACCGCCTCGCGAGTCGGCTCCAGCGCACACTCCAGGCGGCGCAGCAAGGTAAACGGCAAAATGATCTTGCCAAAGTCCGTATGCTTGAAGTCCCCCCACAGGTCTTCCGCGTTCTTCCAAATAAAGTCAGCCTGTGAAGCTGCCGATCCCGTAAATTCGTTCATTCTTGACTCCAACCACCTTTTGCACAGAACGGTACTGTAGTCAATCTGCGAATGTCAACCAGATTTTGCACAAAAGGGGATGGATTTCAATTCCTAGCTAAATCTGCGATCCTACCTCAGAATGCAAATAGCCGAAAAAACAAACAACCAGGTTGCCGGGAGTGAATATGCAAATCAGGAGGAAAGTAAAAGATGTAACGACACCATCACGATGCAATACATTGACCTCAACACGTTACCCGGACCATACGTGATAAACATCACAAATCCTTTGAGTGAAGAACTTAAGATGTGATTTTCATTTCCCGGCACAAACCGTGCCCTTAAAAAACAGGCAACGGATACATCTTAATGCCAGAAGTAAACCTTAATTGATTGAATACAGCCTGAGTCCATTGCAAAAATAACACACAGGGTAAATTCGCATATACAGAACCCAACGAAAAGCAAAAGAAACCTGTAACACATTTCGTTTACCTGTCACTTTCAATTGTAAAAGCCAGCAGAAAAAGCGCATATAACTATATTTATCCCTGCGGGGACTTTTGTTTGTGCTATATATTTTTTACAGAGAACCGCAACGCGTCCAAACACAAGAATATATTTACCTCTGGAAAATGGTCTGACTCCCTTTCACGTGGTTGTAGTGACCTGTTCTGTGATTCATGTAATGTCTTTTCTGGATGAGGAAAATATGTCATCACTGATATTTTATACAGACGAAGCACAAGCACTGATTGTAACAGATACCCTTGCCGTCACCGATAATGGGGAGCCGTTATCTTTTGTTTCCAAAGCAGGTTACATCCCCCAGCTAAGAACCATCATAGCAGGAACGGGGGCAGGTGGATTTTCTAACACCTGGTTGCTTGAAGCATCAACCAGAATGGTCGTATCAGGTATACAAAATCTCAATTATCATACATCGGCCTGTCTAAGGAGGCTGTGGAAACAATACAAGCATGACCATGCAATTCCCTCTTCTTCAACGGTGACAACCAGTGTTTATCAGTTCGCAATTTGCGAGGAAACAGGAAATATCGTTTCGTTCGCCTATCGCTCAGTCCATGATTTCGAATCAGAGCAATTACAATACGGAACAGGAGTAAAACCTGAGTGCCAAATCTTGGATGGGGATTTGTTGCAGACAATTCCTGTAATGATGAATGAACAAAGGGCTATACAGGCGACATACCCACACCCGGAACGGATCCATATTGGCGGTGAGATGATTGCGCATTATCTGACATCATCTATGTATCAATGCTTTAAGATTGGGGAATTTGAGGATTTCAGAACTCAGGGAGAGTATATATTGAGCAGGATTTAGGCAAAACGCGGTTCAGATAAAGTGCTTTTAACAGGCTTGCTGAACATTAAAAGGATATCTCTCAATTACGATGAATAGCTTGAATTCTAAAAATAGAAAAGTAGAGTTTAACTCTAAATACATAAAAACAAGAGTAAGCGAGCACCCATATCGAGCCCCACAAGCTGATGTTCGAGTGGGTTTCTCCGGCGACCAGATACACTCCCCGGTGGCGTCTTTATAAAGCGTTGCCAGGCTGAAGTTATCCGGCATAAAGCTTGGTAAAGGGAAGCGTGATTCGGAACCACAGGCCATCAGAAAAGACCAGATGTCCTGAGTGCGCCACTCCTTTACCGGATAGAGTTCACCACCGTGCTCAGTCAGGGTTACTTTCCTCGCCTGCCCTCCCATTTTGAGGATATTTCCGGCCCTTCGGGCACTTTCATCATCCCTGGAGCCCAGCATCAGGCATACCCTGCTTCGAACGGATGCCGGGGCGTTTTTCAGGTAACGAGCTTTGGCCTGGCGCAGGGGCGCGATTTTGTAGTCGGTTGAGCACTGTCGGGTAGAAGAATTAGTCCAGGTCGGAAGTCCGCGCCCAGTCAGAATGCGGCCGACCCAGCTCTGCGTAAGAGACGGTCGGGCGACAAGGACTGTGACCGGTAGCTGGTGTTCAGCAATGAACATTCTGAGCTGGTTGAGAACCTGTGAAGCCTGATAGTGCATCTCAGGGTTTTCGATCAGCGTATCGGACATCTGAATGAAATGATGTTCGCTGATATTTGTGCCGTTACGTACTGCCCTGATCAATGCCATCAGAAACAGGTGCAGAAGAGAATGGGAGTCTTTGCCGCCACTGTATCCCACGCACATTGTCCAGCCGTCCGTAATAGCCTGATAAATAGCAGATGTGGCTGACATGACCAGAGAAGAAAGACTCACAGTCTCCTTTTCATCGGTATAGTTCAGATCGGCATCGGTTGTCAGGGTCTCCCAAACATCCGCCCATTTATCATGTTTCAAAATGGCAGCATTAGCCGCCTCAGGAAAAATAACTTCTGAGGATAATTCAAGGAATGAGTCGCTTTTTTCAATAAACATATATTTTCCTGAACCACGGTATATGCTGCATCACTGATATTATTAGAACTTTAAAATAACTACAGCGCAACCATTTAGCGAAATTATATTAAATCAAAATCACGCGGATTTAATGTCAATATATATAAAAATAATCCATTGTAATTTAATCACCCGGCACAGCTATTAGTTATAGGTTGGCGGCGTAATAAATGCCGTATTATTTGTTTTCAACTCAGACAGCGGAATAAAAGGAGTGTTAAGAGTCATGTCATCACCACAATGGCGTGGTAGAGCTGAAAGCTGAAATGAATCTTTCATCACCCTAATAACCGGGCATTCCGTACGTGCTGATGGCATTACTTCCCGCAGCATCGCTTCCTGCTTTATGCTGTCGCTATGCTTATATTCATCCATGTCTTTTATTTCTTGAATTTCATCTTCACCACAAAATGACCAGTTAGCGTCATAGAAGTAAAACTCAGTTAAATGAAGATCGTTTTCTTTCACGTATGCCGCCAATTTGCGGATACGCTGTTCAAGCATTGTATCTATCCGTAAGGAAACACTCTGCGGAACGTCACTTGCAAATTCATTGATACAATCAACGGTAGAAACTATGAATTTATTGGTCATGGCAGGCTCCAGGCCACCGGGGAAACCGGTGGCTACGGTAATTGGCAGGCTTAAGCGCCGCAAAGGGTGTCAAGGGAAGGGAGAAGCTTGCTCAGCTTGTCGTAATCGAGCGGAGACAGTTCTGTAACGAGTTCGACCGAAAGACTAGTGTTGTCTTCTTCACACAGAATATAGATTCCGTCTTCTGGCTCTTTTCCGGCACATGCCTTCAGTCGTTTGTTAACGACCTCCTGGGCTGAATCCGCTACGTCGCAGCTCAGGACATAGCTTGCCACATAGCTGCTCTCACCGTGGTAATGCGTCACTTTACACAGAGCATACTGGATACCGGCTTTGTGAGCCTCATTCATGAGACGAGAAAACTGACAGCCATCCTGGTAATAGTGGGTATCCTTTGTGACCAGAATAGTCATACCCCCAAATTCATCTGTCCGGCTTTTACTGCATGTAAATGCAGCAGTAATTGTTACCATTTCCGAGAGGTCGAATACCGACAGCACGGCAGTTGTGAGGCAAATTGCATGGTCAAGATCAATGGTCTCTCCATGAAAAACTGCCAGCCCACTGCTGGTAACTTCTGTTGCGAACAACAGTTCATAATTGCAGTCTGGGCAGGATGGTTGCCCAAAGCTCGGCTCAGAAGGGTCATACTCAGGGTGGTTCTCGATAATACTGAGGATCAGCTTCTCAGTCAGAGAACAATCTGTCAGTGGCTTATCAAGCAAACGCTCACCTTCTGCAATTTCTGCTTCGGTAACGAATGTGATTGCTTCTTGTGCCATTTTTGCCTGCTCCTGAGTGCAGGGAATAATAAACGACGCCTGAGTATAATTATCTGCCACAGTTGACTCCTTGATTATTTAATTAATGTATTTGATGAGAAGATCATAACAAATACACTAATACCAACTAATAACCTGAAGGCGTTTTTTTAGAAAAAATATTAAGAAGAAGAATATGAACACTACCTCATCTTAAATTAATATCATTCAGGATTAATATTCATTTTTGCAAATAAAAACCGCCAGACGGCGGCTTTTATAAAGAGGGAAATATCATTGGAAGTTGAAATTACTTCACGGCAGGCCGACAAATTACGCGACTGCTGTGAGCTGAAGCGAAACTTGTAGAGGAAACTATAATCACCTTTTCTAAGTCGTCGGCACTGTCAGCAATATGATGCCGGAAAGCCTCCTCTGCATCACCAGGGGAGTCGGCTTCGACCAGGTAGGCCTGATCATCATCATCAAACATAATGCGCCCGGAAATGAGATAAAGTCGGCTCAAATCTGGCGTTGCTGCGCTCGTGCTTCGTTCGTTCAGATTCATTTTTTCTCCGTCTGTTGCTCGTAAAAAGAATGACGCCGGTTTAAAAGGCGTCGCCAGGGTTCGGGCTAAAACGCAGGGT
This sequence comes from Enterobacter cloacae complex sp. IR5441, assembly GCF_049238215.1. Taxonomy (NCBI): domain Bacteria; kingdom Pseudomonadati; phylum Pseudomonadota; class Gammaproteobacteria; order Enterobacterales; family Enterobacteriaceae; genus Enterobacter; species Enterobacter cloacae complex sp. IR5441. The sequence goes on from NZ_JBMKIA010000037.1 coordinate 18,209, forward strand.
TGCCATCGAGGAAGCTCATTGGCTGGCCAATAGCGGATGCCACCCTGAGAATTTCACCTGGTGTGGCATAACGCAGCATTTCAGAGCGTCCAAATTTCTGATACTCATCTACTGACATCTTTCTCCACTCTGGGTGAGGATCTTTTCCGCACAGTGACCAGTTGCTTTCAGAGGAATCACGACGGAGAACGTACACATCAAGCGAGGCTGTAAGCCCACTTCCATATCCCCGCTGCGCTACAATACGAACCTGAGAACCATCGTCGCGTTGCAACGTCTGGGTTAATTTCGTGATAGGATCCTGAGAATGCATGCCATTTACCTCGTTTTCAAAAGATTTACCGTAAGTAAATGATACCGAATCGAGAATTCTGGCTAATAGGTCAGAAGAAAAAATAATGAATATTTTTGAAGTGTAGGATAATGATTAGAATAAAATGGCCTGAATAAATCGCTAGCGGTTAAATCCGCTTATTTCAGAGAAGCTCTGATTTAGTAGTTAGGGAAAACGATGCGGTGAAAAGTAACTTTTACACCGCAATTCAGAAAAAAGTTTCAATTAGTCACATTACGAATAACCCGGCTTACTTTCGCATGTGCGTTCCCCTGGATGTTAAAGTAAAGCCCCTCAGGCAGACTCGTCGCCCACTTAACTCCTCGCTCAGCCATACGCTTCGGTGTTTCCAGCCAACCACGAGGAATATTGCCCGTAACGTCACCGATAACCCGTGAAATGCATGCTGCTACCCGGATGCCGCCGGGAATATCGCATTCGGATTCAACAATATGCATAACCTCAAATAAAGCACCATGCCGCTGGACATGATCGCCAATGTGCAACTCGATAGGAGAAACCATTTCTGTATCTGACTTCATATCTGTCCACCTTTAATTTAGAAACCGTCTAAATTACCAATATAGTTAATGTACCGGATGTTAATTCAACAAGTTCTGTATCACAACCATCAGTTTTTTTTGTTGGGTCTATATCGGAGAAACAAGTGAATATTGAATACACTCGTTAATACAGACAACCGGAAATGAATGGCACCCTAATTATCTCTGCGGCGTATGCTAAGCCGTTAATATTGTCATTTTATGGTAGAAACAATGCAAAATGAATAAACCGCTTGTCGCTTCAAACCACTTTATCAAAACCGTTAACTTGCATTAAGCCCGATACAGTTCGGCGAGCTCGTCCAGCATGGGGTTACTCTTATATCCCGGTGCGGCCGTAAAAAGGTTTCGGGAAATCGCCAGCCATTCCATGATTTTGTCCGTCGCCAGCCAACGTCTGCCAAGTCGCTCGGCTGCGATGGGAACTTTATGCAGGCCAGCGAAGGGATCTACAACAAGATCTCCCGGCTCTGTCAAAAACTCAATCAGAAACGCTGCAAGCCTGGTAGGAGACGTTGCACCATGCAGCGGAAAACCTAGCTCGCGGGCAATGGAATGGCAAAATCTCGTATCAGCGCAGCTATTGCCGTAAAACAAAGTATTTTTGGGGATCGTTCCTTCTGTTTTATTTCCAAAGGATCCGCTTTTAAGCTGGTACGCCCCATCACCATAAAAGGTCGTGCGATTTTCACCGCCTGCTGCCTGCAATTTAAGATGCTGCTCTGAATGCGGTTGCAGTACACGTAAGTTGTTTGAACGAACCTTACTCGCATCATTGGTAAACCACAGCACAGGCTCATACGATGAGCAGAGCTGCACTCGTTGCTTACATGCCCAGTGCGTTGGCGATGGGGGCTTACTGCGATTCACCCACTGAAGCCTGTCCATGAGCTCAAGCCCCAGCTTGTCACATAATGCCAGTGTCAGACGCTCCAGATACAGAGAACGTGAAGGCCTGCCCCTATTAAAGCTATCTTGAGTGATATTCAATGCCACACTTGCGCCGGGTACAAGCTGTTTCACGATCGGTTCGAGGATACGCAGAAGCCAGTCAATATAAACCTGCTCGCCACGCCCCCCGCCATGCCCGTAGTCTCTTGAATTTCGAAGGAGGTAAGGCGGCGAGGTCAGGCAAAGATGAATTTGCTCTGTGATATTGCTGAAGAAGGCATAGGCGTTTCCAAAAACCGATGCCCCAAGAGAAGTTGAGAAACCGACAACACAGAGCTTTTCCCATGACTCGTGTAGGTTTGTTTTCGTCTTAGAGGAGTATCTCCAGACGCCCCGTTTTTCTGGAACGCGTTCGATGACTCCGGCCTGCCGAAGAGTCTGCTGAAACCAGCGTACTTTGTGTTTGACGCCGCTGGTTCTGGTTTTATCTGACCCAAATTCTTTCAGTTCGTGCAATTCGGCATCCGACATGCCAGTTTCACGCTGCACTTCGCGATAAAGCTCGTCGTTGCTCAACGGCAATTCGGAGGCTGCGTAGATCCGTGCAATTAAATCCGTAGAAATCGTGCTCATCAGCCATCCTTAATGGAGATGCAGTTTAAATATCGGCCTGATGGTTGGAAGGGGGATTACTAAATCAAACCGATCTGTTTATTTATAGGCTTTGTCAGGTCATGCAGCACAGCTGGGCATGCGCAAAGAGACCCAGTCTTCTTTAGCGGAGACACCTTCAAAAGTTGTACTCAATCAGCCCCAAGATTTTGAAACTCAATGTGCTTTTGCTCACACTCCTCCCTGCCCCACGAGCCCTGCCATTCACAGATGTCCCGGTACTTAATTTCCAGCTTATCCATCTGTGAGAGGTTAGCTGTTGCGAAGTCTGGCCATATGTCGTGCCAGCATGCGTTGTACGTGACGCCTGCTGGTGGGCAATACATCATTGCATCAGCATGGATAATTTCAACGCGAGGATCGTTTGCAAACGAGGCCGCAACGAGGTTAATAACGTCCTGTTCTTTTTCAATTACTGTTACATGGGTTACATCTTCTTTTTGAAGAATGGCGTGAAGCACCATCCCCAGACCAAGACCATTAATGAGCACGCGCCCGGTGGCTCGCTCTAAAAAATCCTGGCAGGTTCTGATCTCCATCGGGGTATTGGACATCACCACATCCCAGCCGTTGGACAAACGCCGATATCTACCGGGCGGGATAAACTCGTCTGTATTACCTGTATACTCGGCACGAAGGGCGAGGCTCATCGCCTTATCTGCGGTAATTTCGAATGTGTCCAGTTTCCAGGTTCCGGACGTGCCGTCTTTAACGGGTAAATCAGAAAAGCAGCTCTTCATCAAGGCAACCAAAATTCCAGTAATGTTGTTACGCTGAACCTATCACAAACCTGCTCTTAATACAGTTATCAGGAGTGACAGCGATCTTTGAGGAATCGTTTAAATCACGGGCATCCTGTAGCGGACGCCCGATATTTAATCAAATGTCGCAGGTGTTAAAGGAAGCGTTGCAAAGTTGCAACGTCTTCTGGAGCAACCTCCACGCAGCTCCTGACACTGTAGTGATTTTCGCCGTTGTAGTCGTAAACCCCACCGTCTTCAAAACTCAGCTGTTCAAGCTCGCCATGGCACTCTGAAATGAGTGCCGTCTGGCAAGCATTTTTCTCACAATCGCTGACGAGTAACCGAACATAGCTATTCTCATGGTCGCCGTTTCGGTTCTGGATTTTAACGATAAAGTGTTTTTCAGACATTTGTGCCTCCAGCACAGTTTGAGGTTAATTTAGCGTTGCCCCGGCTCACCGGGGCAAGAATAAATCAACCCTTAATGAAACTGTGCCCCCAGGTGTTAGGCTTAAATGCCTGCTCTTTGATATATGTTTTCATTACCTTGCAGGTTTTTTTCAGGGCTTTGGTATTGGCATCGGTTACTGAGATAAAATGGCGAGAATAACGGTTTTCCCGGTATTGCTTATCAGCGTTTGGGTCAATTGCTTCGCTTTGCAGGAGTCCTTCGTGCCTGCCAATTACTATTACGTAGTTCATTTCACCTGAAACACGATCCGTGAGTAATTGAATGGAAATATCAGTCGCTCGCGTGGCCTGGCTAGCAGAAATTTTTGCATGTAAGAAAGCTCCCTTTCGAAAGTTGGCCGGAGTCAAACCTGTAATATCCTCGGTGCTAAAATTAAGTGAAGATAGAGTTGAAAATAAATCACAGCTAATGACTTCAGTATTATTAGACATAACCCGGCTCCGCTCATATTCATGTTAAGGTAATTATATCAGGTTGATAGCATTACCTAATAACTTGGTGGCAAAAAGTTGTGGTTTTTGATTAACTAAAATTGATGTTCTCAATACTGCTCAAGAATTCTTTCTTTACACCCGGAGTAAAAGGTATACGTTCAATGTATTTATAAAGCGTCGCAAAGGTTTTGGTTTCAATGTTTCGTGAAATAACATCATCAATCGGGTCTTCGAACATATTAATAAAAACATCAATATGCTGCTCTCCGCTTTCTGAAGCTAAAGAGAGAATACAGACCACTTCAATGTAGCGGTTATCCTGCTCTGCAATGAACAACCAGTGCCCTTCGTTAAAGGCTGGTGCAGCACTGAAGCGTTTTACAACAATTTCTGAAAGAGCATATCCTGCCTGATCCAACAGATTAATAAAGTTGAGTTGAGTTGAAACCACGTCTAACGCTTTCATAAAACCTCCTTTTCATCTGTACTTATTATACTGTTACCCATCCCCCCAGCTAATAACCTCCCAGCAAACTTTCAAAAAAAATACCACCTTTAATTAGAATTGAACACATCCTTTTTAAATAACAAAAAGGATTATGAAACCCACAATGTTTGTGATGTGCCACCAAGGAAAAGTAACTTTTATGTGCTCATAAATCTTATTTCGTATTCACTTTCCTTTGTCTTTCGGTCGTAGATTATCAGGGGAAGCATAAGAAGAATATGTGAGGTTTAAGCAAATGCGGTGATCGGGCATTATAATTTGGTGAGGCTATTATAAGTGGATAAAGATAGTCGTAGGTATAGGATCAGGTTAAATTGCATTTTCCCGGTTGCCTTCCCTGGCCTACCGGTTTCAGCTCAGATACTAAGACCAGCGGTAATACTTAAAATATTCCTCATTTGCAGCTATAAACTCCCTCAAACCGTTCATTAATCCCTTCTCAAACGCTGTCACGATAAACCGGTAACCGTCCAGTGTTTCAATGTAGTAAATACCGCCTGGTGTAATTCCAACATGCAACACCTCGGCTGTCATCATAAACTGGCCTTCCGGAAAATCATGCGAAAGGTAAATGAAACCAGTAGTGGCCGATGCGGGTGTGGCATTCACTAAGACCCCGTTAAACTGCTGCCCGTGCCTCGCCGGTACAAGCTCACTTCCCCTGGTTGACTTATCAAGCAGCCTCTTAACATCTTTTTCTTCTTTTAACGAGGTATAGACCCGCACATCACTGTCATCACCTGGGCGAGAGCCGGTGCCAACATGAGCAAGACGACGGTAAGCACTGCGCATATTAACGTGGCAGGATGCCCCTGCTCTACCCTGAAGCCTTACGCCAAAGTCTTCGCAAAGTAACAAAATCTGACGTAGCTGGTTTTCATGCACGGACGCTGAGAGTGAAAGATTGAAACAGGAAAAGGTCAGTTCTAAAACCTTTTCGCGTTTGTCATTGAAATGAGCTTCCAGCCTGATGACTGGCTTTTCCGACATTGCAAAAGCTTTGTCCGTTACTCTGTACCGGCATTCATCTCCGAAACATTCTTTAACAACGCTGGCTATGACCGTGTCGTGTTCTCCATCTTCCGGAGCTGGCACAAAGATTTCAAATTGTGCCGGTGTATCCGGCTCAAGCAGAACGGGATAGAGACGCGGAGAATTAAGCAAAGCGCATTCAGAATTAATGAGCTTAACCCAGGCGCTTTTGTCGTCCGGATCCTTAAGCTGCTGTCCAAGGTTATCGCAAAAGTCAACTATCTGACGGGTATGCTCATCCGTGACTGCACAGATCAGGTTAAGACCATGCGTGGCCATACGCAGTTCCCGGGTTCGGGACTGGGAATTGATCGACCAGGGGTTAAGTGAAAGCGAAATAGGGCTTATGGAAGGGACGACCGTCTCATTCTGCAAATCTGTAAGCTGGCAGTTCGCAGTAGGCTTCGGGGAAAGGGTACTAAATATGTAACTTGCCTGTTGTTTAGTACTGGCCTGGATATAAAACATCGCGTCCATGCTTGTATCCCGGGATGAAATTGAAAATAGCTTCATTTTTAACCTTAATGGATGAGCGATTTATAGTCATGTGCAGACAAATGAACATTATGTGCGCCATCATTCCATTCAAAGAATAATCGATACTTAGAGTTTACTCGAATGGAGGAATAACGGTTTGACGTCATTCTTAAGCGTTCATAACGCAAGCTGTTGGATAATAACTCCCGCTCACTCTGGACATTATCCAGCGTTTCAAGTCGACACAGAATTGCGTTAATAATTTCAGAAGGAATACCTGCCGTTGTTTTTCCATTACGGAAGAACTTTTCAAGCCGTCTGTCTTTAAATGAATGGATCATAGTTCCTCCGTAATAATTGACCTTAAAATTAAATTAAAAGGGCTTTGAATTAATGAATACCTAAAATGCGGGCGGCAACTGCCAGCTGCTTATCACTTAACTGACGCTGGTGGGTTAAAGAAGACTTAAGGCTTTCCAGAAAATTATTACTACTGGATTGTTGGGTGATTGCATCAACCATTTTTTGATGAGACCTGCACCATGCTGTGAACGCAGAACTGTGGGCGCTTTCAGTCCTTAAACGCTCGTCTTGCAGGGATGCTGACACTTTGCGGGCAGCTTGCGCATTAATGCGGTACAGCGCATTCAGCGTGTAAGCAGTACGGGTCGTTTCGAGGCTGTAACCCGTGGCTTTACAAGCCATACAGCGACTTCTATAAAAATGCTTACGCTCTCCCCGCCCATTGCATTTATCGCAAACAATACGAAAAGTATATTCCGCAGTACCTTTTACAGAATCAACACAGCGGATTTTTGCGCTGGAGATTTCAATTCCACTGCGATCATAATATTTGGTCATAATGTGATTCCTCCGGTTAGTTCTGGAGTAATCATGACAGAATGAATCTACTGGCTAATAACCTGAGAGTAAACATTTTAAAAAAACATTGAGAGAGGGTCTGCAAATTTATACACGAAGGATTCAAATATAATTTGTTTAAAAAATTAAGAGCATTCTGAAGTAAAATTGCATCAAAAAGCATTCATGGATAAATCATGTACTGGTGCCAGCGATTTAAACGAGGACATTGTTCCGGTGTAATTACACAGTTTAGCATCATAGATTATAACCAAAAGGAAGGAGTCCTTCCCGTCTCGGGAATATTACTTTCCCGTTTGCAGTTTAAGAGACACTTAATGAGAAAGTAATAATTAAGTCATGCTCAACTCTACATTTTACATTGAGGATGGCGTAACAGGGTACGGCATACTACCGTACCCTTGTGTAGGGTTTATGTTTGAGGGAATTCTATAGCAAATGTGGCCGTGCCAGATTGACCACTTACAGCGGGAGTAACGGGATATGTGCGCTCTTCACCATTACCAAGATCCAGTGACAGCGATTTAGTTTCACCAGGCTGGACCGTAACTCCGGCAACCGTAACGCCGAACTGGGCGTTTTTCTGAACAGTCAGGGTTCCGTTTAACTGTCCGGTAATGATAGAACCGTCCTGACGACGCAACACACTGGTTCGGATGATGGCCAGCGGCGTGTTGTCCGTTGCTTTCAGTGCTACGGCTGTGGCCAGCGTCTTGAGATTATCCAGCATAATCAGGTTAGCTGGCTGGTAGGTAAAATTAAGCGTTTTAGTGGTCCGGTTACCTGATTCGTCAATAGCCAGAGCCTCCAGATGATACATCTGTCCCGATTCGTCAGTATTGGGGAAGATTCTGGGGTATTCAGGAATAAAGACATCCTTGGATAGCGGCGTGAATGCAAGGGTGACCTTTTCAGAGTTAGGTCCACCAGCGAGCTGAAGCGATATCAGGGAAGCATCCCCAGAGGCATCAGTAACGCTTATGCGTAGGTTCTCAAGCCCTTTAACCAGTTTTCCTTCTGCGTCTGCGCCATTAAAGCTGAACGCAATAACCGGAAGCGTTGAGTCAATTTTCAGCGGTGCATTAAGCGTTTTGGTTCCTGTGTTTCCAACAAGATCCGTGGCAGACACGCTAACAACCGTATAATCCCCGTCCGGTAGACCAGCGTATGAGAAAGTGGCGTTTTTGGTTTTATAATCGCTTTCACTGACAGTCACAGGCTTCAGGGTGAAAGTTTCCCCCCGGGCATTTTTAAGGGTGGCTTCGAAAACTTTGGTATCCCAGTAGCTGATGTTCCAGGCGTTGACGCGATCATTATCGGTGGCCGTCATAGTGATTGTCTTGGAGGCCTTGTTTACCTGAGCGACATTAACCACCGGTGGGTTGTTATCCCAGATAACCGTAAAATTACCAGCAAGCGCATCGAATATGCTGTCACCATCTTTTCCCGAGTAAAGATGCAGATACTCAAATCCTTTGTCACTGGTGTAGTTGAAGTTAACCGTCATCTCGCATGAACTTTGTCCGACAGGAATAGTGCAGAACCAGGCTGCATTTTTTACCGTTCTGAACTTTTGCACGTATGGTCGGGGTTCTGCGGTTACCTTTATGCGGCTAATGGTGGCGGTTTTAACGCTGATTGAGGCCTGAGTTAACCACTCACTGGTATCACTCCGGTACATCTCTTTAGCCACTATCTTCGGGGCTATTTCCATCGCCGGGGCTGGAGTGAAGTTGAGGGAGTTATGATGAATTCGTCTTACTCCTCCCGCCAGAGTCTGAAATTCATGATAAGTATCCCCCACATTTGGATATATGTATTTGAAAGTATAGATATTATAAGTGCTATCGGACGTCTGGAAATTCGAGTCCGCCCAGCCATATTTGGAACCGTTAACAGCAGTAAAGTCACTTTTCTTCCTTAATACCCGTACGGAAATAGGGTTCTGGAAGACGGTCATGCCAGACTGATAGGAGACCCATGATCCGGTAGTGGCGTCCTGCACCTGGATGATATCGTCAGGCTTAACCCGATCAATTACGCTTCGGCGGCTTAGTTCGCTCCTGTTTCCCGCTTTGTCATAAAGGTAGATCCCCACTTTATATTCAGAGCGGTTTTCCGGTGCCAGGGCATTGCTGCTTGCGTCGGCGACTTGAACGGTTACGCTACCTTCCACTGTATTAATTTCCGCTGGCTTTTTACGCTCCACTCCAGCGGCATCGGTTATGAAATATTCAGCATTAGCAAGCCCGGAACCTTTATCACTCAGTCCATTAAAGACCAGTGCCTGGACGCTGGCGTACTGCATACCGGCTGGTACTGAAGTGAAGATCGCTTCGCTGCCAAAGTTCCACCCATTTCTCGTATAACTTATGGTACCCGTTGCCGGAGGCGTTCGGTCAATTGCAAGCGGGTAATCCTGCCGGGAGACCTCCTTCCCTTGCAAGTCGGTAATCACCTCTCTGAGGGTGAAGCTATCTTCTCCCATCGCTGGTACGGTCAGAGTCTTGCCGTAATAATCAAAGCCTGTCGAAGATGTGGTACGGTCATCAACGGTAACCAGGCTGCTTTTCGTGCTCCAGATGAGGCTCCCGTCACTTTTCAGCAGACTGAGCGTAATATAACGGTCCAGACCGGAAATAACGGCAACGTCAAAGCTCGTTACCGGATTAATCCATACGGATGCAGGCGATACGGTCTTTTTAACGTTCAGGGTATCTTTAAAGCTGAATTCTGCGATTTCAGCGGAAGCTCCTGCGCTGAAACCTGCATATGCAATAAGCAGGGCTAGTTTGATTTTCATGGGTTGTCTCCTGATCAGGTTCCCCATGATACTTTTTCAGTGTTCGTGATCTTTTCGGGAAAATAGCTATTTTTGATGTTTTTCTTTTCTGCCCGGCGGGACTTTTTTTGTTTACGTGAATGCAACAAAACCAGAAAAGTTACTTTTTGATAGGGTAAAATTAGGTTTCCCTAATTTCCAGAAGCAAGCGAAAGCAGAACTAGCTTAATAGCCATTAAGAACGCCATACCTATTGATAAATAACGCTCCTTACATTTAATGATTTGAGCATTTAAAAATGAATTAGCGAAAGAATTTTGGTTTGCTTTTTATTGCATGAGTAAAACAGTATTAATAATCCGGAGCCATTAGAACGTACTCTAAAGACTCCGGTATACAGATATCTTGCCAGTAAAAATGGCCTTACTCCTCATCATCCCCCAGCGCTTTTTTGATGGCGCGGCGGCGGGCTGCATCACCTACACGATATCCGACTGAATATACGTCATTCAACCGGCGCAGAATAAGATTTATTTCCTCATCCTGAATGTAGGCAGGTAAACACAGAACCACGTCGCCATCTTCATCATAGACTCGAACAACTTCCTTCTGCCCATCTCGCTCGCGAATAATCTGGACATGCTGAACCCTGGTGTATTCTGGGTTTACGCTCATTTTAAGTATCTCTCTGTAATTGTTGTTACCAGTTAGCTATAAGCCGGATAATTCTGGTATTCAGTGTTCTGCACAGCAATCGCCTGCTCGTGGATCATTGACACTGCCAGGCGGGCTTTAACTCGCTTGCTGGTGAGAAAACGCTTCACTTCTTTAAGTTCGCTGCCAGCCGACAGCATATTGAAGACATGCTGTTTGAGACTGTTGTTATTTTTGGCCACTTGTTTCTCCATCATCTTTGTACATGGTTATTTCAGGCTGGCCTGCCAGATCACACACGTTATCCATATGCTTTTGGACCCAGTCTGTTAGACCCAGACCTTCGGCCTTTGCCTGATTGACGTAACGCAGTTTACGTTCAGGGGTAACCCGCATCTGTAGTTGTGCCGTCGCTGGAACCGCCTCTTTCAGGGCGTTAAGGCCCCTCTGATCACGGGCCTGAATTGATGGTTTACCGCTAGGCATCTGATGTATCGCTCTCCCGGCGAGCGGTGGACAGCTCTATTTCTTTTGCGATAGCTTTATCTATGGCATCCAGCTGCATGGCAAACTTGATTTCAAGCGAACAGCGTAATGCCTTCAGGGCGCGTTCTTTGGTGCTGTATTGTGGTATGCCGTTCTGGCTACCATTCATGCCTCGCATGCGGCGGGAGGTTGCATCGACAACCTCTCCCTCTTCCCGTGTGCCGTGAACCGTAGTTCCGCTCCATGTCGGATAAACAGTGCCAGTGGCGGTGTTGAAGCTCCAGCCGTTTTGGTATTCCCCCGAGACCTCTGGTACGGGCATATCGCGTTCAACGCCATAGTCAGACCAGCGTAAAGCGCGGTTTATTCTGGCCTGTGCCACCAGCTCATCATACGCGGCTTGGGTGATGCTGCCAACTTACTGATTTAGTGTATGATGGTGTTTTTGAGGTGCTCCAGTGGCTTCTGTTTCTATCAGCTGTCCCTCCTGTTCAGCTACTGACGGGGTGGTGCGTAACGGC
>NZ_JBMKIA010000038.1:0-29410 GCF_049238215.1 Enterobacter cloacae complex sp. IR5441
GTAATGAATTACGTGTTCACTCGTTGAGACTTGGTATTCATTTAGTGTCCGAGGACATTAAGAATCCATGTCACTTTGAGTGCCCACACAGATTGTCTGATAAATTGTTAAAGAGCAGTGCAACGCGGCTTTCGCTCACCGTTGCGAGGTGGCGTATATTACGCTTTCCTCTTTCAGAGTCAACCCGTTATTTCAGGATTTTTTCTCTTCAGCCGACCCGGTTGTTTGTGAAGTGATTCACATGTTCCGTGTCGATGGAGGCGCATTATAGGGAGTTCTCCGCAGGCCGCAACCGCTAAATGACAGAAAAATGACTGACTGCTGCATTACACAGCAAAACCCCGCCTTATACCTTTTTACACACAGACTTATCCACAATGATACGAAAAAGTGAAAATGTGCGAGCGTTGCGCAAACGTTTTCGTTAAAATGCTCGCGCTTAACAAGGATGCCCCGTCAGGTGTGTTAGATGAGTTTTTCGCAGGAAAATTCATCTAACGCTCTCTGTAATCGTGAAATCCAGGGGATTTACCATGCAACAACGTCGTCCAGTCCGCCGCGCTCTGCTCAGTGTTTCTGATAAAGCCGGTATCGTCGAATTCGCTCAGGCACTTTCCGCACGCGGTGTGGAGCTGCTTTCTACAGGCGGTACCGCTCGCCTGTTAGCAGATAAAGGTCTGCCGGTAACCGAAGTGTCCGATTACACCGGTTTCCCGGAAATGATGGATGGACGCGTCAAAACCCTGCACCCGAAAGTGCACGGCGGCATTCTTGGTCGTCGCGGTCAGGACGACGGTATTATGAAACAGCATAACATCGCGCCAATCGACATGGTGGTTGTTAACCTCTACCCGTTTGCCCAGACCGTTGCCCGCGAAGGCTGTTCTCTGGAAGACGCTGTTGAGAATATCGACATCGGCGGCCCGACCATGGTGCGCTCCGCAGCCAAGAACCATAAAGATGTGGCCATCGTGGTAAAGAGTAGTGACTACAACGCCATTATTAATGAGATGGATGCCAACGAAGGGTCCCTGACGCTTGAAACGCGTTTCGATCTCGCCATCAAAGCCTTCGAGCATACCGCCGCCTACGACAGCATGATCGCCAACTACTTCGGTAGCCTGGTACCTGCCTACCACGGTGAAAGCAAAGATCCCTCTGGCCGCTTCCCGCGCACGCTGAACCTGAACTTCATTAAGAAGCAGGATATGCGTTACGGTGAGAACAGCCACCAGCAGGCTGCCTTCTATATAGAAGAAGAGGTAAAAGAAGCCTCTGTAGCGACTGCCCAGCAGGTACAGGGCAAAGCCCTCTCCTATAACAACATTGCCGATACCGACGCCGCGCTGGAATGCGTGAAAGAGTTCAGCGAGCCAGCCTGCGTTATCGTCAAGCACGCCAACCCATGCGGCGTTGCGGTAAGTGCGTCTATTCTGGAAGCTTACGATCGCGCCTACAAAACCGACCCGACCTCCGCGTTCGGCGGCATTATCGCCTTCAACCGCGAGCTGGATGCGGAAACCGCGCAGGCCATCATCTCCCGTCAGTTTGTCGAAGTGATCATCGCGCCATCAGCATCCGAAGAGGCGCTGAAAATCACCGCGGCGAAACAGAACGTGCGCGTACTGGTTTGCGGCCAGTGGGCAGAGCGCGTTCCAGGCCTGGACTTCAAGCGCGTGAACGGCGGGCTGCTGGTTCAGGACCGCGATCTGGGTATGGTGGGCGAAGCCGATCTGCGTGTCGTCACCAAACGTCAGCCAACCGAGCAGGAACTGCGTGACGCGCTGTTCTGCTGGAAAGTGGCGAAGTTCGTGAAATCCAACGCCATCGTCTACGCCAAAGAGAACATGACCATCGGAATAGGCGCAGGCCAGATGAGCCGCGTTTACTCTGCAAAAATCGCGGGTATTAAAGCAGGTGACGAAGGTCTGGAAGTCAAAGGTTCCGCCATGGCCTCTGACGCCTTCTTCCCGTTCCGCGACGGTATCGATGCGGCCGCTGCTGTGGGCATCACCTGTGTGATCCAGCCTGGCGGTTCAATCCGTGATGACGAAGTGATTGCCGCTGCCGACGAGCATGGCATCGCAATGATCTTCACCGACATGCGCCACTTCCGCCATTAATTCCCGGAGCAGAAAATGAAAGTATTAGTGATTGGTAACGGCGGGCGCGAGCACGCCCTGGCGTGGAAAGCAGCGCAGTCTCCGCAGGTTGAAACCGTCTTTGTGGCACCGGGTAACGCCGGGACCGCGCTGGAGCCCGCGCTACAGAACGTCGCCATCGGCGTAACCGACATCCCGGCGCTGCTGAGCTTTGCCCAAAACGAGAATATCGATCTGACGATTGTTGGCCCGGAAGCACCGCTGGTGATCGGCGTTGTAGATGCCTTCCGCGCCGCGGGCCTGAAAATTTTCGGCCCAACGGAAGGGGCTGCGCAGCTGGAAGGCTCAAAAGCCTTCACCAAAGATTTTCTCGCGCGTCATAACATCCCGACGGCGGAATATCAGAACTTCACCGAGGTAGAGCCTGCTCTGGCTTACCTGCGTGAAAAAGGCGCGCCGATTGTGATCAAAGCCGACGGCCTGGCTGCCGGGAAAGGCGTTATCGTGGCGATGACCCTCGAAGAAGCGGAAGCCGCCGTGCAGGATATGCTGGCGGGTAACGCCTTTGGCGACGCGGGCCACCGCATCGTGATTGAAGAGTTCCTCGACGGCGAAGAAGCGAGTTTTATCGTGATGGTTGACGGCGAGCACGTTCTGCCGATGGCGACCAGCCAGGATCACAAGCGCGTAGGCAATGCCGACACGGGGCCAAACACCGGCGGGATGGGAGCTTACTCCCCTGCTCCGGTGGTCACTGACGAAGTACACCAGCGCACCATGGACCGCATCATCTGGCCAACCGTGAAGGGGATGGCTGCGGAAGGCAATACCTACACCGGTTTCCTTTACGCAGGCCTGATGATCGACAAGCAGGGTAACCCGAAGGTGATTGAATTCAACTGCCGCTTCGGCGATCCGGAAACCCAGCCGATCATGCTGCGCATGAAGTCCGATCTGGTTGATCTGTGTCTGGCGGCGTGCGAAGGCAAGCTGGACGAGAAAACTTCCGAGTGGGACGAGCGTGCCTCTTTAGGTGTGGTGATTGCTGCGGGTGGCTATCCGGGTAGCTACAACACCGGAGATGAGATCCACGGCCTGCCGCTGGAAGAGATTGACGGTGCGAAGGTGTTCCACGCCGGTACAAAGCTCTCTGACGACGACCGCGTGCTCACCAACGGCGGTCGCGTGCTGTGTGCGACCGCGCTGGGCCAGACCGTGGCAGAGGCGCAGAAGCGCGCCTATGCGCTGATGGCGGATATTCACTGGAATGGCAGCTTCAGCCGCCAGGATATCGGCTATCGTGCCATTGCGCGGGAGCAGGGAGAGTAATTTCACACCCTCACCCTAACCCTCTCCCACAGGGAGAGGGGATTTACGTCAGAAACTCTTCTCTGTCGGCTGCCAGGTGCAGAAATCTTCATTCGCCACCAGCAACAGCTGAGAGCCTTCCGGCGCTTCCAGCCATGCCACACTCACCTCCACAGATGAATGCCGCTGACGACGCTGAATGTGTTCGGTTGCCCAGGATTCAAGCTCAGGCTTCACCGTCTGCCCTTCGCAGGTGGTCACCGTGCCGTCGGCATGCCAGCGCCCCTGGCGCAGCACCACGCGGCCCTGACGCAGCGCATCGCTGGTCTGGCGGAGTTGTTCAGCACGGTAGCGGTAGAGGGCGACCTGATCGCTGGAAAGCTGCTGTTTCAGTCCACTGACCTCATGCTGCATAAAGCTCAGCTCGCCGTGGTCGTCGAAACGCACCTTCACGTGTTCGGGAGTCTTACTGTAGATATTCAGTTCAATGAGCGACAGCGCATCGCCCTGCCAGCGGTATTCTGCGGTCGAGGTGTTGCCGTTATGCCACGGACTGAATGCGGTGAGCATATGGACTTCATCGCTGGAATCTTTGCGCCAGATCCTGACCGCACCCTGGTTGTCAGCGTAGCCGCTGGCGGTAAACGGGGGGAGTGAGGAATCATGGCTACAGGCAGACAGCAACAGTACGCCTGCCAGCGCGAGCGTTCCAGGCCAGAATGACAAAAGGGGCGTTGCCGCCCCTTCGTTAAAACTGTTCACTGCCACGCGTCTTACTTAACTGCGTCTTTCAGTGCTTTACCAGAAACAAATGCCGGCACGTTAGCTGCGGCGATTTTGATTTCTTTACCGGTCTGCGGGTTGCGGCCAGTACGCTCAGCGCGGTGGTTCACTTTGAAGGTACCGAAACCAACCAGTTGTACAGCATCGCCTTCTTTCAGAGACTCAGTAATAGCAGCCAGGGTAGATTCCAGAGCAGCTTTAGCCTGCACTTTAGACAGATCAGCCTTGTCCGCAATTACATCAATCAGTTGAGTCTTGTTCATAAGTTATCCTTTCAATGTGTTTATCGCTTGCTAAGCATCGAGTGCGACGAAAATGCCAAAAAAGCACTCTCCTGCATACACGCACCGATAGCCACTTTTTTTCGCCCCCCAAATGTAGACCAGACGGGGGGCGAAAGGGAAGAGTCGAGGAGTGACAAAACAGGCGTTAAATCACGTTTTGTTGTCTCATTGGTTAAAAATTATACCAATATTGCTCTCGCCGGCCTCGCGAAGGTCCGCGCGAAGCCCTTTGATCAGCTCAATATCACGTTCTTCACACTCCGCCAGCAGACGGAAAATTTCCCACTGAATATCCCATTCCTGTTCAACCGCCGGGTTAGCACGCAGCTCCTCGTCGGTCATTTCACGGCCTTCCTGGGTCATTTCCAGCATCGCAACGGTGGTAATGGATGCCTTACTGACTTCAATGGCGTGTTCCAGGGTTTCACCGCTCAGACGGGAGTGGATCAGCTCGCTCAACGCCACACAGGCATCAATGGCCGGGTAGACGCCATACAGGTCGAAATCATCCGCAGCCGGAATAGCCTCTTCCAGCTTTTCGAGCTGAGAGTCAAAATTTACCTTCGCATCTTTGACCGTCAGCGTCTCCCAGATTAAATCCAGGATACGACGATAAATCTGGCCTTCGCCAAACGCCGTCTGCTTGCAGAACGCGGCATAGTTGGGATACATGCGCTCGCACAGGCAAGCCATAAACGTCACGTGCTGCCAGCTTTCCAGCTTCTCAAGGCGCAGATGAATCGGGTTTTGTAACATGATGATGTCTCGAATCGAAAATTAGCCGCAGTTTACCTGAATCACGGCTGAATTTCCTGCCAACGAATGAATGCCGGACGTGAAGAGGCCACGGCGTCAGCCCAGCGGGTTGGCTCCGGTAAACGGTAGCCCTTCATACAGCGTTGCACCCACGCCAGTGCGCTATCCATGCTGACCCGATGCCCGGTGGCGATAAACAACGGGTTGCAGCGCGCTTTACTGCGCCAGACCCACGCCAGCTGCTCGCCTTTATGGATAAGCGGCGCCAGTGCGCCCGGTTCGGCAGAGAGCGGCTCAAACGCGCCGCACAGGCGTTTTTTCGCTACGCCGATGGTCGGCACGTCCACCAGCAGACCAAAGTGGCTGGCGACGCCTAAGCGACGCGGATGGGAGATACCATGCCCATCAACAAACAGCAGATCGGGTTTTTGCGAGAGTTGCTCCCACGCGGCCAGCAGCGCGGGATATTCGCGGAAGGAGAGAAAGCCGGGGATATAGGGCATGGTGGTGGCGATACGCGCCACCTTGTACTCCACCAGCTCCAGCGAAGGGTATTTCAGCACCACCATCGCCGCTCGCGTCACTTCACCGCCCTGCTCAAACCCGACGTCCGCCCCGCCAATGTACCGCGGAGGGTCCGTATCCAGACGATCCTCGCGGATCACTGATGAAGCCAGTTCGATTTGCTGAGCGCGTAGCGACGCGAGATCCATAACCACTCCTTACTTATGATACTGGGCAGAAAGCCGATGCACCGCCTCCACAAATACGCCAGCGTGTTCTGGCGGTACATCCTGATGAATACCGTGACCGAGGTTGAAGACGTGGCCTTCGCCCTGGCCGAAACCAGACAGTATAGTCGACACTTCTTCTTCGATACGGGCAGGCTGCGCATAGAGCATGGACGGGTCCATGTTGCCCTGGAGCGCCACTTTGTCCCCCACGCGACGGCGCGCATCGGCAATATCGGTGGTCCAGTCGAGGCCCAGCGCGTCGCAGCCGGTGGCCGCCATCGCTTCCAGCCACTGACCGCCGCCTTTGGTAAACAGCGTCACCGGCACGCGACGGCCTTCGTTTTCACGCAGCAGGCCATCGACAATTTTGTGCATGTAGTACAGGGAGAACTGCTGATAATCACGTCCGGTCAGCACGCCGCCCCAGGTGTCGAAAATCATCACCGACTGCGCGCCCGCTTTAATCTGCGCGTTGAGATAGAGCGTGACGCTCTTCGCCAGCTTGTCGAGCAGGGCATGCAGGGCCAGCGGCTCGGCGTACATCATCTTTTTGATGACGGTAAAGGCTTTGCTGCTGCCGCCTTCCACCATGTAGGTGGCCAGCGTCCACGGACTACCGGAGAAGCCAATCAGCGGCACGTCGCCTTTCAGTTCGCGGCGAATGGTGCGCACGGCGTTCATCACATAGCCCAGCTCGCCTTCAGGATCGGGGATCGGCAGCTTATCAACGTCGGCTTTGCTTTTGATCGGAGAGGTAAAACGCGGGCCTTCTCCGGTTTCGAAATAGAGCCCAAGGCCCATCGCATCCGGAATGGTGAGAATGTCCGAAAAAAGAATGGCGGCATCGAGCGGGAAGCGGCGCAGCGGCTGGAGCGTCACTTCACAGGCCAGCTCGGCGTTTTTGCACAGCGACATAAAATCGCCTGCCTGCGCGCGCGTGGCTTTGTACTCTGGCAGATAGCGTCCCGCCTGGCGCATCATCCACACCGGGGTGACATCAACGGGCTGGCGCAGCAGCGCACGCAGATAACGATCATTCTTCAGTTCGGTCATTTTGCAGTTCCTTATTGCGTCAGTCCGTCAGTGTAACACTACTCATACTCGGCCCGACACATTGCCACGGTATCTTCTATCAGGCGACGCGCCACCGTTCCCGGTGGGGGCAGCAGCGGTAAATCGTCGTAGCGATACCAGTTCGCCTCCAGCAGCTCTTTCTGATCGATAACAATCTCGCCGCTGTCGTATTCCGCCATAAACGCGGTCATCAGGGACATCGGGAACGGCCACGGCTGCGACGTCACATAGCGCAGGTTTTTCACCTTAATGCCGCTCTCCTCCATCACCTCGCGCGCCACCGCCTGTTCCAGCGTTTCGCCGACTTCCACGAACCCGGCGAGGACGGTGTGAATGCCGTTGCGATGGCGGGTATGCTGCGCCAGCAGGATGGAATCATCACGGCGGATGGCGACAATGATGCACGGTGCGATTTGCGGGTAGTAGCGTTCACGGCAGTGGCCGCAAAGCATTGCCCACTCGGTTTTGCTCGGGTGCATGGTGTGGCCGCAGTAGCCGCAGTATTTGTGCGAGCGGTAAAACTCCGCCAGCTGCACGCCGCGCCCCGCCAGCTGGAACAGGCCGACATCCCGATCCAACACCTGACGAACGGATCCCATATCCTGACGACGAGCCTGTTGGATCAACCATACCGGATCGCCCTGCCACTCGCCGATCCGCAGCGCAGGTTGGCCGACGAGATCGAAGATGTCTGCCGCGCCGTAGGGTATCTCCCCACCGGGCAGCCATAATTTTTGTTCGTGACTGACGATCCACCAACCCAGATCTGATTTTTCAATAATACGATCCATATCTATTGCACTACCTTCGCTTCACTGACATGTTGTTAGCATTGTGGTTACATTTTGGATAAGCAGATCCCATTCTAAACTTTATGGAGTCGACCATGTTAAACCAGCTGGAAAGCCTGACTGAGCGCGTTGGAGGAAGTAACACCCTGGTGGATCGCTGGCTACATGTGCGCAAGCATCTACTCGTGGCGTATTACAATCTGGTTGGTCTTAAGCCTGGCAAAGAATCCTTTATGCGGCTGAATGAAAAAGCGCTGGACGACTTCTGTCAGAGCCTGGTCGACTACCTTTCCGACGGCCATTTCAACCTTTATGAACGCATTATCCGCGAAATGGAAGGGACAACGCCGTATTTAGCGGCCAGCAAACTCTGTCCGCTGCTGGAAGCCAACACCCAGCAGATCATGGACTACTACGATTCCACGCTAGAGAACGCTATCGATCACGATAACTATCTTGAGTTTCAGCAGGCGCTTTCCGATCTTGGCGAAGCGCTGGAAGAGCGATTCACGCTGGAAGACAAGCTCATCGCCCTCGTGCTGGACAACAACCTGAATATCAGCACCAGCGATAACGTTGCGCGCCCTGCTTGAGTTCTTAATCGTTAACGAGTAATTTACAACCATTCGCCCCTCTCACGAGGGGGATTTTTCTTGTCGGAGTGCCCAGTGTGAAAGCACGGGCTGAGACCGTTAATTCGGGATCCGCGGAACCTGATCAGGTTAATACCTGCGAAGGGAACAAGAGTCACACTGCTGTTGTATCGCCCCTGAGGCGATCTTCTCTTGCTTCATCCGTCGTCTGACAAGCCATGTCCTTCACTTTTGGAATGAGCTATGTCTACTGCAAAACTGACCCGCCGCGAACAGCGCGAACACGCACAACGCTTCATCGACACCCTGGAAGGCACCGCTTTCCCGAACTCGAAACGCATCTACATTTCCGGCTCACAGGCTGATATCCGCGTGCCGATGCGCGAAATCCAGCTCAGCCCGACGCTTATCGGCGGCAGCAAAGAAAACCCGCAGTTTGAAGACAACGAAGCCGTGCCGGTGTATGACACCTCCGGCCCGTACGGCGACCCTTCTGTTGCTATCAACGTACAGCAGGGTCTGGCAAAACTGCGCCAGCCGTGGATTGACGCCCGTAACGACTGCGAAGAACTGAGCGTGCGCAGCTCGGCGTATACCAACGCGCGCCTGGCCGACGACGGTCTGGACGAGCTGCGCTTTACCGGCCTGCTGACGCCGAAACGCGCCAGAGCGGGTAAATGCGTGACCCAGCTGCACTACGCGCGCCAGGGGATCGTCACGCCGGAGATGGAGTTCATCGCCATCCGCGAAAACATGGGCCGCGAGCGCATCCGCAGCGAAGTGCTGCGCCACCAGCATCCGGGTGAAGGGTTTGGCGCTCGCCTGCCGGAAAACATCACGCCGGAATTTGTGCGTGACGAAGTGGCCGCCGGGCGCGCCATTATCCCTGCCAACATCAACCACCCGGAATCCGAGCCGATGATTATCGGCCGCAACTTCCTGGTGAAGGTCAACGCCAATATCGGCAACTCAGCGGTGACGTCATCCATCGAAGAAGAGGTGGAAAAGCTGGTCTGGTCGACGCGCTGGGGCGCGGACACGGTGATGGATCTTTCCACAGGCCGTTATATTCATGAAACCCGCGAGTGGATCCTGCGTAACAGCCCGGTGCCGATCGGTACCGTCCCGATTTATCAGGCGCTGGAGAAGGTCAACGGCATCGCCGAAAACCTCACCTGGGAAGCGTTCCGCGACACGCTGCTGGAGCAGGCGGAACAGGGCGTGGACTACTTCACCATCCACGCGGGCGTGCTGCTGCGCTACGTGCCGATGACGGCGAAACGTCTGACCGGTATCGTCTCACGCGGCGGTTCGATTATGGCGAAATGGTGCCTTTCCCATCATCAGGAAAACTTCCTCTACGAACACTTCCGCGAAATCTGCGAAATTTGCGCCGCTTACGACGTCTCCCTGTCGCTGGGCGACGGCCTGCGCCCGGGCTCCATCCGCGATGCTAACGACGAGGCGCAGTTTGCCGAGCTGCACACGCTGGGCGAGCTGACCAAAATCGCCTGGGAGTACGACGTGCAGGTGATGATTGAAGGCCCGGGCCATGTGCCGATGCAGATGATCCGTCGCAACATGACCGAAGAGCTGGAGCACTGCCACGAAGCACCGTTCTACACCCTGGGGCCGCTGACCACCGATATTGCGCCGGGATACGACCACTTCACGTCAGGCATTGGCGCGGCGATGATCGGCTGGTTCGGTTGCGCCATGCTCTGCTATGTGACGCCGAAAGAGCACCTCGGGCTGCCAAACAAAGAGGACGTGAAGCAGGGGCTGATCACCTACAAGATTGCCGCCCACGCGGCGGATCTGGCGAAAGGCCATCCGGGCGCGCAAATCCGCGACAACGCCATGTCCAAAGCGCGCTTTGAATTCCGCTGGGAAGACCAGTTTAACCTGGCCCTCGATCCGTTCACCGCCCGCGCCTATCACGACGAAACCCTGCCGCAGGAATCGGGCAAAGTTGCGCACTTCTGCTCCATGTGCGGACCTAAATTCTGCTCGATGAAAATCAGCCAGGAAGTACGCGATTACGCCGCCGCGCAGACCATTGAAGTCGGCATGGCGGACATGTCGGAAACCTTCCGCGCGAAAGGCGGCGAAATCTACCTCAAAAAGGAGGAGGCGTAATGTACCAGCCCGATTTCCCCTCCGTGCCCTTCCGCTTAGGGCTTTACCCGGTGGTGGACAGCGTGGAGTGGATCGCCCGCCTGCTGGAAGCTGGCGTTCGCACCCTCCAGCTACGCATTAAGGATAAACGCGATGAAGAGGTGGAGGCCGACGTGATCGCCGCTATCGCGCTGGGACGTCGCTACCACGCCCGCCTGTTTATCAACGACTACTGGCGGCTGGCGGTTAAACACCAGGCGTACGGCGTGCATCTGGGACAGGAAGATCTGGAAACGACCGATCTCAACGCGATCCGTGACGCCGGTCTGCGGCTGGGCGTTTCTACCCACGATGATATGGAGATCGACGTGGCGCTGGCGGCCCGCCCCTCTTACATCGCGCTCGGGCACGTCTTCCCGACGAAAACCAAACAGATGCCGTCCGCTCCACAGGGTTTGACGCAGCTGGCGGCCCACGTTAAGCGCCTTGCCGATTACCCCACCGTTGCCATCGGCGGGATCAGCCTTGAACGTGCGCCCGCGGTGCTGGAGACCGGCGTCGGCAGTATCGCCGTCGTCAGCGCTATCACCCAGGCGGCAGACTGGCAGGCCGCCACCGCGCAGCTTTTACAACTGGCAGGAGCAGGTGATGAAAGATCGTGATTTTATGCGTTACAGCCGCCAGATCCTGCTGGAGGATATCGCCATCGAGGGGCAGCAAAAGCTGCTCGCCAGCCGGGTACTGATTGTCGGTCTGGGCGGATTAGGCACCCCCGCCGCGCTGTATCTGGCCGGCGCGGGCGTGGGCACGCTGGTGCTGGCCGATGACGACGAGGTACATCTCAGCAATCTGCAACGGCAAATTCTCTTTACGACAGAAGATATCAACCAGCCTAAAGCGCACGTTACGCGCCAGCGGCTGAACCAGCTTAACCCCGATATCGAACTGGTCGCACTCCAGACGCGGCTGAGCGGGGAAGATCTGCAACGCGAAGTGGCCCTTGCCGACGTGGTGCTGGACTGTACGGACAATATGGCGACACGTCAGGCCATCAACGCGGCCTGTGTTGCGCAGAACACGCCGCTGATCACCGCCAGCGCGGTCGGTTTCGGTGGGCAAATAATAGTGCTTACGCCGCCGTGGGCACAGGGCTGCTACCGCTGCCTGTGGCCGGACGAGGCTGAACCGGAGCGTAACTGCCGCACGGCAGGCATTCTGGGCCCGGTGGTGGGCGTGATGGGTACTCTTCAGGCGCTGGAGACCATCAAGTTGCTCAGCGGCATGGAGACAGAACGCAACACGCTGCGGCTGTTCGACGCCCGCTCCAGCGGCTGGCGTCATCTGGCGTTAAACCGTGCCAGCCACTGCCCGGTATGCGGAGGCCGCAATGCGCATTCTGTTTAACGATGAGCCGATGACGTGCGACGACGATCTCACCGTTGCCGCCCTGCTCGACACGCTGCGCCAGCTGAAGCCGGGAACGGCGCTGGCGCTCAATCAACAGATCCTGCCGCGCGAGCGGTGGGAACATCAGCAGGTCAATGAAGGCGACCAGATCCTGCTGTTTCAGGTTATCGCAGGGGGCTAAGATGTTACGTATTGCCGACAAAGTCTTTGATTCACATCTGTTTACCGGAACCGGAAAATTCGCCTCCCCGCAGCTGATGGTGGATGCCATTCGTGAAAGCGGCAGCCAGCTGGTGACGCTGGCGATGAAGCGCGTGGATCTGCGTCAGCACAACGATGCCATACTTGCGCCGTTACTGGAGGCAGGCGTGACGCTCTTACCGAATACCTCCGGTGCGAAAACGGCCGAGGAAGCAATTTTCGCTGCGCAACTGGCGCGAGAAGCGCTCGACACCCGCTGGCTGAAGCTGGAAATTCATCCGGACGCCCGCTGGCTGTTGCCCGATCCGATCGAAACCCTGAAAGCGGCAGAGAAACTGGTGCAGCAGGGATTCACCGTTCTGCCCTACTGTGGTGCCGACCCCGTGCTCTGTAAGCGTCTGGAAGAGGTCGGCTGCGCGGCCGTAATGCCGCTGGGCGCCCCCATTGGCTCCAACCAGGGGCTGGAGACCCGCGCGATGCTGGAAATCATTATTGAGCAGGCGACCGTGCCGGTGGTGGTGGATGCGGGCATCGGCGTACCCAGTCACGCCGCGCAGGCGCTGGAGATGGGGGCCGATGCGGTGCTGGTCAATACCGCGATTGCGGTGGCCGACGACCCGGTGATGATGGCGCGTGCGTTCCGCCTTGCCGTGGAGTCCGGTCTGCTGGCTCGGCAGTCCGGCCCCGGCTCGCGCAGTGTTAAGGCGCAGGCCACCAGCCCGCTGACCGATTTTCTGGAGGCACTCTGATGGCTACCTTTACCGATCGCTGGCGTCAGCTTAACTGGGACGATATTGCCTTACGCATCAACAGTAAAACCTCTGCGGACGTAGAGCGGGCATTAACAGCCAAACATTTGACGCGCGAGGATTTGATGGCCCTGCTTTCTCCGGCAGCCAGCGCGTACCTTGAACCGATGGCCCAGCGCGCGCAACGCCTCACCCGCCAGCGTTTTGGCAACACGGTGAGCTTTTACGTGCCGCTCTATCTTTCTAATCTGTGCGCCAATGACTGCACCTACTGTGGTTTCTCCATGAGCAACCGTATTAAGCGTAAAACGCTGGATGAGCATGAGATCGCCCGCGAGTGTGCGGCTATTCGTGAGATGGGTTTTGAACATCTCCTGCTGGTGACGGGTGAACATCAGGGCAAAGTGGGGATGGACTATTTTCGCCAGCATCTTCCGGCCATCCGCCGCGAATTTGCCTCGTTGCAAATGGAAGTGCAGCCTCTGTCGCAGGAGGAATATGCGGAGCTGAAAACCCTCGGGCTGGACGGCGTAATGGTTTATCAGGAAACCTACCATGAGGCGACCTATGCCCGGCATCACCTGAAAGGGAAGAAGCAGGATTTCATCTTCCGGCTGGAAACGCCGGACAGGCTGGGGCGCGCCGGTATCGATAAAATTGGGCTGGGCGCGCTTATTGGTCTGTCCGACAGCTGGCGGGTGGACTGCTATATGGTGGCGGAGCATCTGCTGTGGCTACAGCAGCAGTACTGGCAAAGCCGCTATTCCATCTCTTTCCCGCGGCTGCGTCCCTGTACGGGAGGCGTTGAACCCGCCTCGCTGATGGATGAGCGCCAGCTGGTGCAAACCCTGTGTGCATTTCGCCTGTTCGCGCCGGAAGTGGAATTGTCGCTCTCCACGCGTGAATCCCCCGCGTTTCGCGACCGCGCGATCCCGCTGGCGATCAATAACGTCAGCGCCTTTTCCAAAACGCAGCCGGGCGGTTACGCGGACGATCACCCGGAACTGGAACAGTTTGCACCGCACGACGGCCGACGGCCCGAAGCGGTGGCGGAAGCCCTGACTGCACAGGGGCTACAGCCGGTGTGGAAAGACTGGGATAGCTGGCTGGGAAGAGCCTCGCATTAGCGCTGAAACTGTCTGCAAAAATGCGAAAAGGTTACGAGGCGGCTCGTAAGATCATAACCGGGCGATTGAGGCGATCTGCCCGGTTTTCTTATGCTTAACCACGTCAGCAACGGACGCTGACCAGGGTGAAAATGCTTCTTCCTCGTTTCGCCCTGCCCTCCGCCTCTTAAACAAAATTCAATTGATACAATAAATACGTCGTTTCTTATCTACGCTTAAGATAAATCATCTCGTCGGTAATCGCCTTCTGTATAATTTACTACCAGCAACCGGACAGCGACTATGCTGAGGGTATCGACAGACGCAACGCGTCTACCATCTGGATTGATGTACAACTCATGGCACTCCACAGTAAAAAGCTCTCTTTTACCCGGCCAATTATGGTCAGCTTCGCGGGGATCCTGTTCAGTTTCGCGCTGATCGCCGTCCTGGTCATCCTTTCACAGAGAAAGGATTTTCTTGAGGATTATCATAAGATTAATGGTAACTTCACCCATAATCTGGCGGTGAACTATACCGAATCCATCCTGCGAGAAAATGACTATATTCTTGGTCGCGCTGCGATGTACTTCGCCCGTAACGACAGAGTAAATCAGACAATAAATATCGATCCGACACACGGTTTGCAGATGTTGATGCATTTGCAGAACCTGATGCCGACGGTGTCGTCTATCTCTCTGGCGGACACAGAAGGGCGCCATCTGCGCGCGCCGGAAGTGCTGCCAACGGAGAAAAGTAAGTCGTTCGACGCCAGAACCCGCCCATGGTTTGTCGGGCAAGCGGAAGCCAGCAACTTTCCTCACTACACCCGCCCCTATCTGGACTATTTCACCCAACATCCTACTGTCACCCTCTATAAGCCGGTCATTTCACCGGAAGGCCGTCTGAAGGGCACGCTCGCTTTCCATCTTGATTTAACGTCCATGGGGTATACCCTGCGCCAGATGGTGGCGCCGGTTCAGGGTGAGTTTTTTGTCGTGGAGCGTGACGGCGCCGTTGTGCTGCATCCGGACACGGGGGCGCTCTTTAAGCAGTATGTAAGCGAAGCGCTGATGGACAAAATGACCAGCGGCGAAGGCCATCTTTTCGACCCCAAAAGTAAAACCTGGTATTACTACTACTCTTTCACCAATCCGGACTGGTTTGTGATTTATCGGGTCTCCGATGCCACGCTTACCGTCATCACCCGGCATGAAACCACCGTCGTCGGCTGGGGATTTGCGCTGGCGGCAATCATCATCATTCTGTTCGGGCTTTACCTTCGTCATGCCTCGCGTTCTGTGCTGATGAACATTATCAACGCCATCAAAACCGGCGACGTCAACCAGGCGCCACGCCTTGAGGCGATGCTCAGCCATACCATTCGAACCAATAAAGAACGCGAGCTGGCCTATGTCCGTCAGGCCACCCATGATGCGCTGACAGGCTGCAAAAATCGCCGTGCGTTCGATAACGATGTGGATGAGCTGCTGACTGCTCATCAACCCTTCGTTCTGGCGCTGATCGACATCGATAACTTCAAATCCATTAACGACACCTGGGGCCACCTGAGCGGGGATATTGTGCTGCGCAACGTGGCGCGGGAAGGTATTCAGATCATGCAGCCGCACCACGTTTACGTTTACCGCTACGGTGGAGAAGAGTTCGGCGTGATATTCCCGGCCGAGCTGATGAACTCCGCGCACGCGCTACTGGAAGCCTGGCGCACCGCCGTTGAGAAGCGGACCTGGCGGGAAGAGAACCTGCGAGTGACCTTCAGCGCCGGGATGGGGGAGTGGCACTTCGAACCGCTGGAACAATTTATCGGTAGCGTAGATGAAGCGCTGTATACCGCTAAACAACAGGGTAAAAACCGCATCGTAAGCACGGCCAGCCGATAATACCCTTCCTCAAATTCTGCCCGATCTGACGGGCAGAATGCTCTCCGCTGTAAAATTGTAACCGGTTTCAGAAAAATGCCGATTTCTTTGTGATGCCTGACACACAATCGCGGTAAAGCGGTTGTTGAAGCGGTCTGCACGGGATAATTATCAATAAACACATGTAGATCGAGGCTGACTATGAAGAACATCGTTTTATGCTGTGCAGCGGGAATGTCAACCAGCATGCTGGTTCAACGTATGAAAGATGCCGCGCAGAAAAAAGGAGTCGAAGTAACCATTAAAGCCGTTCCGGTCGCGGAGTTTAAAGATAACATCGCGACGGCTGATATCGTATTACTGGGGCCACAGGTTAAATACGAACAGGCAAAACTCCAGGCGCAGGCCGATCCGCTCGGAAAAAAGGTTGCGGTCATCGACATGATGGATTACGGCATGATGAAAGGTGATGCCGTACTGGAAAAAGCGCTCAAACTTCTGGAGTCATAATGGAAGACTTAGAAACCACGATTATGGAACTGCTGGTCAACGCAGGCGCAGCGCGCAGCGCGGCCCTGACGGCGTTACAGATGGCGCGAAAAGGCGACTTTGATGAAGCCGAGAAAGCGATGGAAGAATCGCGTGAATATGTGAAACATGCGCATACGATCCAGACGCAGCTTATCGGTCTTGATGAAGGGACCGGGAAACTTCCGGTTAACCTGATCACCGTTCACTCTCAGGATCACCTGATGAACGCGATGGTTATTCAGGATCTGGCGGGCGATATGATTGAGCTTTATCGACGTATCCCGTTAGTGAACTGAAGACATACAGATGTAAAAAAACCCGCCGAGGCGGGTTTTTTATTGTCGGGTGGCGCTACGCTTACCCGACCTGTGATTCATATGCCCGGTAATTTTACCTACCGGGCATCAACGATTACTCGTTGTCGGAACCGCCCAGACCTGCGTTCAGCAGTTCTGCAAGGCTCGCGGATGCATCTTCGGCAGTCACCTGCGGTGCAGCTGGCAGTTCGCCCGCTGCGCGACGACGCATACGATCCTGGTGGTACGCATAACCGGTACCGGCCGGGATCAGACGACCCACGATAACGTTCTCTTTCAGACCGCGCAGTTCATCACGTTTACCTGCAACAGCCGCTTCGGTCAGGACACGAGTGGTTTCCTGGAACGATGCAGCAGAGATGAAGGACTCGGTTGCCAGAGACGCTTTGGTGATACCCAGCAGATCGCGTGCGAAGGTCGCACCGATTTTGCCGTTCGCTTCCAGATCCCGGTTAGCGATCTTAACGCGTGAGTATTCAACCTGCTCGCCTTCCAGGAAGTCGGAGCTGCCCGCGTTTTCGATGGTTGCTTTACGCAGCATCTGACGAACGATAACTTCAATGTGTTTATCGTTAATCTTAACGCCTTGCAGACGGTATACGTCCTGTACTTCGTTAACAATGTAACGGGTAACAGCATGCACACCACGCAGACGCAGGATGTCGTGCGGCGCTTCTGGACCATCGGAAACCACGTCACCACGTTCTACGCGTTCACCTTCGAACACGTTGAGCTGACGCCACTTAGGAATCATCTCTTCGTACGGCTCGCTGCCATCTACTGGCGTAATAACCAGGCGGCGCTTACCTTTGGTCTCTTTACCGAAGGAGATGATACCGCTGATTTCAGCCAGGATCGCAGGCTCTTTCGGACGACGTGCTTCGAACAGGTCCGCAACGCGTGGCAGACCACCGGTGATGTCCTTGGTACCGCCGGATTCCTGAGGAATACGCGCCAGGGTGTCACCAGAGCTGATCTGTACGCCATCTTCCAGCTGTACAATCGCTTTACCCGGCAGGAAGTACTGCGCAGGCATATCGGTACCAGGGATCAGAACGTCGTTACCCTGAGCATCAACGATTTTCAGTGCAGGACGCAGATCTTTACCGCCGGTAGTACGTTCAGCAGAATCCAGAACCACCAGAGAAGACAGACCGGTCAGCTCGTCGGTCTGACGAGTAATGGTCTGGCCGTCGATCATGTCAGTGAAGCGGATGAAACCACTTACTTCGGTGATAACCGGCATGGTGTGTGGATCCCAGTTTGCAACGGTTTCACCGCCAGCAACCTGCTCGCCATCACCTTTCGCCATAACCGCACCGTAAGGCACTTTATAGCTCTCTTTGGTACGACCGAATTCGTCGATCAGCTTCAGCTCGGTGTTACGGGAAGTGATAACCAGTTTACCGCTGGAGTTCACAACCGACTTCGCGTTGCTGAGCTTGATGCTACCTTTGTTTTTCACCTGGATGCTGGATTCAGCAGCCGCACGAGATGCCGCACCACCGATGTGGAACGTACGCATCGTCAGCTGTGTACCCGGCTCACCGATGGACTGTGCCGCGATAACGCCGATAGCCTCACCTTTGTTGATGATGTGGCCACGCGCCAGGTCACGACCGTAGCAGTGCGCACACACACCAAAGTCGGTGTCACAGGATACAACGGAACGCACTTTCACGGAGTCAACAGAGTTCGCTTCCAGCAGGTCACACCACTGTTCGTGCAGCAGGGTGTTGCGTGGAACCAGAATGTCTGCGGTGCCCGGCTTCAGAATGTCTTCCGCGGTCACACGACCCAGTACGCGATCGCGCAGCGGCTCTTTAACATCACCACCCTCGATAACCGGGGTCATGGTGATACCTTCGAGGGTGCCACAATCGTCTTCGGTGACGACCAGATCCTGCGCAACGTCAACCAGACGACGCGTCAGATAACCGGAGTTCGCCGTTTTCAGTGCGGTATCCGCCAGACCTTTACGCGCACCGTGCGTGGAGATGAAGTACTGGAGTACGTTCAGACCTTCACGGAAGTTCGCGGTGATTGGCGTTTCGATGATGGAGCCATCTGGCTTCGCCATCAGACCACGCATACCTGCCAGCTGACGAATCTGTGCCGCAGAACCACGCGCACCGGAGTCGGCCATCATGTAGATGCTGTTGAAGGAGACCTGCTGCTCTTCTACGCCGTCACGGTTAATCACGGTTTCGGTTTGCAGGTTATCCATCATCGCTTTAGATACACGATCGTTCGCCGCAGCCCAGATATCGATAACTTTGTTGTAACGTTCGCCTGCGGTTACCAGACCAGACTGGAACTGCTCCTGGATCTCAGCAACTTCAGCTTCCGCTT
The DNA here is from genome assembly GCF_049238215.1 of Enterobacter cloacae complex sp. IR5441. Taxonomy (NCBI): domain Bacteria; kingdom Pseudomonadati; phylum Pseudomonadota; class Gammaproteobacteria; order Enterobacterales; family Enterobacteriaceae; genus Enterobacter; species Enterobacter cloacae complex sp. IR5441. The sequence continues at coordinate 19,087 of NZ_JBMKIA010000038.1, forward strand.
CAGAGATGATCTCGTGTTTCTTCTCTGGGATGACCATGTCATCGATACCAACAGATGCACCTGAACGCGCTGCATAAGCAAAGCCGGTGTACATTGTCTGGTCAGCGAAGATAACGGTCGGCTTCAGACCCAGAATGCGGTAACAGGTGTTCAGCATTTTGGAGATCGCTTTCTTGCCCAGCGCCTGGTTGACGATGGAGAAAGGCAGACCTTTCGGTACGATCATCCACAGAATGGCACGGCCAACGGTCGTGTCTTTCAGGCTGGTGTGCGCAACGAACTCGCCGTTTTCATCTTTTTCGTATTCGGTGATACGCACTTTAACGCGCGCATGCAGAGAGGCCAGGCCAGCGCGATAAATACGCTCAGCTTCTTTCGGGCCAGTCAGCACCATGCCTTCGCCTTTGGCGTTAACACAGTCACGGGTCATGTAGTACAGACCCAGTACAACGTCCTGAGAAGGAACGATGATAGGTTCACCGTTCGCTGGAGACAGGATGTTGTTGGTAGACATCATCAGCGCACGCGCTTCGAGCTGGGCTTCCAGCGTCAGCGGTACGTGAACAGCCATCTGGTCACCATCGAAGTCGGCGTTATAGGCCGCACAAACCAGCGGGTGCAGCTGGATCGCTTTACCTTCGATCAGTACCGGCTCAAATGCCTGGATACCCAGACGGTGCAGGGTTGGTGCACGGTTCAGCAGTACCGGGTGTTCGCGGATCACTTCGTCCAGGATATCCCAAACGACAGCTTCTTCACGCTCAACCATTTTCTTCGCGGCTTTGATGGTGGTGGCGAGGCCACGCAGCTCCAGCTTGCCGTAGATGAACGGTTTGAACAGCTCCAGTGCCATTTTCTTCGGCAGACCGCACTGATGCAGACGCAGGTATGGACCTACGGTGATTACAGAACGACCGGAGTAGTCAACACGCTTACCGAGCAGGTTCTGACGGAAACGACCCTGCTTACCTTTGATCATGTCGGCCAAAGATTTCAGAGGACGTTTGTTAGAACCGGTGATCGCACGACCACGACGACCGTTATCCAACAGGGCATCGACTGCTTCCTGAAGCATACGTTTTTCGTTGCGTACGATGATGTCCGGCGCAGCCAGATCCAGCAGACGTTTCAGACGGTTGTTACGGTTGATCACGCGACGGTACAGATCGTTCAGATCCGACGTTGCGAAACGACCACCATCCAGCGGAACCAGCGGACGCAGATCTGGCGGCAGAACCGGCAGAACGGTCAGGATCATCCACTCTGGTTTGTTACCAGACTGAACGAACGCTTCCAGCAGTTTGATACGCTTGGTCAGCTTTTTACGCTTGGTTTCGGAGTTGGTTTCGTTCAGCTCTTCGCGCAGAGTTTCACACTCTTGCTCCAGATCCATGCTCTTCAGCAGGGCCTGGATAGCTTCCGCACCCATCTTCGCGTCGAATTCGTCACCGAACTCTTCCAGCGCGTCCAGATACTGTTCTTCGGTCAGGATCTGGTTACGTTCCAGATTGGTCATCCCGCCTTCGATAACCACATAAGATTCGAAGTACAGAACACGTTCGATATCGCGCAGCGGCATATCCAGCAGCAGACCGATACGGGACGGCAGAGATTTCAGGAACCAGATGTGAGCGGTCGGAGACGCCAGCTCGATGTGGCCCATACGCTCACGGCGTACTTTGGTCTGGGTCACTTCAACGCCGCACTTCTCACAGATCACACCACGGTGTTTCAGGCGCTTGTACTTACCGCACAGGCACTCGTAATCTTTTACTGGCCCGAAAATACGCGCACAGAAAAGGCCGTCACGCTCAGGTTTGAACGTACGGTAGTTAATGGTTTCCGGCTTTTTAACTTCACCGAAAGACCATGAACGGATCATGTCTGGCGAAGCCAGAGCAATTTTGATCGCATCAAACTCTTCGGTTTTAGTTTGCGCTTTCAGAAACTTTAATAAGTCTTTCACGGATTTGCTCCCGTCGGAGTTAGCACACTCTGCTGTCGGGCGTTAACCCGACAGCAGTGACCTGTTTGAGCGAGAATTACTCGTCTTCCAGTTCGATGTTGATACCCAGCGAACGAATCTCTTTCAACAGTACGTTGAAGGATTCTGGCATGCCCGGTTCCATCTGATGGTTGCCGTCTACGATGTTCTTATACATCTTAGTACGACCGTTCACGTCATCAGACTTAACGGTGAGCATTTCCTGCAAGGTGTATGCTGCGCCGTATGCTTCCAGCGCCCACACTTCCATCTCCCCGAAGCGCTGACCACCGAACTGAGCCTTACCACCCAGCGGCTGCTGAGTAACCAGGCTGTAAGAACCGGTAGAACGAGCGTGCATCTTGTCGTCGACCAGGTGGTTCAGTTTCAGCATGTACATGTAACCTACGGTTACCGGACGCTCGAACTGTTCACCGGTACGGCCGTCAAACAGCGTAATCTGACCAGACGTTGGCAGACCACCCAGTTGCAGCAGCTCTTTAATTTCAGCTTCTTTTGCACCGTCGAATACCGGCGTTGCAATTGGCATACCTTTGCGCAGGTTCTCTGCCAGACGCAGCACTTCTTCATCGCTGAAGGTGTTCAGGTCGACTTTCTGACGAACGTCGGTACCCAGATCGTAGGCACGCTGGATGAACTCGCGCAGTTTCGCGACTTCCTGCTGCTGTTTCAGCATGGCGTTGATCTTATCGCCGATACCTTTCGCAGCCATACCCAGGTGGGTTTCCAGAATCTGACCGATGTTCATACGAGACGGTACGCCCAGTGGGTTCAGTACGATATCTACCGGCGTACCGTTAGCATCGTGCGGCATATCTTCGATCGGGTTGATCTTAGAGATAACACCCTTGTTACCGTGACGACCTGCCATCTTATCACCAGGCTGGATCTGACGTTTAACAGCCAGATACACCTTAACAATCTTCAGCACGCCTGGTGCCAGATCGTCGCCCTGAGTGATTTTGCGGCGTTTCGCTTCGAGTTTTTTCTCGAACTCGTGTTTCAGTTCGTCATACTGCTCAGCCAGCTGTTCCAGCTGATTCTGTTTCTCTTCGTCGGTCAGGCCCAGTTCCAGCCAGCGATCGCGTGGCAGTTTGTCGAGCTTCTCAGCTTCAACGCCACCGGCAACCAGCACCGCATAGATACGGCTGAACAGACCTGCTTCGAGGATTTGCAGTTCTTCAGACAGGTCTTTCTTAGCCTGTTTGAGCTGCATCTCTTCGATTTCCAGCGCACGCTTATCTTTCTCAACGCCGTCACGGGTGAAGACCTGAACGTCGATAACCGTACCGGAAACACCGTTTGGTACGCGCAGAGAAGAGTCTTTAACGTCAGACGCTTTCTCACCGAAGATAGCACGCAGCAGTTTCTCTTCTGGCGTCAGCTGGGTTTCGCCTTTCGGCGTGACCTTACCAACCAGAATGTCACCGCCGGTCACTTCCGCGCCGATGTAAACAATACCGGATTCATCCAGTTTAGAGAGCGCAGCTTCACCCACGTTCGGGATGTCAGCGGTGATCTCTTCTGGCCCCAGCTTGGTGTCACGGGACACACATGCCAGTTCCTGAATGTGGATGGTGGTGAAACGATCTTCCTGAACCACACGCTCGGAGACGAGGATGGAGTCTTCGAAGTTGTAACCGTTCCACGGCATGAACGCTACGCGCATGTTCTGACCGAGCGCCAGTTCACCGAGGTCGGTGGACGGACCGTCTGCCAGCACGTCGCCGCGCTCAACTGGCTCACCCAGAGACACACATGGCATCTGGTTGATACAGGTGTTCTGGTTAGAACGGGTGTATTTGGTCAGGTTGTAGATGTCGATACCCGCTTCGCCCGGATACATCTCGTCTTCGTTAACTTTGATAACGATACGGGATGCGTCAACGTACTGAACGGTACCGCCACGCTTAGCAACTGCTGTAACACCAGAGTCAACGGCAACAGCACGTTCCATACCGGTACCAACCAGCGGCTTATCAGCACGCAGAGTTGGAACGGCCTGACGTTGCATGTTCGCACCCATCAATGCACGGTTGGCGTCATCGTGTTCCAGGAACGGGATCAGGGACGCACCGACGGATACCACCTGCTGGGTGGATACGTCCATGTAGTCAACCTGGTCGCGGCTGAACAAGCTGGATTCGCCTTTGCTACGGCAGGTAACCAGATCTTCTACAAAGTGGCCTTCGTCATCCAGGTTGGAGTTCGCCTGAGCGATAACGTAGTTGCCTTCTTCGATAGCAGACAGGTAATGAATTTCGTCAGTAACAACACCGTCGGTCACTTTACGATACGGGGTCTCGAGGAAACCGTATTCGTTCGTCTGTGCGTACACGGACAGGGAGTTGATCAGACCGATGTTTGGACCTTCAGGCGTTTCGATTGGACATACGCGACCGTAGTGAGTCGGGTGTACGTCTCGAACTTCAAAGCCTGCGCGTTCACGGGTCAGACCGCCTGGGCCGAGTGCGGAGATACGACGTTTGTGCGTGATCTCAGACAGCGGGTTGTTCTGGTCCATGAACTGAGACAGCTGGCTGGAACCGAAGAACTCTTTCACTGCCGCAGAAATCGGCTTCGCGTTAATCATATCCTGAGGCATCAGGGTATCCAGATCGCCCAGAGACAGACGCTCTTTCACCGCACGCTCTACACGTACCAGGCCAACGCGGAACTGGTTTTCCGCCATTTCGCCTACGGAACGGATACGACGGTTGCCGAGGTGGTCGATATCGTCCACTTCGCCTTTACCGTTACGGATATCGATGAGCTTCTTCATCACTTCAATGATGTCGTCTTTGCTCAGGATACCGGAACCTTCGATCTCGTCGCGCAGCAGAGAACGGTTGAACTTCATACGACCAACCGCGGACAGATCGTAGCGGTCTTCGGAGAAGAACAGGTTCTCGAACAGGCTTTCAGCCGCTTCGCGAGTTGGTGGCTCACCAGGACGCATCATGCGGTAGATTTCGACCAGCGCGCTCAGACGATCGTTGGTTGGGTCGACGCGTACAGTCTCAGAGATGTACGGACCGTGGTCCAGATCGTTGGTGAACAGCGTTTCGATACGTTTGTGGCCAGACTGGCTCAGCTTAGCCAGCAGATCCAGGCTCAGCTCCATGTTCGCCGGGCAGATCAGCTCGCCAGTTGATTCATCAACGTAATCTTTCGCGGCTACTTTTCCTGCAATGTATTCAACCGGAACTTCGATGTGTTTGATATCATCTTTTTCCAGCTGGCGGATGTGGCGCGCGGTGATACGGCGACCTTTTTCCACATACACTTTGCCGTCGGCTTCGATGTCGAACGACGCGGTCTCACCACGCAGACGTTCCGGCACCAACTCCATCTGCAACTTGTTGTCGCGGATTTCAAAGATCACTTTCTCAAAGAACAGGTCCAGGATCTGCTCAGTGGTATAGTTCAGTGCACGCAGAATGATGGTTGCAGGCAGCTTACGACGACGGTCGATACGGACAAACAGGTTGTCTTTTGGATCGAATTCGAAGTCCAGCCATGAACCACGGTAAGGAATGATGCGTGCGTTATACAGTACTTTACCGGAAGAGTGCGTTTTACCTTTATCGCTGTCGAAGAAGACGCCCGGGCTACGGTGCAGCTGGGAAACGATAACACGCTCAGTACCGTTGATAACGAAAGTACCGTTGTCCGTCATGAGTGGAATTTCACCCATGTAGACTTCTTGTTCTTTAATGTCTTTTACGGTGCCTTCCGGCGCTTCGCGCTCGTAGATCACCAGACGCAGTTTTACGCGCAGCGGTGCGGAATAGGTCACGCCACGGATCTGACATTCCTGAACGTCAAACACCGGTTCGCCAAGGCGGTAGCTGACGTACTGCAGCTCGGAATTACCGCTGTAGCTCTGAATCGGGAACACGGAACGGAAGGCTGCTTCCAGGCCGTACTGCCCTTCAGGATCTTGCTCGATAAACTTCTGGAACGAGTCAAGCTGGATAGAAAGGAGATATGGAATGTCCAGAACTTGTGGACGTTTACCAAAATCCTTACGAATACGTTTTTTCTCGGTATAGGAGTAAACCATAGGGTTCCTCAGCTCGCTGACAAGTCGACCCATCTGTCCGACGAAGGGACAGTTTGTGCAACACCATTTTGTGGACCGGAAAATTGAATACTTTCCGCAATACCTGTTGCTATCACGCTTAAACCATTTCATTGCGATTTACACAGAGCGAGCACCCTGTCGCAGTATATTAAGTCGTCGATAGAAACAAGCATTGTCAGGACAACCAGCAGTCAAACAGTGTGAAATGCTGCTGATGCCTTACAGCGCAAAAAGGCTGGTGACTAAAAAGTCACCAGCCATCAGCCTAATTACTTAGGCTGCAACCAGAAAAGTTGGCTTATTTAACTTCAACTTCAGCGCCAGCTTCTTCCAGAGATTTTTTCAGTGCTTCTGCGTCGTCTTTGCTCACGCCTTCTTTCAGCGCAGCTGGAGCAGATTCTACCAGGTCTTTAGCTTCTTTCAGACCCAGGCCAGTTGCGCCACGTACTGCTTTGATTACAGCAACTTTGTTCGCGCCAGCAGCTTTCAGAATTACGTCGAATTCAGTTTTTTCTTCAGCAGCTTCAGCCGGGCCCGCAGCTACAGCTACAGCAGCAGCAGCAGAAACACCGAATTTTTCTTCCATTGCAGAAACCAGCTCTACAACGTCCATTACGGACATAGCTGCTACTGCTTCAATGATTTGATCTTTAGTGATAGACATTTAAATTGTTCCTGAAAATCAGAATAAGTTTATACGTAAGCAAATGCTTTATAAAGATAACTGCGATTAAGCAGCTTCTTTCGCATCGCGTACAGCAGCCAGAGTGCGAACCAGTTTGCCAGCCGCAGCTTCTTTCATGGTTGCCATCAGGCGTGCAATTGCTTCTTCGTAGGTCGGCAGGGTTGCCAGGCGATCGATTTGCGATGCCGGGATCAACTCACCTTCAAAGGCTGCAGCTTTGACCTCAAATTTTGCATTCGCTTTCGCGAACTCTTTGAACAGACGAGCAGCAGCGCCCGGGTGTTCCATAGAGTATGCAATCAGGGTCGGACCAACAAACGTGTCTTTCAGGCACTCGAACTGAGTACCTTCAACTACGCGACGCAGCAGGGTGTTACGAACAACACGCATGTATACGCCAGCTTCACGACCTGCTTTACGCAGTTCAGTCATTTTGTCTACAGTAACGCCACGGGAATCCGCAACTACTGCAGACAGCGCGCCTTTGGCTACTTCGCTGACTTCAGCAACAATCGCTTGTTTGTCTTGAAGATTTAAAGCCATTAGCTTTGCTCCTGGATGTTTGCCGGAACTCATGTTCCGGAACTCACTTCACTCGACCCAACGGGAAGAGCGTCTTAATACGGTGAGCAGAAACAAGCCAGAGTATTTAAAATAATCTTAGCGTTCTGTCACCGTCTACGCAGGGGATTAAGTTTCTTGCGAAACACCTGCGGTCTTCGACGGAGGCCTGGATAGGCCAGGCTCCAACGAACAATTCTTTTAGCCGCTAACTTTTGTTAGCAAACGTGGGGGTAAGATTGTAGACAAAATCACCGCCCACGTAAAGGCATTAGTTTGCAGCAGCGCTCAGGCCAGCCTGGTCAACTGCAACACCTGCACCCATGGTGGTGGAGATGCTAACTTTCTTGATGTACACGCCTTTCGCCTGAGTTGGTTTTGCTTTTTTCAGCGCAACCAGCAGAGCTTCCAGGTTTTCTTTCAGTTTGTCAGCGTCAAAGTCCACTTTACCGATGGTGGTGTGGATGATGCCGTTTTTGTCGTTACGGTAACGAACCTGACCTGCTTTAGCGTTCTTAACCGCTTCAGCAACGTTAGGCGTTACAGTACCCACTTTCGGGTTTGGCATCAGGCCGCGTGGACCCAGAACCTGGCCCAGCTGGCCAACAACGCGCATTGCATCTGGAGAAGCAATAACAACGTCAAAGTTCATTTCGCCTTTCTTGATCTGATCAGCCAGATCTTCCATACCTACCAGTTCAGCGCCGGCAGCTTTAGCAGCTTCAGCGTTTGCACCCTGAGCAAATACAGCTACGCGTACGGAACGGCCAGTACCGTGTGGCAGTACAGTTGCGCCACGAACGTTCTGATCGGATTTACGAGCGTCGATGCCCAGGTTAACGGCAACGTCAACGCTTTCAACGAACTTAGCAGTTGCCAGTTCTTTCAGCAGAGCGATAGCTTCGTTGATGTCGTACTGTTTGGTCGCATCAACTTTGTCACGGATCACGGACATGCGCTTGGTCAGTTTAGCCATTTCTTAGTCCTCCACTACCAGGCCCATGGAACGTGCAGTACCTTCGATGGAGCGAGTCATCGCTTCAATGTCGGAACCAGTCATGTCGGCAGCTTTGGTCTGCGCGATTTCCTGCAACTGAGCGCGGGAAATTTTACCCACTTTGTCTTTGTTCGGCTTACCGGAACCAGACTTGATGCCCGCTGCTTTCTTCAGCAGAACTGCTGCTGGAGGGGTTTTGGTAACGAAAGTGAAAGAACGGTCAGCGTAAACAGTGATTACAACTGGGATTGGCAGACCTTTTTCCATGGATTCAGTTTTGGCGTTGAACGCTTTACAGAATTCCATGATGTTCACACCCTGCTGACCCAGAGCTGGACCAACTGGTGGACTTGGGTTCGCCATACCTGCTGCAACCTGCAGCTTGACGTAGGCTTGTACTTTCTTAGCCATTCTAAAATCCTCTGATTGGGTAATAACGCCTCGGAGAGGCTCCCCGTGAATAAAATTCGTTTTACGGGCCGGGGCCCATAAAAACAAAAGGCGCGAAATTGTATTCCAATCTCGCGCCCTGTGCAACGATTAAATCGTCGCTTTTTTGATCGCTGCTTAGGCTTTTTCTACCTGAGCAAAGTCCAGCTCTACCGGGGTCGCACGACCAAAGATAGAAACGGAAACTTTCAGGCGGGACTTCTCGTAGTCCACTTCTTCGACGACGCCATTGAAGTCAGCAAACGGACCGTCGTTAACACGAACCATCTCACCCGGTTCAAACAGCGTTTTCGGACGCGGTTTATCACCAACCTGCTGGAGGCGGTTCATAATCGCATCAACTTCTTTGTCGCTGATTGGCGCCGGACGGTCAGATGTGCCGCCGATAAAGCCCATCACGCGTGGTACGCTGCGCACCAGGTGCCAGCTCGCGTCGTTCATCACCATCTGAACCAGCACGTAACCCGGGAAGAATTTACGCTCGCTTTTGCGACGTTGGCCGCCACGGATCTCAACCACTTCTTCGGTCGGAACCATAACTTCGCCAAATAACTCTTCCATATTGTGTAATTTGATATGCTCACGCAGCGACGTAGCTACGCGGCCTTCAAAACCGGAAAACGCCTGAACGACGTACCAGCGCTTTTTAGGGGCTTCAGACATCTCAGAACCTCAGGCCAGTGATAAAGGATACCAGGCGAACCAGAATACCATCCAGTCCCCACAGGATCAGTGACATTACAGCGGTTACCGCCGCTACAATCAGCGTGGTGTGCAATGTTTCCTGGCGAGTCGGCCAAATGACCTTGCGGACTTCGGTACGCGCTTCGCGGGCAAACGCAACGGTCGCTTTGCCTTTCGTCGTCAACAGCGCGACACCACCCGCCGCAGCAATCAGAATTACCACTGCAAGCGCGCGTAGCGGCAGCATCATGTCACGATAAAGATAGTTGCCGACAATCGCCACAATCAGCAGCACGGCTACAACTACCCATTTCATCGCTTCCAGGCCGCGCCCGCTCCCTTGAGCTTCGGTATTCGCACTCATAAACCAACCTGTCAGAAGTATTCTACAAACATTTTCACCCCGCGAGTGCGAGGCAAACCAATCGAAATGCTATTCGCTTTTCGTATTATACGCTCTCCGCAGAGCCTGTCTCAGCAATGATTATGACAAAATTAATCACTGATGAGCCAGGTTCTGATGTGAAAGCGTGCAAAAAGGGCATCAAATGATGCCCTTTTATTGCGCATTGCGTCAAATGTTATCAGCGATTAGCCGAGAACTTTAGCAACAACGCCCGCGCCAACGGTACGGCCGCCTTCACGGATTGCGAAACGCAGACCGTCGTCCATCGCGATTGGGTGGATCAGCGTCACAACCATCTTGATGTTGTCGCCTGGCATTACCATCTCTACACCTTCTGGCAGTTCGATGGTACCGGTCACGTCAGTTGTACGGAAGTAGAACTGTGGACGGTAGCCTTTGAAGAACGGAGTATGACGGCCGCCTTCGTCTTTGGACAGAATGTACACTTC